>CALYBN010000069.1 GCA_944414825.1 uncultured Rikenellaceae bacterium
TCACGAAAAAGGGCAAGGCCCCGATCTATGCCCGCATCACCACGACCGGCCAGTCGACCGAAGTCTACACGCAGTGCCAGATTGAGCCGGATCGCTGGAACCAGCGCCTCGAACGTTCGCTCTACAAGGACGAGGTCGACCAGCAGATCAACCGCATCATCGCCAGCTACCGGGCCTCGATCCTTGCCGCCTATGACCGGCTGATCCAGGAGAACAGGACGCCGACCTGCTTTGCCGTCAAACAACTGCTGGGCTCCGCCACTTCGAGCCGGATGCTGCTGGCGGAGTTCGGCAAATACTGCGAGAAACGGCAGCAGGAGGTCGGCACCCGCATCACACAGCTCACGGCCAACAAGTACCACCGCCTGCTGCGCTACATGACCGAATATATCCGTCAGATGTACGGCAAGGAGGATCTTCCGCTGGAGACGGTCGACTACGCCTACGTCGATGGATTGAACACCTATATGCAGACAGCCTACAACTGCCACAACAACGGGGCGGTCAATCTACTCTGCTGTTTGAAGAATTTCCTGCTCTATGCGGTCCGCAACGAATGGATCGAGAAGAATCCCTTCCGCTACTATAAGATGAAGATCGACAAGACGAATGTCAAGGTGCCGCTGACAAAAGCGGAGCTGGACCTGCTGCTGAAGCGACCGATGCCCAACGAGCGTCTGGACCGCATTCGGGATGTCTTCTGCTTCTGCGCGCTGACGGGACTGGCCTTCACGGATGTCGACCACCTGCGGCGGGAACACTTCACGACGGACGAGGAGGGACAGCTGTGGATCCATAAACCGCGGGAGAAGACCTCGGTGATGAGCCGCGTTCCGGTGCTTCCGCAGGCGGCGGCCCTGCTGGAGAAGTACCGTGACGATGCCAACTGTCGAGCGCGGGGCAAACTGCTGCCCGTTCCGTCGAATACGAAGATGAACGCCTACCTGAAGGAGATAGCGGATATTTGTCAGATTTCCAAGCATCTGACCACGCACTTGGCGCGCCATACGTTCGCTACGCTGGCGATTGAATACGGGATGCCGATCGACATCATCGCCAAGATTCTGGGCCATACGAATACGAACATGACACGGCGCTATGCGAAGATCTCCGAGGCGAACATCAGCCGTGAGATGCGTCGTATCGGCAAGGTGCTGAAGGCATAAACCGGCGTTTGAAAAACGAAGATGCGGCGGCGAGGGTTCTATTGCAGATCCTCGTCGTTCAATTTATAGGTATTCATAATCCGTAAAAGCCGCACATTCTTCCATGAAATCGTTACGTCGGTTGCTTCCCGCCAGATTACCTTTGCTGCAGACATAACGGTCATAATTCTGTTTGACCGGGGGTCAGATAGATAAACGGGAAGCGATATGGATAGACGTGATTTTCTTAAAAGCGGACTTTTTGCCGCAGCTGCCAGTGCGATAATCGGTCCGAAAGCCCTGGCGCAGGAGGTTGAAAAACAAGTCGTACGGGAGCGGTTGTCGAGAGAGATTCTCAATTACAATCCGCAGATGCAGTACCGCCCGATGGGGCGGACTGGCGTGAAGGTCTCGGCGCTGGGTTTCGGTATGCTGCGGCTGCCGATGAAGAACGGACACGTAGATTTCGACCAGACCACGCCCATGGTACGCCGTGCCATCGAAGGCGGTGTAAACTATATCGACACGGGGCGTGTCTACCTGGGCGGAGAGAGCGAACAGGCGGTGGGCCGTGCTTTGGCCGGAGGCTGGCGCGACCGGGTGTATGTCACCTCCAAGATGCCGTGGTGGGAGATGCGGTCGGTGGATGATTTCGAAAAGTTCTTCGACCAGTCGCGCCGTACCATTGGTACGGACGTGATCGACTTCTATCATATTCACATGATCATGCACCGCGCGTGGAAGGATTATGTGCTGCCCTACCGGCTCATCGAAAAGATGGAGCGGCTGAAGGCCCAGGGCAAGATCCGCTTCATGGGCTTCTCATTCCACGACAGCCTGCAGCTGTTCAAGAAGGTGGTGGTATACACCCCGGCCTGGGATTTCTGCCTGATTCAGCACAACTACCTGGATTACGAATACGAGGCAGGGGTGCTCGGCCCGAAGTATGCCGCAGCCAACGGAATGGGGCTGGCGGTGATGAAGCCCGTCCGCACGGGATTTCTGGCCCGTCTGCCGCAGACGATGCACGATGCACTGGCCTCGACAGGGATTCGCAAGCCCGATGCCGAGTGGGCGTTGGACTATCTGTGGGATATTCCCGAGGTGAGCGTGGCGGTCAGCGGCATGGGTTCCATGGCGGATGTGGAGGAGAATCTGAGGTATGCCGCCAAGGCCCGGCCGAACATGCTCTCGCCGGCCGAGCGTGAGGCGTTGGGGGCTGCCATCCAGGTCTACCGCCAAGCGCCGGGCCATATCGACTGCACGGGTTGTTACCAGTGTATTCCCTGTCCGCACAACGTGGCCATCGGCTACATCTTCGCCTATGTGTACAACAACTACCTGTTGCACGGCAACCTGCAGCGGGCGCTGGCCGACTATACCGTGTCGATGTCGCCCGTTCAGCGCGGTGACCCGGCCTCCTCGTGTGTTGCGTGTGGAGAATGCCTGGCCAAGTGTCCGCAACATCTCGATATCCCGAACCTGCTGGCCCGGGTCCGGGAGACGATGGGTAAATAAAGACTGACAAATTAGATACTTTCTAAACAATTCTAAAAGATGGAAACCAATCTTATGTACGACATGTATGTTCCGACCCGGGTGATGTTCGGGGCCGGGATGCTGGACAAACTGAATGAACAGCCGATGCCGGGACGCCGTGCCCTGATCGTGATCTCCAACGGAAAATCAACCCGTGCCAACGGCTATCTTTCGCGCACGGAGGAGCAGCTGCATAAGGCCGGCGTGGAGATGTTCCTCTTCGACGGCGTGATGCCGAACCCGACGGTCGGCAATGTCGATGCCGGGGCGAAGGCGGCCCGTGAGTACGGCTGCGACTTCCTCGTGGCGCTGGGCGGCGGCAGCGTGATGGACTGCACGAAGGCCATCGCCGTGATGGCGACCAACGACGGGGAGCTTTGGGACTATGTGCCCATCGGTTCGGGCAAAGGCAAACCGATTGCCGTCCGTCCGCTGCCCATCGTCGCCATCACCACCACGGCCGGGACGGGCTCGGAGACGGACAACTCGGGCGTCATCACCAAGGAGGATACCTTCGAGAAGGCCTTCGTGGGCGATGCTTCGCTCTTCCCGGTCCTCTCGATCGTCGATCCGGAGCTGATGGCCAGCGTGCCGCCGACCTTCACGGCCTATCAGGGTTTCGATGCCCTGTTCCACAGTACCGAGGGCTACATTGCCCGGGGAGCAAACCTGATGAGCGACATGTACGCCCTGACGGCCATCGAAAATCTGGCGAAGTACCTCCCCCGCGCCGTGAAGGATGGCAAGGACATGGAAGCCCGCACCCACGTGGCTTTTGGCAATACGCTGTCGGGCGTGGTGATGTGCCTGACGCTGATCACGAGCGAACACGCGCTGGAACACGCCCTGTCGGCCTACCATCCGGCACTGCCTCACGGCGCAGGACTGATCATGATCAGCCGGGCATACTATAAATACTTCATCGAACACCACGCCTGCGACGAACGTTTCGTCCGCATGGCGCAGGTCATGGGAATGCCCGAAGCCACGAAGCCCGAAGATTTCCTCACGGCCCTCACCCGGTTGCAGGAGGCTTGCGGCGTGGCCGACCTGAAGATGTCCGACTACGGCATCACGCCCGACGAATTCGAGTTGCTGATGCGCAACACGCGCGAGGTGATGGGCGTCATGTTCACCAGCGACCGGGTTCAGATGAGCGACGAGGAGATCGTGCGCATCTACCGGGAGTCGTACAGATAGTCGATTCCCGATCCGGATTTTTGGAAAGCGTCAAACCATTAAAAGAGAAGCGTATGAAAAAGCTGTTTTTGATCCTCTGGATGCTGCTGTCGACGCTTGCCGTGTCAACGGCCTGCGGCGAGACCAGTCCGTCATCGAACGAGCCGGAACAGACTTCGCCCGAGGATAACGGGAATGGGGACAACGGAGACAACGAGGAAGGCGGCAACACGAACGGAGCCAACGGGCGTTACCTTGTCCTCTACTGCTCGCGCACGGGCAATACGGAGCGGATGGCACGGACCATTCAGTCCACATTGGATTGTGAGATGGCGGAGGTGGAGCCGGCTGTGCCCTACGATACGGACTACAACGCAATGCTCGACCGCGCACAGACGGAGCTGGAGGCCATTGCACAAGGCAATTTCCCGGCCATTACCACCTCAGTCGAGAGTCTTGACGAATATGATATTATCTTTGTCGGCTATCCGATCTGGTTCGGGCACATGGCTTCGCCGATGCAGGCATTCCTGCACGATCATGCCGCGTTGCTGGCCGGAAAGCGGATTGCCCTCTTTGCCAGCAGCGGGAGCAGCGGCATCGGCACCTCCGAACGGGATGCTGCCGCGTTGGTTCCCGAAGCCACATTCGAAGAGTCGCTGCTGCTCACCTCCGGTTCGTTGGGCAGTATGACGACCCGTATCCCGGCCTGGCTGGAGACGCTCGGAGCAGACCGCGAGGAGCATTAAAAAGCATGCGATATGAGAAAGCGACTGTTCACTTTGCTGCTTGCGGAAATGCCTTTCGGATTGGCGTCTCTTTACGGACAGACGGTCGATCTCCACACCCACATCATCCTTCCCGAATACCGGGAGGTGCTGAAGGCACACGGTGCGGAGCTCGAAGAGACCTTCCCGCTGCCAGTGTGGGATGCCGCGCGGCACATCGACTTCATGGACCGTGCGGGCATCCGGACGGCCGTGCTGACGATGCCGGCCCCGCAGCCCTACTATGGCGATACGGAGGAGTCGGCCCGCTGTATCCGCCGTGTGAACGAGGTCTCGGCGGAGATCAAACAGCGATACCACGGCCGGTTCCGGTTCTGTGCAGCCCTGCCGCTGCCCGATGTGGAGGCCGCCATCCGCGAAGCAGTCTATGCGCTCGATACGCTGGGGGCCGACGGAGTGAAACTGGCGACCAACAGCCGCGGGCAGTATGTGGGTGACGAGGCGCTGGATCCGCTGATGGAGGTGCTCGACGAGCGTCATGCCGTCGTCATCCTCCATCCGCACCGCCCGACGCCCAGTCCCGAGGAGATCATCGCCACCACACCGCTGGCCATGTACGAATATCCGGCCGAAACCACTCGGGCCGTGGTGAACATGCTGGCGCGGAACGTACTGACCCGCTACCCGAATCTGAAGGTGGTCGTGCCCCATTGCGGTTCGTTCCTGCTGTTGGCATTGCCGAGAATGAAATCCATCCTCCCGGCGATGGTGTCGCAGGGCTGCATGCAGCCGATTGATTGGGACGCGAACCTGTCGCGCCTCTATTTCGATCTGGCGGGGAATCCCACGGCAGAGGTCCTGCATGCGCTGCTCACCATCACCACGCCCGACCACATCCTCTACGGTTCGGACTATCCCTATCTGCCCGATACCGTGTTGCAGGCCAATCTGGAACGATTGAAACAGACGCTCGCCGTCGGCGGCGAGCTGGCCGGATATGCCGACCGGATTCTGGGACGGAATGTCGAACGGTTGTTTGTCAGGAGCGCCGCCTGCGGCCGTACTCCGTCGGAGTGATACCCTCCTGCTTCCGGAACATACGGCTGAAGTGCTGCGAATATTCGAATCCGAGGCGGTCGGCCACCTGCGCGACGCTCTCTCCGGCGGAGAGCCCGTCCTTGGCAAGCTGGATCACGAACCGGCGGATGTGGTTGCCGGCCGTGTCGCCGGTCGTCTTCCGGATGACGTCGCCGAAGTAGTTGGGCGAGAGACACAGCTTGTCGGCGCAGTACTGCACGGTGGGCAACCCGAGGGTCAGCTGGAGCCGTTGCTCGTAATAGTCGGCGAGCAGCTGGTTGAAGCGGACTAGAATGTCGGAGTTCTCCGTCTTGCGGGTCTGGAACTGGCGGTTGTAGAAGTGCTGGCAGAAATTCAACACCAGTCCGATGTAGCCGACCAGAATGGCATCCTGCTGTGCATCGCGTTCGTTGTCGAGCTCTTCGCGCATCCGACGCATCAGCGAAACCAGGATGTCATGCTCCCGGTCGGTCATGTGCAGCGCCTCGTTGACGCGATAGTCGAAAAAGGAGTAGTCGCGGATCCGTTTTTCTAGCGGCGTGCCGCGCAGCAGATCGGGATGGAAGAGCAGCGCCCAGCCCGTAATCGAAACCCGCTCGCCGTTGTCCTCCTTGCCGCCTACCTGTCCCGGGGCCACGCACAGCAGCGTGCCCTGGTTGTAGTCGTAGCGTCCGCAGCCGTAGTCGAGTTCCACGCTGGCGTCGTCGCGCAGGAAGAGTGCGTAGACGCCGTAGTTGTTCAGACTGTGGCGGATGGGCGAAACCTCGGCATAGTCGATAACGCTCACCAGCGGATGGCGATCGATGTGTCCGACCCAGCGGCTGTAATCACCCACGCAGTTTATTCTCAGAATCTTGCTCATCAAGGAAGGCTTTGAGGGGTTGTCTTCGCAAAAATAACGATTTTCGGGCATATCTCCGAATCGGTGGGCCCGGGATTCCGTAAAACGGGTAGGAATGCCCCGGCTTTCGTTACATCCGGAAGCGGGTAAACCGCTACTTTTGCGATGGATGTATAAAACGACAAACCATGACAAACCGCATGATCATTTTCGCGTGCCTGCTGCTGGGCCTGACGCTGTCGGGCGGCACGCTGGCACAGACTCAATCGTCGAATCCATCAAATACAACCACCATGGAAAAGAAACTCATCGGAAACACGTTGGCACTCTATCCCATGCCGCTGACGGTTGTCGGGGCCGAGGTGGAAGGCCGCGTAAACTGGCTTGTTGTGGCGCACGTCGGGATTATCGGCCACGACCGGATTCTGGTCAGCATGAGCCAGAGCCACTACACCAACCGGGGGATCCGCGCCACGCGCAAACTCTCGGTCAATCTCGTCAGCCGCGAGATGCTGCCTGCGGCCGACTATGTGGGGAGTGTGAGCGGAGCCCGCGAGGACAAGTCGCAGGTTTTCTCCTGGCATTGGGGCGCGAACGGCGCGCCGGTGATCGACCGCTCGCCGCTGACGATGGCGTGCGACGTCGTGGATATTTACGAGACGGAGGGTTTCGACAACTTCATCTGCTCGATTGCGGCGACCTACGCCTCGCCGGAGGTGCTCGACGACCGCGGACGGATCGACTACGCGCGGCTGAAGCCCGTGCTGTTCGAGTTCCCGACCTACTCCTACCTCTCCACGGGCGAGGTGATCGGCCGCTGCCTGCGGCTCGACAGCGAGCCTTCGATGTGTGCCAAGGAGCCGATGGCCGGGGACGGTATCGTGCGGCTCTCGAAGATCGAGGTCCGGCCGGAGTATCTCGACGAATATATGCGCTTCGCCGCGGAGGTGGGCGAAGTTTCGCTGCGCACCGAGCCGGGCGTGCTGACGATGTATGCCGTGGCCGAGCGGGAGAATCCGTGCCGGATCACCATCCTCGAAACCTACGCAAGCCGTGCAGCTTACGAGAAGCATATCGCCTCGGCGCATTTTCAGAAGTACAAGCAGGGAACGCTCCACATGGTCCGGTCGCTCGAACTGATCGATCAGACGCCGCTCAACCCGGCCAACCGTCTCCATAATTTCATCCAATAGAAAAAGGTCGCAGCGGGATTCCGGCATGGAGCGTGGAATCCCGCTGCGGCCTGCATGTGATCCGGACGTTCGCGAGCGGAGGTTAGAACCGCTGTGCCAGAGCTGCCGCCTGTCGGCAACCGTCAGTCCGGGCGATGTCACCTTCGTTCAGTACGCCCGGGATGAGCACCTCGCCGACCATCTCCCATTTCAGCAGGGCCGCCGTGCGCTCCATGGGAATCCGCACGCCGTCGAGCACCGTCGTATCCTCCTCCTCGCAGCAGGCGATCAACGCACACCGCTTCCCGTCCACCGGCTTGCCGCCGCCGACCAGCGAAAACAATCGGTCGATCACCCCTTTGATCTGTGCCGGGATCGAATACCAGTAGACCGGCATCGTGAAGACCACGGCATCCGATTCGAGAATGGCCGGGGCGATGCGGTTGAAGTCGTCGTCGAACGAGCAGGCCTTGCCCGTCTTGTAGCAGGTCATGCAGGCGTGGCAGCCGCCGATCTTCAGGAATGCCGCGTCGAACCGCTGCACCGTATGTCCGCGGCGCTCCGCCTCGCTGATGAAGGCTTCGGTCATGGCGAAACTGTTGCCCAGCTTGCGGGGGCTGCCCGTAATTACCGTTATTTTCATGGCGTGTTATTTTTGAATGGTGTTTGAATTCTGGTTGTAGGCCTTGGCCACGCAGCGCCACGTGCCGTCGATCTTCATCATCAGCAGGTAGTCCGTAAAGTCGATGCGGCCGCCCCAGTTCTCCTCCAGCACGCGCACGACGGCCAGCGTCTCCTCGACATCCAGCACGTCGATCCGGGCCCTGAATCCGGCATCGGCACCCACGCTGTCCACGTTCCGGTAGAACTGTTCGATGCCGCCATGCTCCAGCCGGCCGTCGAGGTATCCGAACAGCACGGCCTCGTCGATGAACAGCTCGCGCGCATGGCTGCTGTTGCCCTCGGCAACGCTTCGGACGAACTTCATGGCCGCCTCCTCGACGGCCCGGTACTCTTTGATTTCAGTTCTCATAATCGGTCTGTTTGAAAGGTTCTTGTCGGGACAAAGATATGGCCGCGGCACCGTGCAGTCAAGTACCGAAAAATGATTCATATACCGAAAAATTTGTCGGGTATGCTCTTTTTGGCAATTATCGCTACCTTTGTTTCACAAGAACCGAAAACGGCCCTACGCACATGTACGAGAGAAAGCTACCCGTCGATCTGGAATGCCCGCTGCGGCTGACCA
The DNA here is from genome assembly GCA_944414825.1 of uncultured Rikenellaceae bacterium. GTDB lineage: Bacteria > Bacteroidota > Bacteroidia > Bacteroidales > Rikenellaceae > CALYBN01. Next base: position 8,931 of record CALYBN010000069.1, read on the forward strand.
TGAGTCTGATCAACTCGAAATGGAAGTCCTGCATCCTCGACGAACTGCGCCACCATGCGCTGCGTCCGAGCGAATTGCACCGCATCTTCCCCGAGGCCACGCCCCGGGTGCTCGATCTCCAGCTCAAGGAGCTGGTCGAGGACGGTCTGGTCCGCAAGACCATCTACGCCGAGTTGCCGCCCCGCTCCGAATATGCCATTACCCCTTTGGGCGAAACGCTCATTCCGATCATCGACGCGATGATCGAATGGGGTACCCGGAATGCGGAACTTTTCGAACGGAAATACGGAAAAAGGGAACCGGCAGACCGTACCGAATGATCATAAGCCTGGCAATTGAACCGGAAATGTAACAGGCCCGCTCCAAAATCCAGCTGTTGCCGTCTGCATGGTCTGTGTCCGGTTCCGGCGTGCTGGGAGGAAATACGACAGGCGTGATACCGTTTGTAGCGGCATCACGCCTGTCGTTTGCCGTATGAAGGCCTTACCAGCAGACCGGATCGTTCAGAATCACACCGTCGGTAGCGTCCTCGGGCGTAAAGCTCCCGCCCTTGTACTGTACGCAGAGCATGACAAGTGCCTCGCGGCCCGTATTGCGGACGGAGCGCCGCCCGGCAGGAGCTACCCGCACGACCGAACCTTCCCCGATCGGGAAGATCTTGCCGTCGACCTGGAATTTACCCTCGCCCGAGAGAAAGAAGTAAAGTTCCTCGTGTGTTTTGTGGGTGTGCAGGAATCCGGTTTCCGTACCGGGAGCAAACGACTGGAAGGAGAACTCCGCGCCCGTTGTCTGTAAGGCTCTACCGCCGAAGACCTTACCCGGGATCTTGACGGCCGGATTCAGCTTCAGCACGAATTCGTTCAGTTCGCTCAATTTGCCGAGCCCGATTGCACAGAAATTTTCGGATTCGGCGATCTTTTCAATCTGTTTCATCGTTTATCGTGTTTTAAGAGGTTTTCCGTTTACGGCATCCTACCGCTCCGAGGATCGGTTGTTGAGTCGGATTTTTTCGTGATAGAAGTAATTAACCACAACCGGGTGCCCCTTTTCGGAGCGGCCGTACGGCAGGTCGTTCACGCGATACGGCAGCCCGTTTGCGGCGGCATAGGCAGCCATCTCGTGTTCGAGCGCCTGCCAGTAATCCGTTCGGCGGTGGTTGTAGATCTCTTCGTATAAAGGCACCAGTTTGGGATGCTTTTCGCGGATGTAGGCCAGGATCGTTGCCTTGAACGACCCGCGCAGGTTGAGATTTTCGAGCCATACGAGATCGGCAAACTCCCGGACCCGTTCGATGATCGCCTTCGGGTCCGTGATGCCCGGAAAGATCGGCGAGACAAAGCAGACGGTGCGGATCCCCGCCTCGTAGACCAGCCGCATGGCTTCGAGACGCCGCTCGATACTCACGGCACGGTCCATGTCGGCGCGGAAGGCCTCGTCCAGCGTGTTGACCGACCACGAAACCGTCACGCGCGGGAATTCGCGCAGCAGATCCAGATCGCGCAGCACCAGATCCGACTTCGTGCAGATCAGGATCTCGGCTGTCGTGCCGCGCAGCTGTTCGAGCAGCAGGCGGGTTCGTCCGTAATACTCCTCATAGGGATTGTAGCCGTCGGTCACCGAGCCGACGACGATACGCTCTCCGTCGAAACGGTGCGGATCGGCGATGGGCTTCCAGTGCTTGACGTCGAGAAACGTTCCCCAGGGTTCGGTGTGGCCCGTGAAGCGCTTCATGAACGAGGCGTAGCAATATTGGCAGGCGTGAGGACACCCCACATAGGGATTGACCGAATAGCCGCCCACAGGCAGCGACGAACGGGTCATGACGCTCTGCACGTCGATGTCGCGAATCAGTTCCTGTTCCATACTCTTTGTTTGAATGCTTCGGGTAACTCTTGTATCATGCCGCTCTCACCCATGATCGGCAACAGATCCTCCTTCATGAAGACCGCCACGCCCTGCACCCGGGCCTGGGCGACAATGCCCCTCACCCATTCGGGCCGGGCATCGACCTTGCCGCGGCGTCGTCCGGTCTCGGTGCCGACGACGATCCACTCCACGCCCGTCAGGTCGAGCCCTTCGATCGGCCCGAACAGCGGTTCGAAGGTCACGTGGTAGTGACGGGCCCTAGCGTGTTGGCGCAGTGTGGCGATACGTCCCTTCTCCGCCTCGCACGTCACGGTGACACCCATCCAGACGTTGTCGTCGTCGGTCTGCAGGTCGAGCCGTTCGGGTCGTTTGGTCAGAAAGAGGTAGGCGTGCTGCGGATTACGGGCCATGCGATCGAAAACTTCCGTCGTCCACTCGGGCCGCCAGTCCGAGAAGTCGCTCATGCCGGTCATTAGAAAGACCCGCGGGTCGCGGCTTTCGAGAATGCGGAGCTTGCGGGGCATGTACTCCGGGACGGAAAAATCGTCGGTCATGTGGAAGCGTCGGCAGTTGTTGCGGGCATAGCAGTAAGTGCAGCCAACGGTGCAGCCGACTACCAGATTCAGATTGCGGATCAACGATTTGATGCAGACACTCATGGACGGATGTTTTTTCACAGACGAATCCGTATCGGATCCTCCGTCGGCAAAGGTCCGAAGATTTTTTGCGCGAAACTATGCCCGAAAGGGGGGTAATGTATGCCATTTTGATAAATGATGTCGTATCTTTGTCTTCGGACAAACCGGATGCGAGCGATGAAGACAACGACAAATCCCCGACGGCTGGTCACCGTGCCGTTCAGCAAGACGCAGTGCGGCGTCGACTTCTACATCAATACGGGCCGCAGCGAAGAGATCCGCGGCGTACTGACCGAGAATCCGCTCTTCCGGACCGACTTCTTCGAGTTCTTCTTCCTGCACAGGGCCCGAGGCGTGCTGTTGCTCGGCGGACGCCGCATCGAGCTGCACGACGGCATGGTGCTGCTCCTCTCGCCCCACCAGCAACAGCGCTGGCTCGTAGACGAGGCGGAGCTCGACTACACGTTCCTAATCTTCCGCGAGGATTTCATGCGCACGTTCCTCGCTGACAAGTTCTTCGTCTACCGCCTGCTCTACTGCTACCAGACCGACACGCCGCCGTGGTTCGATGCCGCAGCGGAACAGCTGGCGGAATACGACCGGCTGCTCGAAAAGATCAAGGCGGAGCTGCGCGCCCCGACGGCGGACAGCTACAATTTGATCGTCGCGGTGCTCTATTATCTGCTGGTGACGCTCAACCGCGACTATGCCGCTGCCTACGGACTGCCCGTGACGTTGCCGCGCAATAACTGTGCATTCCGCTTCAAGGCGCTGCTCGAGGAGCATATCCGTGAGGTGCAACGCGTCGAGGAGTATGCTTCGATGCTGCGCGTGAGCCGCGTGACCTTGAACCGGGCTGTCATGGATCAGTTCGGCGTCACGGCCGTACACCTGCTGAAACAGCGGCTGCTGGAGGCTGTGAAGAACGACCTACTCTTCGAGAGGCGCAGCGTCAGCCAGCTGGCCGATGCGTACGGCTTCTCGGATCCGAGCCACCTGATGCGCTTCTTCAAGCAGCAGACCGGACGGACCTGCTCGGCCTACCTCGAAGATTATCGGCGCGGCGCGGGCGAATAAGGCCTGTCGGAATCCGCAACCGGTCTGCGACTCCAGTCCCTCCCGGTGATTCGGAGATGCGGTTTGCATGACTTTCGTCCCAAACTACCCTTTTGAGCTTCCGGCTCGACAGCCCGTATCCCGTCTCTGTCCGTGTATTATCATAGGCACGTTTGCCATATGCGCAAATCAGAATGGCTATAAACCGGCGTTTTCACCGCAGTTTGTCCACCCTCGCGACGCCAACCGACGCCAACCACTGCCACATCACTTTGCGAGCGAAACTTTTGAGGGGCAGCGCACGTTATCCGAGTGCAAGCTTGCAGGAACAAAGATTCATAAACCGGAAAAAGATGAAACGCCGATCCTTTCGGATCCGGGACCGCTGAATGTTCGGTGTCCCCATCCACACAGAGTGCAACCCACAGAGGCGGGTTGCTGCATAGTCAAACCAAACAGAAAGAAAACCATGGAAAAGATCGTATGTATCGGAGAGCGGAGTTGGCAGCGGCTCCTCGAACGGGTGGAACACCTCTCCGCCCTTGCCCAACGCCTGGAACGCCGTTTGACGCCACCGCAGGACGACGGGTGATTGGACAGCGAAGAGGTGTGCCGGGCGCTGAACATCACCAAACGCACGCTGCAGAGCTACCGGGACCGGGGAGCGATTCCCTGCTCGCGTCTGGGCGGTAAATTCTACTACCGACGCCGGGACCTTGCCGTATGGCTCTCCCGCAAAACCGTTCAAACGCGATAACCATGACGCTGGATTATCTCAAAGAAGCAAGCGACGAGATACAACGCTTGTTCGCCCGGCTGGACGACGTGGAGCGCACACTGCGAAATGCTTCCGAGGAGCGCCGCCCGATGATCGGCGAAGAACGCTACCTGACTGGTGAAGAGGTTTGCACACGCCTGCACCTTTCGCCGCGCACCCTACAGACGCTGCGGGACCGACGGCAGATTTCCTTTACGGTACTTGGCAACCGCCTGCTGCTCTATCCCGAATCGGGGATCCGGGCGGTCCTTGACCGCAACCTTCGGCCGGCTGCCGAGTAACAGACTATAT
>CALYBN010000070.1 GCA_944414825.1 uncultured Rikenellaceae bacterium
GTGATGGCCTGACGATCGTCAGCCACCGACCATTTGCTTGCGACCCGGATGCCACACTCGTTGAGCCGTTGGGCGATCCAGGCCGAATTGGTGTCTACGATCTGGCCGATGAGAATTTCATCGCCGATCGTAATGATTTCAGCAGTCATGTTATCTGTTTTTGTGCTCCCTTGTTCGTAGATCCGGCAGGGAGCTCATTCTGTAGATTGTTTCCTGTGCTTGTACAAAGGATTATTCTTCGGTTTGTTTGAGTTCCGACGACAGTTTCAGAAATTTACAGATGCGCCGTACGAACCGAGGCCCTTCGTAGATGAATCCTGAATAGACCTGTACCAGGCTGGCTCCGGCCTCCAGCATGCGGGAAGCATCCTCCGGTGTCATCACGCCACCGACGCCGATGATCGGATACTGTCCTTCGGTTTTTTCGTGGAGGTAACGGATTACTTCCAGCGACCGTTTCGTGAGCGGTGCGCCGCTCAGACCGCCGTTTCCGATCGACTGGATGGTTTTTGAGTTGGTGCGGAGTCCTTCGCGCGAGGTGGTGGTATTGGTGGCGACGATGCCGTCCAACGGTGTTTCTTTCAGGATGCTGATGATGTCGTCGAGCTGGGGGTTGGTCAGATCGGGCGAGATTTTCAGCAGGATAGGCCGGTATTGGTTCTGCCCGCGGCGGAAATCGAACAGCCCGTCCAGAATCTCGAACAGACTCTCTCGGTTTTGCAGGGCCGTGATGTCTTTCACGTTCGGGCAGCTGACGTTCACCACGAAATAGTCCACATATTCGTACAGGCTCCGGAACAACTTGAGATAGTCCTGCGGCGCATCTTCATTGGCGGTGAGGGTGTTTTTGCCCAGGTTGCCTCCGATGATGATATTCGGGTCGCGTCGTCTGAGGTTTTTTAACATGTTGCTCAGCCCCAGATTGTTGAATCCCATCCGGTTGATGATCGCCTTGTCGGCCGGAAGGCGGAACAGGCGGGGACGGGGGTTGCCCGGTTGCGGCTTCGGGGTGACGGTCCCCACCTCGACGAATCCAAACCCGAGGGCTGACAGTTCGCGATAGGCTTCGGCATTTTTGTCGAAGCCGGCGGCCAATCCGATGGGATTCGGGAAGCGGATCCCGAAGACCTCCCGTTCCAGTGACGGATGTCGGAAGCTGCACGTAGCTCGCATGAGCGCCCGGCCGCCGGGGATGTGTCCGGCTAGCTTCAGTGCAGCGACAGATGCCCGATGGATGGTCTCCGGAGAGAATTGGAACAGAAGGGGACGGAGCAGTTGTTTGTACATGATGGTTGTCGTTATTTTGATATGTGCAAATATACGTAGAACTTGCGAAAAAATGATTCTTCCTCTGTGTATTGGGTTTATTTTGTCGGAGGACGGCGGTTTTTCGGCAACTTCGTCCTATCTTTGTAAGGTTAAAACTTAGCCTTATGAAATATGCCATTATAAGCACCGAAAAAGGTGATATGAAAGCGGAGCTCTATGAGCATGAAACTCCGGGAACGGTAGCCAATTTCGTAAAGTTGGCCCAGAGCGGTTTCTATGACGGACTGACGTTCCATCGCGTGATTCCCGATTTTGTAATCCAGGGCGGCTGCCCGCTGGGTACGGGTGCCGGCGGCCCGGGTTATACGATCAAGTGCGAGACCGACGCACCCCGTCAGTATCATGATCGCGGCGTGCTCTCCATGGCCCACCGGGGTAAGGATACGGGCGGTTCGCAGTTTTTTATCTGCCACAACCGCCAGAATACGGCCCATCTGGACGGTGTTCATACCTGTTTCGGTAAGGTGGTAGAAGGGTTGGACGTGCTGGATGCCATCCGACAGGGAGATCTGATTTTCAGTATTAAAATCGTAGAGGAGTAATGGAATTCGAAGGAATTGTATATAAGGTGCTTGCGCCAGTGAAGGGGACGAGCGCACGAGGTGATTGGACCAAACAGGAAGTGGTGTTCGAACAGCCTGGGGAGTTTCATCGCAAGGTTTGTGTCAGTTTTTGGGGCGATAAGGCACAAGATGCCGCGTCGCTCAAGGAGGGAGAACAGGTGTCGGTGTCGGTGAACATCGAATCGCGTGAGTATAACGGACGATGGTTTACCGAGGTACGTGCCTGGCGGATCCTCCGCAAACCACCCGAACCTGCTCAACCGGCGCCCCCGATGGATGATTTCCCGCCGCTTTCGGCCGAGGAGCCTTATCGGGCCGATCCGGTGGATGACCTGCCGTTCTAGTGGACAGAATCTCGCCGGGCGGGATTGCGAGAGAAGAAACCTTAAAACTTCATGCAGATGAAAAAGATATTTTTGACAGCCCTTGTGGCTGCCGTTGCATCATTGGCTGTGGCGCAACAACGGATCGAGTTGAAACTTTACCCGGATGGCCGGCCGGCCGAGGAGAATGGACTCACCGGCCCGGAGACCCTGAACGAGAAGGGGATTCTGGGAAACTCCTCCGAGGGAGGCCTGACGGTTTTCCTGCCGGCCGAGGCACAGGCAACGGGACAGGCCGTTGTGGTGTGCCCGGGAGGCGGCTATTCAATCCTTTCGATGAAGA
>CALYBN010000071.1 GCA_944414825.1 uncultured Rikenellaceae bacterium
TGTCACTCTGGGAAGTAATTCATCTGTTCCAATCTCATCCTTGTCGTGGAACATCAACCCCAGAAATGCGAACCATCCGCTGGGGACCTTTATCGAGAATGCCGGGACATATAAACTCTGGATCAAATTCAATAATAACGATGAGGCGCTGGATGTGATACAGTATCTTCCGACACATCCCGGGACTGGAGAACCCGGTTGGGTGCCGCTTGAATTTACGGTTGAGAGCAATCCTAATCCGCCCTTCAGCTACAATCCCGAGACGGACAATCCGGACTGGATGCCGACCGAGGAACAACCGGTCAAAGCCGTGCGGGGCGAGATTCTGCAGGTGAACGCCAAAGATCCGTTCGTGTTTACGCCGGGCGTCCCCGTACCGCAATCGGGAACATCAGGCTACATCCGCATCTTCTTCATTTCGCTCAAGGATTATGACGGAGGAGCCAACTTCAAATCGAAGCAGAAAGATGGTTATAGTCTGGGGTTTGAAGATGCCGAGATTGAAAGAATGTTCGGTGCCGGGTCTCGCCTGGGTACCGGGGTCAATAACAATTATTATAATCGGAATGTACATACCTTTGCCGACCCACAGTTGAGTGAGTTGTATAATGTGAGCTATGTGGATCTCAACCTGAACAAAACATCTATTTTGATGCAGGCTGAACCGGGCGAATATAAGGTGTGGGGCGTGCTGGACGGTACGGCCGGCAACAAGCCGAATATTGGATACGAAATGCTCTATCCGGTGATTGTGCGGATAGCAGAATAAATCGAGTGAAGTGTTGAAAAGGGTATTAATTGTGCTATGTTTCCTGATCATTGGGTGGAGGAGTCCTTCCGTCCAGGATCGGGATGCGTATGTGTGGATGAGTCCGGAGACCTACTTCGACAAGACGGCTGGATGTGTTGTCGGACAGATTGCCGGGGTGCTGAGTGGATTCGAATTTGCCGGCGGACGCCGCCATCCACGGATTTGTCTGTCCGATGAGTGGTTCTCATTGTGTCAGGGACCGTATGGAGGCGGCCCTCTAAGGGGATGTGCCGGTCGGTCGTTGATCGACAGTCTGGGCCGTATTGCATCGGATGATGACTATCATGTGGATTTTTTCAACCAACTGATATTGGCTCAATGTGGCCCGGATCCGTCGTATGCCGACCTGGCCAGAATGTGGTATGAACATCAGGTGCGTGATTGGGGTGGAGGAGCCCATGCCATGCGGTGTATCAATCAACGGGGTTATTTCCCTCCATTTACCGGTCGGCTCGAATATGGGAATCGTCTGGGCTGGTGTACGGAACCTTATATCGAGAATGAGACGATCGGGTGTGTATTCCCCGGGATGCCGGCCTCTGCAGCAGTCCTGGGCGATCGTTTTGCATCGGTGACCGGAGACTTTGAGTCGCAACTGGTCGGCAAGTTCTATGCGGTGCTCTATTCGGTAGCCTATTTCGAAACGGATGCTGCTGTGGCCTTGCAGAAGGCTCTGGAAGTGATGCCGCGGGGCTCTTGGGTGAGGCGGGTTTGCGATAAGGCGTTTGCCCTGCATGCGGCCTATCCGGATGACTGGAGACGGGCTGCTCGGGAGTTGTACGAATGCCGACGTCCGATATTCTTGATGGATAATCCACAGACGGCTTATGATGTGAATACGGGATTTACCGTTTTGGCTATTCTGTACGGGACGAATGATTTCACGGAGAGTGTCCGCATTGCTTCACTGATCGGGTATGATGCTGATTGTACGGCTGCAACGGTCGGTGGACTGCTTGGCATTATTCATGGGGTCAAGGCGCTGCCTGCGGTCGTGCATGAAGTCGTGTGGAAGAATGGAAACGGGATTTATCTCAACGACGCGAACAGAGTGCCCTATATCCGTAAGGATTACCCCCAGGAGCAGACACTTCGCAGCATTGTCCGACAATATCAGCGAAATGCCGAGGCTGCAATTGCCTATTGTGGCGGCCGGGTCGGGAAATCGGCATATAATATTCGGAGGCAGGAGGTGTCCTTCTCGCGAGTAGTTTATGTCGAGAATTCGGATTTTGAAGCGGGAGATCGGAATCTCTGTTTCCAACTTGCCGGAGATGCTTTGGCGCAGGTGGATACCGTGACGGCTGCGCACAATGGTTTGGCCAGCCTTCAAGTGACCACTTCTGAACCGGAGGACCGGGCCGAGGCTTATTTTGAGGTCCGGGATCTGAAGATTGGAATTACTTACCGGCTTTCAGCCTATTTGATGGCCGAGGAAGGGTGTCGATCAATGTTATTCGTGGATGGGAAGAGAACGCCTTATGCGAGTGTGGCCAGTTATGGAAATGACAGCCTCTGGGTGCACCGTTCGTTGTTGTTCGAGGCACGGGATAGTGTGTTGCGAGTTGGGCTACGGGGTGATGGCAAGGCTCCGGGATGTTGTTATCTGGATGACCTTTCGTTGAGAGAGTATGGATATGAGCGCTTGGTGGCTCTGGATGCGGCAGCCTTGGCAAAAAAGACAGGTCTTCCCTGTGTCGGGGACGATCTTATGGGGAACCCTGTGGCCATTGACTCACAGTCGATCCTTCGGCTGGAGGGGTTGGAGATTCCCCGTACACAAGAGTATCTGTTGCGGATTTTTTATGCCAACGGAACAGCCGATATGGTGGATGCAGCATTGGCTGCGGAGCGACCGATTGGGAAGATAGGATTCCCGGCTACGGGTAGCGGAGAAAACAGCAATGTGCTGGAGGTCCCGATTCGGTTAAAAGCAGGGAAACGTTGTATTGTCCTGAACGATTTTTCCGCACCAATCCGTGTTGTAGCCCTGGAGATCATCGCTCCTGATGAGTTCGAAATTGTAAATTAAATATAGTGATAGGTTATTATGGGAATGAAACACAAATTAAAATTCATTGCAACGGCTGTTGCTCTGGTTTCGGGTATCTGGATGAGTAGTGCTCAACCGCTCTTCGATGGGGCGGGATTGAGAAAGAATCCTTATCGGGAGCTTCCGCTGGGGACAATCCAACCCTCGGGCTGGCTCGAAGAGATGTTGTTCAAACAAAAAGAGGGGCTCACCGGGCGACTCGATCAGTTGTATCCGCTGGTCATGGGACCGACCAACGGTTGGTTGGGTGGAGATGGTGACCAGTGGGAGCGAGGGCCTTATTGGATCGATGGCTTGTTGCCATTGGCCTATATTCTTGAGGATGAAGCTCTTATGGCCAAGACCAAGCCTTGGATTGAGTGGACACTGGCCAGTCAGAAAGAGAACGGCTATTTTGGACCTGACACCGATTATGAGAACAATATCGTGGGCGTTCAGCGAAGTAATTGCGAAGATTGGTGGCCCAAGATGGTGATGCTGAAAGTGCTGCAACAGTACTACTCGGCCACTGGCGATGAACGTGTTATCCGTTTCATGACCAACTACTTCCGCTATCAGTTAGAGACCCTTCCCACTCATCCGCTGGATCATTGGACATTTTGGGGACGTTACCGCGGAGGCGATAATCTGATGGTAGTGTATTGGCTGTATGATATAACCGGAGAAGAATTCCTGCTCGACCTCGGAGAGCTGATCTATCAGCAGACTTTCCCGTTTGCCGACGTGTTTGCTATGCAGAATTGGTGGCGGACAGGGGGGATGCACTGTGTCAATCTGGCTCATGGGATGAAGACGCCCTTGATCTATTATCGTCGCCACCCGGAACAGAAATATCTGGATGCAGCCAAAAAAGGGCTTGAGGATATTAATACCTTCATCAGTGGTCCTCACGGTGTGATTATCGGCGATGAGGCTATCCACGGAAATAATCCGACTCAGGGATCGGAGCTGTGTACTGCTGTCGAAATGATGTTCTCGTTGGAGAACATGCTGCAAATTACGGGTGATATCGATTATGCTGCCCAGATCGAACGGATTGCTTTCAATGCGCTGCCGACCCAGTCGTCGGATAATTTCATGACCCGCCAGTATTTCCAGCAGGTGAATCAGGTCGAGGTTTCGATGCGCGAACGTAACTTCGATACGAACCATCATGGAACATCGACTTGCTTCGGGCTGCTAAGCGGTTATCCCTGCTGTACGGCCAACATGCATCAGGGGTGGCCGAAGTTTGTCCAGAATCTTTTTTATGGGACTGCAGACGGAGGAATCGCCGCTTTACTCTATTCCCCGGCTCAGGTGGAGACTGAGATCGGCGGTCAGCAGGTCCTGATTAAGGAGCAAACCGTCTATCCGTTCGAGGAAACGGTCCGCTTCCAGATCTATACCGATCAGCCGATACGATTCCCATTCCATTTGCGTATCCCTTCGTGGTGCATGACGCCGGAACTGCGCGTAAATGGCGAACCGGTTGCTCTGGATGAGGTGAAAGATGGAGTGGCTGTCGTGACACGGAACTGGAAGAATAATGATCTGATTGTGCTGAAACTTCCGATGAAGGTTCGTATGACAGAGTGGTATGAGCGTTCGCGGAGCGTTGAGCGGGGTCCGTTGGTCTATGCCCTGCGTCTTAATGAGCGGTGGCAGTGGAATGACAGTGTGCCGGAGAATGGCCGCTGGGGTAAGGGCTTCTGGGAGGTTCACACAGAATCTCCGTGGAATTATGCACTCATGCTGCGGGCCCCGGAGAAAATGGAGGAGTATTATCGGGTCGCTGCTGTGCGGCCGGATGTAACGTCTTATCCCTGGAGTCTTGCGGGAGCTCCGCTTGAGATCCGTACCAAGGGGCGCAGAATCCCCTGTTGGACCCTTTATAATGGATCGGCAGGGCCTCAGCCATATAGCACTCCGGCCGGACGGGTGTTAAATACTCCGGAAGAGGAGATTGTATTGATTCCCTATGGTTGTACCACACTGCGTATTGCTGAGTTCCCTGTGCTGGGAAAGTATGTGATTAAATAATAGAAAGGTTGCCTCGATATTTCATGGGATGATTGAACGGGAATTGTGGCCTGGTTTGAAAACTTAACAGGGTGAGATGTTGTGGTTTTGTGGGATTCGTTGTATCTTGTGGAGTGTTGAACGGAGTCATAAATCAAATTCTTGCTAACCGATGAAAACACTATTCCTGTCAATCTGCACGCTGTTTGCCGTTGCATGTGCTGTGGCCGAATCTCCCGAACCGTTTGAAGTGAAGTTGTGGCCCGAAGGACCGGCCGAGAGCAACGGGTTGAGCGGCCCCGAGGTGGTCGATCAGAAAGGGCGCGTGAGCAATGTCTCCGACCCTACGATGACGGTTTATCTGCCTGAAGCCGAGAAACGTACCGGAGCAGCCATGCTGATTTGTCCCGGAGGCGGATACTCTTTTCTGGCCTTCGACAACGAAGGGACCAATTGGGGAGAGTGGTTTGCCGAGAATGGAATCGTAGGCGTAGTGTTGAAATACCGCATGCCCAACTGCCATCATCGGGTTCCGCTGGCGGATGCTATTCGTGCCATGCAACTCATCCGTGAGCATGCCACAACTTGGGGCGTTGATCCGACAAAGGTCGGGGTGATCGGCTTCTCGGCCGGAGGACACCTCGTTACGACGTTGATTACTCATTATACCAAGGGGACGCGGCCCGATTTTGCCATAGCAGCCTATCCGGTAGTGAGCTTCGATAAGAAGTATCTGCGCGAGGGCGCGGGGACCTATCTGAATCTGGTTGGTGGTGATCAAGCATCACAGGAGCTTCGAGATCTCTATTCGAATGAAAAACAGGTCACGCCGCAGACACCCCCGACGCTGATTCTCTTTTCGGACGACGATAAAACGGTGAAACCAATCAATGGAACGGTGTTCTATGAAGCCCTGAAAGCGAACGGTGTGCCGGCCTCCCTGCTGATCTTCCCGTCGGGAGGCCACGGGTGGGGCTTCCGCGAGAACTTCAAGTATCATGAGCCGATGACGGCAGCTGTACTGGATTGGATCGAGCGGCAGACGAGCGGCGAGTAGACACGGAATCTTAACGATGTATTAGGAGGCGGAGATCGGAAAATATTTCGTATCTTTCGCCTCCTAATACGAAATATATGGACGTACGTAGAAATTCGCTGCGGGCCTGGGTACTGGCTACCCGCCCCAAAACCTTGACCGGAGCTGCTGTCCCCGTGCTGTTGGGATGTGCTTTGGCCGGTGCCGATGGAGGCTTTCAGACGCTGCCGGCTGTACTGTGTTTCCTGTTTGCCTTCCTGATGCAGATCGATGCCAATCTGATCAATGATTACTATGATTATGTGAAGGGTGCCGACCGGGAGGACCGTCTGGGCCCGGAACGAGCTTTTGCACAGGGGTGGATCTCATTTTCGGCCATGCGTAGCGGGATCGTGGTGACGACCATCCTGGCTTGTGCCGTAGGGTGCGGACTGCTTTGGTACGGAGGCTGGGAATTGGTGATCGTGGGTGCAGTGTGCGTGCTGTTTGCTTTCCTCTATACGGCGGGGCCGTACCCGTTGGCATATCATGGTTGGGGCGATCTGCTGGTGATTCTGTTTTTCGGACTGGTCCCGGTGGGCGGAACCTACTATGTGCAATGCGGGGTTCTGACATCGGATGCAGTCGTTCTGGGACTGGCCAGTGGCCTGGTGATCGATACGATGCTGATGGTGAACAACTATCGCGATCGGGAACAGGATGCGCAGAGCGGTAAGCGGACCCTGGTGGTCCGACTGGGAACTGCGGTTGGCGGATGGTTGTTTCTGTTGTTGGGCGTAGCGGCTGTGTTGTTGTGCTTGTGGTTTGCCCGCGAAGGACGCTGGGGAGCCGTGCTGCTGCCGTGGATTTATCTCGTATTGCATATCGTGACATGGCGCCGGATGCTCCGCATCGGGCATGGACGGGAGTTGAACCGTATTTTGGGCGAGAACTCCCGTAATATGCTCCTGTTTGGAGTTTTGCTGGCCGTGGGGCTGCTGCTTTGAGTGTGCCGGAACGGTCGGGGGGGGGTGAGCGCAGTGGTATTTTGTGTGTCTAAATCCGAGAGAAAGTATGAAAAAATTGTTTATTCTGTTATTAGGGGTATTGGGTCTCTTTGTGTTTTTACCGACATTGGTGAGGGCGCAACATGGGCCGTCGAAAGATATGCTGATCGTTGATTATTTTTCGCGGACACCGGCCGTATCGATGCCCTACTTGGCGACGATCCGTAATGAGGTGATGGCTGCTTTCATTCGCCGCGGTCGCTATCGGGTGGTCGATGCCGAGAGTGTGGCGGCTTTGCAGGGCTCCTCGGCTTTGGGATTGTTCGTGCAGCAGGCTACGCCGTATGCCATCCAGGAGGCGGCGCGCGTGCGTCGTGAATCTCGTCTGGAGGCGATCCGGTCGACCGGTACGCGTTATCTGGTTTCGGGCGTTGTGACACAGTGTGCTTTCAAGCAGACCGGGCAGGATGCCTTCTCTGGTGAAGTGACCTTCTGGTTGTGTGGCTATGATCTGGCGCAGAATGAGCAACTCGAACCGCAGACCATCCACCTGACCGGTTCCGGAGCCTCGGCTACGGAGGCTCTGCGTAAGGCGCTCGAGGGCATTGCGGCGCCGATGGAGCAGTACATCAATCGGAACTATAAGTTTACGACCCGGATTCTGGAACTTGCCGAGCCGGACCGTAAGGGACGGCGGACCGAGTTGTACGTGCACTGTGGAACGGAGATGGGCGTCCGGCGGGGCGATCTGTTTCTGGTCTATGAGCAAACGGAGGTTGGGGGCGTACCGGTTCAGAAGGAGGTCGGCAAGTTACGAGTCCGCGAGGTGCAGGGACCGGATGTTGCGCTGTGTGTTATCAGTCGGGGCGATGAGCAGATCGGCGAGGCATTTGACAGCGGCCGGCCGTTGACGGTGGTCAGCGACATGCACTCGTTGTTTTAAGTGCGAAGTCCCTTTGGAATATGACGCTGGTTGTCTGCCCCGAAAATTTGGTGCATCATTAGAATAATTTCAATCCGATGATTCCCAGAATGATCAGCGAGGCGGAGACCAGCCTGAGAAATCCGGCCGAATCACCGAACAGCAGAATGCCGATCAGCAGTGTCCCGACTGCTCCGATGCCTGTCCATACAGCATAAGCCGTTCCGATGGGGAGCGTCCGCTGGGCCAGGTAGAGGAAAAGACCGCTGAGGGCCATGGAGAGGACCGATCCGGCGATGAACCATGTCCGATAGGGGGTCGTGGCGGCCAGTTTGAACCCCAACGGCCAGCCGATCTCGAAGAGTCCGCCTAGAAAGAGATAGATCCACGCCATGTTGTTCCCGACAAATGATTTGTGGGGCGAAGATAGTGAATTTCGCTTTCCGATCTGTCGCGGAGGAGGGTAAAAAAGTCCCGATGATCGATTTTTTCGGCCGTTTTGGGAACAGCGAAACCGTCCAAGATTTGTATCTTTGTTTGTTTCGAGAGCAGCAGGATGCTCCGGAGCAGAACTTACTATCAAAATAAAGTGATGTTTATGGCCGAACAAAGAGGATGTTATAGTTATACGATCGAACCGCGCGACATCGACCAGACCCACCGGGTGACCTACGTGGCGCTGGGAGACTATATTTTGCAGGCAGCCGGCGAAGATGCTGACCGGAATGGTTTCGGCGTGCGCAACCTGAATTGCGATAATTGTTCCTGGGTACTCTCTCGGATGGCAATGGCATTAGAACGGCGCCCTGAACAGTATGAGCAGATCGTGGTCCGCACGTGGGTCAACGAGGTCTCGCGCCTGATGACCACCCGTAACATGGTGATTACCGGGGAGCATGGCCGACCGGTCGGGGCTGTCGTGACGCAGTGGGCTATGATCGATCTGGATAAGCGGACCCCGCTCGACATCCGGACTCACTTGGACTATGACCGGGCCGTGGTGGAGGAACCCTCGCCGATCGACAAACCGGTGCGTATTCCTCAGATCCAGCCTGCGGTGGAAGCTCGCCATCGGGTCGTGTACAGCGACATTGACTTTAACGGGCATACCAATAGCCTGAAGTATTGGGAGTGGATGTTCGACATGCTGCCGCTTTCGGACCTCACCGACCGCCTTCTGACCCGCATCGACGTAAACTATCATCACGAGGCCCTCTACGGACAGGAATTGATCCTTTGCTGCGATGAGGCCCCGAATCCCCGGTTCGAGATCCACGACGAAGCAGGTATTACGCTGTGCCGGGCCGCCCTGACTTGGAAATAGAACCGCTACCAGGCCCCGTACCCATCTCCGGATTGTTTCCGGCGTTCGCAGTGCCCCTCCCCTGCGGGAAACGATCGGAAGCGTCCGCTAAGAACAGGAGATCGGTGGAAGCCTCGATATTTCCGACGGAATAGAGTGCCGGCTCGCTAAAATTTGTTAACTTAGCCGGACGAACGAAACCGACGATTCTATGAAGAAGATCACGGTCCTGGGGCCCGCCTATCCCTATCGCGGAGGCTTGGCCTCGATTATGGAAATCTTGGCCCGTACCTTTACTGAACGGGGTGCCGAGGTGGATATCAAGACCTTCACGGTGCAGTATCCCGAATTCCTGTTCCCCGGCAAGAGCCAATATTCCGACTCGCAACCTCCGCGCGATCTGAACATTACGCGGTGTGTCAATACGGTCAACCCGTTTAATTGGATTCGGGTGGGGCGTATGATCGCCCGTGAACGGCCCGATGTGGTACTGATGAAGTACTGGACACCCTTCATGGGCCCTTGTTTCGGAACAATTGCCCGCATCGCCCGTCGTAATCGGCATACGAAGGTGCTGGTGCAGATCGACAACGTGGTGCCGCATGAACACCATTTCACCGATACGCTCTTTACGCGCTATTTCCTGCGGAGTGTCGACGGTTTTGTCTACATGTCGCGCCAGGTGGGAGAGGAATTGACGCAGTTCGGGAATCGGCGGCCGGCCCTGTTTTCGCCACACCCGCTTTTCGTCAATTTCGGCAGCAAGGCCCCAAAGGAGGATGCCTGCCGTGAGCTGAACCTCGATCCGAATGTATCGTATGCCTTGTTCTTTGGGATTATCCGCGACTATAAGGGGCTGGATATCCTGCTCGACGCGTGGAAATACCTGAAGGACCGTGGGCAGACCGCCGGCCGGAAACTGATCATCGCCGGCGAGTTCTATTATAACAAGGGCAAGTATCTGGACCAGATCAAGGCTAATGGCCTGGTGGATGATATCGTGTTGCACGACTATTTCATCAAGGACGACGATGTGCGTTATTTCTTCTCGGCGGCTGATGTGCTGATCCAGCCTTATCGGAGCGCCACGCAGAGCGGCGTGACTCAGATCGCCTACCATTTCGAAGTGCCGATGATCGTGACCGATGTCGGGGGACTGGCCGAGATCGTGCCTAATGACGTGGTGGGCTATGTGACCGATACCTCGGTGGAGAACGTGGCCGATGCCATTGTGCGCTTCTATGAGAATGGCAATGCGGAACGTTTTGTCCGTAATATGAAACACGAGAAGGAACGGTTCAGCTGGGATGCGATGGCCGACCGCCTGACGGAACTCTACCAGATGACCTGCAAAGCGTAAAGAGTGGGGGCGTGAGGGAGGCTCCGGCGACATGACTCGACCTTGATTGTCTGTCAATTCCGTCCTTTCAGCGTAGCATGCGGGGCTTTGGATATGGAGTGGCCTCGTTGTTTATCGGACCGTGCAATTCCTGTCGTATTCTTCTCCCAGCGCTTTCCTTTTGTCAAGCTAGAAATATAAATCAAAAAAAGTCCGGACCCTGCGGGCTCGTCCTTACAAAGACAAGGCAGGAGCAATAACGTATAAAACGCACGGAGATAGTGTTTTGACGAGATTGTTCCGGAGGTAAATGAGCGGTTCAGCCGCA
>CALYBN010000072.1 GCA_944414825.1 uncultured Rikenellaceae bacterium
AACGATCCAGAAAACCGCCGTGCCCGGGCATGATTGCTCCGGAATCCTTCACTCCCGCCGAACGTTTGAACAGCGACTCGGCCAGGTCTCCGAACACGCCGCTCACCACAACCGTCACAGCCAGTCCCACCCAGAACAGCACTCCCGGAACCGCTCCGCTCCATGCGCTGCAACTGATCACCACACCCAGAGCCACCGTAGCGACCAAACCACCGAAGAACCCTTCCCAAGTCTTCTTGGGTGAAATCCGTTCGAACAGTTTGTGTCGCCCCAGCGTAACACCGGCCAAATAAGCTCCGATATCATTGGCCCATACAAGGAAGATATAAGCCAAGATTGTCTGTGGCTGATATACTCCCGTGGTATTTACCACCGGCGTCCAACTCCTCGTAGCCAGATAACAGAGTAACGACAGCGGCACTGCCACGTAGATCAGTCCGCCCAACGTCACGGAGATATTCTCCAACGGCCGTTTCTGTTTGCGATACAGCTCCACGATAAAAACGGCAAAAACCAACGGCAGCAGGAAAACATGGAAGTCCATACTACCACCTTCCAATGCGTCGTAGAAACTCACCCCCACCGCAGCAAGACCCAGAAAGATCCCGTATCCCGTCTGGGGATTTGCTCCGGTTTTCCGGGCCAGCGCATAGAATTCGCGCAGCGCTCCGACGCAGATCACCCCCAGCAGCAGCGCAAAGCTGTACTCCGACCACAACACAGCCACCAGCACAACAGCCAGCAGTACAGCCCCGCTCAGCGTGCGGACGATCAGATTTTTCCCGTTCCCCTTATTCATGCTCCTGTCCGGATTGTTCAGTTTGTTCCCCTGCCGTTTGTCCTACGGCTTCGGACGATGGTTCCGGTTGTGCTCCTTCGGCAGCGGCAGTATCCTGTCCCTCCTTTGCAGCAGCCTGCGCCGCTTTCTCGGCTTCGAGACGCTCCTTCTCGATATCCTTCTTCCGCTTACCAAAAATATGCTCCACGTCCTCCGTGAAGATTACCTCACGCTCGAGCAACAATTCAGCCAACTTCGTCAATCCTTCGCGATTCTGCTCCAGCGTCTCACGCGCCATCTGCATCGCCTCGTCCACCATCCGACGCACCTCTTCGTCGATCTGCCGGGCCGTCTGCTCGCTGTAGGGTTTCGTCAGCGACATATCGCTCTGCCCCGTCGAATCATAGAAGCTCAGATTACCCACCACATCGCTCATTCCATAATAAGCCACCATGGCATAGGCCATCTTCGTAGCCCGTTCCAGATCGTTGAGAGCCCCCGTGGAGACCATGCCGAAATTGATCATCTCCGACATACGACCGCCCAGCAGCGAGGCCATTTCGTGCATCAACTGCTCACGGGTCGTAATCTTCCGCTCCTCGGGCAGATACCACGCTGCACCCAGTGCCTTCCCGCGCGGAATGATCGTCACCTTGACCAGCGGATTGGCCTCTTCCAGTTTCCAGCTCACCGTAGCATGCCCGGCCTCATGGAAGGCGATCCGGCGCTTCTCCTCCGGCGTGATAATCATGCTCTTCTTCTCCAGACCGCCCACGATCCGGTCGATCGCATTCAGGAAATCCTCGCGCTCAACCCACTTCTTGTTGCCTCGGGCAGCGATCAGAGCTGCCTCGTTGCAGACATTGGCAATATCGGCTCCCGAGAAACCGGGGGTCTGCTTGGCCAGGAAATCGCGGTCGAAATCCTTCGCCAGTTTAATATTTTTCAAATGCACGTCGAAGATCGCACGCCGTTCGTTCTGGTCGGGCAATCCCACCTCGATCTGGCGGTCGAAACGTCCGGCCCGCATCAGCGCCTTATCCAGAATATCGGCCCGGTTCGTAGCCGCCAGCACGATGACGCCCGAATTGGTCCCGAACCCGTCCATCTCGGTCAGCAACTGGTTGAGCGTATTTTCCCGCTCGTCATTGGACGAAAAACCGGCATTCTTGCCGCGAGCCCGCCCGATAGCGTCGATCTCGTCGATGAACACAATGCACGGGGCCTTCTCCTTCGCCTGCCGGAACAGGTCGCGGACACGCGACGCTCCCACGCCCACGAACATCTCCACGAAATCCGACCCGCTGATCGAGAAGAACGGCACGTTAGCCTCCCCGGCCACAGCCTTGGCCAGCAACGTCTTACCCGTTCCCGGAGGACCCACAAGCAGTGCTCCCTTCGGGATCTTACCTCCCAGATCCTTATATTTCTGCGGTTTTTTCAGAAAATCCACAATCTCCATGATCTCGACCTTCGCCTCCTCCAGTCCAGCCACATCCTTGAAGGTGGTTTTCACCGAATTCTCCTTGTCGAACATCTGCGCTTTGGCCTTCCCGACATTGAAAATGCCGTTACCACCCCCGCCGTTTCCACGCGACATGAGGCGCATAATCAGAATCCAGGCGCCGATAATAATCACAATGGGCAGAATCGTCGAAAGAACATCACCCCACATATTGCGACGCGTCTCATACGTCACCGGGATATCCTGATGATACTCCGCACGGGCCTGTTCCAGATTCCGGTCAAAAATATCCACCGACGGGATATTGCACACAAACTGGACCCCCATCGTAGGTATCCCCCTGTATTCCTTGCTCTTGGCATACTCCTCGGCGGCTTCCGGCTTCAGATAGATCTCGGCCACCTCCTTGTTCACCACCTGTACTTTCTGGACATCGCCCTTGGCGATCATCTCCTTCACGGCATCCCATCCCACTTCCTGAGGGGCCTGGCCTCCGCCACCCATCGCCCACCAGCCGATCATGATCGCGGCCAGGATTCCGTATCCCCAGAAAAGCATATTATTGGGACGCCGAAGCGGTTGTTTCGGCCGATTGTTATTTATTCCGTTTGCCATTCGTTTGTTCGTTTAATTGATTTGTTCAGCTACAAAACGCATCCCCGGAGCGCAATATTGCTATGCCTCCTGGTAATGTACAGCCGGTGCGTCGGCCCACAACTCCTCCAATTTATAGAAATCGCGCAATTCAGTCTGGAAAATATGCACCACCACATCACCGTAGTCCATTGCCACCCACAGGCTGTTGGTCAAGCCCTCCACGTGCCAGGGCTGTTCATTGAGTCTCTTCGCAACGTCCTCCTCGATACCTCCTGCAATGGCAGCCACCTGTGTCGTGGAATCGGCATTGCAGATGACAAAAGCGGAGCAGATCGCCCCGTCGAACCCCGAAAGGTCGAGTGACACAATGTTTTTCCCTTTTTTATCTGAAATTGCTTCGACGATTGTCTCGATCAGTTTATCCATAAAATATCATTATACATTAAGTTTGCAAATGTACGAATTTTTTACACACAGGCCTACAAATACCCTGCAAATATCGCTTCTAGTGCCCCGTCACATTCAGAATCGACTCTTTCAGGGCCGCCACGAGCGATCCCTTGACATAGGTTCGGCGCACTGCAATGGAGATTTTCCGCGAAGTTGCCCCCTTAGCCAGAGTTTTGAGCTGGCTTTTCCGCTCTTCAGGAATAAACGGGACGGCCATCTCCGGGATGATGGTGAGAGCATTGGTATTGTCCACAATGCGCATCAACGTATCGAGCGATCCGCTCTCGAACAGATAGGAGGCATGCACCGAACGGCGAGCCTGACACAGCTCCAGAATCTGATCCCGCAGACAATGACCGTCGCTCAGCAACAACAGCTCCTTCATATCGATGTCTTCGATCCGGATATTGCTCCGCTCATAGAGTGGATTGGAGGGCGAAACGTAGGCATAGAAACGGTCGTTGAACAACTCTTGTTCGATGATCCCCTCGGGGCACATGCCGCCGGCGATAATGGCGGCATCGAGCGCATCGCGTTCGAGGGCAGCCACGATATCGGCCGTTTTCATCTCGCGGATCTCCAGTTCCACCTTCGGATAATGCTTCACGAAATCCGGAATAAACCGATGCAATAAGTAAGGCGCAATCGTGGGAATTACCCCCAGACGAAGCGTACCGGCCACCTCGCCTTTGAGCTCATTGACCGACTCCTTGACGTAGTTATAGGCCCGGAGCGCCTCACGCGCATTGCGGATCACCACGGCACCCGCTTCGGTCGGGATTACCGGCTTTTTGGAACGGTCGAGCAACACAACCCCCAACTCCTCTTCCAGATTTTTAATCTGCATGCTCAGCGAGGGTTGTGTCACAAAACAGTGTTCCGAAGCCTGCGAGAAACTGCCGCAGTTGGCCACAGCCAGCAGGTATTCAAGTTGGATGATCGTCATCGGTTATTAGGGTTAGGTTTGCATCTTTATTTATACCACACTACAAATATCATAAAAAAAAGCTATACTGTCAACCCTTCCGATAGTCTTATATCGAAAACTCAAAACGGACCGTTATAATCCCGCGACACAAGATTATCATCCAGCATCTCCCTGCAACAAATTACCGGCAAGGTATTTTACAAACCAACATTTTTAACTACCTTTCGAGAAAACGAACTAACCGCAACCAACCATGGACCAACTCCGAGAAATCACAGCGCATTTTCAACTGGAAGGCACCCCGCAGACGATCGAACCGCTGGGTGAGGGATTCATTAACGACACGCTGATCATCACCACAGCCGAACCCGAGGCTCCAAACTACATTCTGCAACGCAAGAACAAACACATTTTTACCGATATACCGGCCATGATGGAGAATATCCGCCGGGTCACGGAGCATCTGAAAAAGAAGATCGTGGCCCACGGCGGCGACCCGCTCCGGGAGGCCATGACCCTCATCCCGACCCACGACGAAGCCTACTATTTCCGTGATGCAACGGACGAGTACTGGACCGTCACGCGGTTCATCGACGACACCATCGCCTACCAGCAGGCCGATACGCCGGAATTGGCACGGCAGGGCGGACGGGGAATCGGACTCTTCCAGGCAATGCTGGCCGACTTCACGGAGCCGCTTACCGACATCCTGCCCGGGTTCCATAACATGCGTTTCCGGCTCGACCAGTGGGACGACACGCTGCGCCGCGACCCCGTAGGCCGTAAAAGAGCACTCGCACGTGAGATCGACTGGATCGAAAGCCGCCGCGACCAGATGCTGGAGCTATGGAAAGCCTACGAACGGGGCGAAATCCCGGTCCGGGTCACCCACAATGATACGAAGATCAACAACATCCTGTTCGACCGCAATGGCGAAGTCCTCTGTGTGATCGACCTCGATACCGTCCTGAACAGCATGTGCCTCAACGATTTCGGTGACGCTATCCGCTCCTACGCCAACACCGGACGGGAAGACGATCCGGATCTCGCACGCGTCGGGATGTCGCCCGAAATATTCCGCAGCTACACCGAGGGATACCTCAGCCAGACCGCTTCGTTTCTGACCGAGGCGGAACGCGAAAACCTGGCCTTCTCGGCCCTCTACATCACCTACGAACAGGTGTTGCGCTTCCTGATGGATTACCTCGACGGCGACCACTACTACCGTACAACATCGCCGGACCACAACCTGGTCCGCACACGAGCCCAATACAAACTGCTGCAAAGCATGGAAGCGCAATATGACATAATGCGCCGCACGGTAGACCACGAATACAAACAAGCTAAATCCCGCACCAAATGCTAACCATCCCCTGTATCGACACACCGGCCACCCTTGCCGATGCAGCTCTCCTGCTGGCCAACCAGCCCCGCCAGGAGATCGCCTGCGTCAACTGGCCCAAAGAGTACCCCTAT
>CALYBN010000073.1 GCA_944414825.1 uncultured Rikenellaceae bacterium
CGTTTGGCCGGGTTTGAGATCTGAGAGCCGCATGGTTGTACCGTAATTTGTCCGCGCAAAGATGCGAAAAAATGCTTGCATTAACAACGGTTGCTCCCCATAATAGAGGAGCACGGGTTGTAAAAATACCCTGATCCCGGTATGTGGCCGGGGTCAGGGTCGATTTTCTCTTGGGGTTTTGTCCGGGTTTTATTTCAGTAGGGTAGTATGCAAAGAAATAGGGTGAGGCATAATGGCCCGTACTCATTGTTTTCTCTCATCCTCGCCTGCTGGGGGAGTGTGCTATTTGTAGCGTTCGATCAACTGCTCTACCAGTAGCGGAGTCCCTTGTGCCGAGTTCATCTGGATGACTTCCACGTGGTTTCGGATGCCGCGCAGGTCGGGTTGTTTGGGGTCGACCAGGTAGACGGGGATCTCCGGCCGTACGTATCTCACCAGCGAGGCGGCTGGATAAACCGCCAGCGATGTCCCTACGATCACCAGAATATCGGCCGTTGCGGCAATCTCCGTCGCCCGTTCAAACATCGGTACCGCCTCTCCGAAAAAGACTACGAATGGTCGCAACAGCGAACCGTCTTCACAACGCGCATCGAGCGACTGCTTCCATCCCTCGATGGGAACCGTGAGCGAGGGGTTGATGCTGCTGCGTAACTTGCGCAGTTCGCCGTGCAGGTGTGTGACATGGGTACTGCCGGCCCGCTCGTGCAGGTCGTCGATATTCTGTGTGATGACCTCCACATCAAAGTACTTTTCTAGGGTAGCAATAGCATAGTGTCCGGCATTGGGTTTGGTTTCCAGCAGCTCTTTGCGCCGGATGTTGTAGAATTCGATCACTTTGGCCCGGTTGCGCTCGAGTGCTTCCGGAGTGCAGACCTCCTCGATGCGGTAGTTGGCCCACAGGCCGTCCGAATCGCGGAAGGTGGAGATGCCGCTGTCGGCACTCACGCCGGCACCGGTGAAAACGACGATCTTCTTGCGCTTGTTCATGATCATTTGGTTTTAAGAGTCTTTCGGAGGCCGGTCGCCTTGCTGCAGATACCCTCCTCCCACTGTTTCTCGTTGCTATTCTTCTTGCAAAGCCTGTTCCAGAGCCCGGGCCAGTTGGTCGGGACACGATGTGCCTTTGCCCTTGCAGTTGATGCCGCGGAGTTTGGCGATGGCGTCGGTAGCCTTCATGCCTTTGACCAGGATGCTGATGCCCTGTGTATTGCCATTGCAGCCGCCGGTGAAGTGTACCGATTCGATGATGCCGTCTTTCAGTTCGAGGTCGATCTGGCGGGAGCATACGCCTTGGGGCGTATAGGATAGGATTTTGTTGTTTGCCATTATTGTTGTGGTTCGTCAATGAGTTTGTCGATGTAGAGCGTGCCGTCCAAGTGGTCGGTTTCGTGCTGGAAGATAATGGCCGTGAAGCCTTTGATCGTCTCCTCGTGTGTTGATTCGGTCCGTGGGTCGGTGTACTGGAGCTGGATTTCATCCGAACGGCTGACCGTACCCCGCCGTCCGGGAACCGATAGACAACCCTCCGGCGAAGCGACTTTCTTTTCCCCGTAACGCAGGATTTCGGGGTTGGCATAGAGTTCGAACGGTTCTCCCGGTTTGTCGAAACGTTGTACGGCGATCAAGCGGCAGGGTATGCCCACTTGCGGGGCCGCGATCCCGACTCCGGGGTTGGTGCTGTCCTGCACGGTGAGCAACATGCGTTGACACAGCGTGCGGAACTCTTCTGAGCGCATCATGTCTGGGGTCACTTTCCGCGCCTGCTTGCGAAGGAACAGCGAATCGCCAGGGTTATCGATGGTCCACAGACGCATGATGCCCTCCTGTTGTGAACCGATCGTTCGCTTTTCCGCCGCTGAGAAGGGCTTGGGAGCACATCCCGTACTGCCGAGACACAACAGAAGGGGTAACAATAGGATCAGACGATCTTTTTTCATGGTTGACTGGTTTTGCTTGCAAGGTTGCTGACCGGGAGTGGTGCTCGGTTTTGCAAATTTGCTTTTATCGTATATTTCAGACAAAGATACGAATTTGTTCGGTTACCTGTCTGGCGAGGGGCTTGGAAAACAGTCTGCACATCGTTTCTGTCGGGAAGATCGTCGTGGAAGCGTCTGAGAATGAAACGGTCGGAAGACTCATGCAAGGGGAGTCTCCCGACCGTGAAAATTTTTATTCCGATCCTCTCGATTGGCTGTAAACCAAGGGGCCAGCCCCTCCCTTTGGAGCTATTTCCGTTGAGGTTCGATCGGGGGGAGCGGCCCGAATTCACCTTGGGCGGCAGCTTTGATGCTGAAATTCTTATACATCCAGTGGTCGCGATACCAGGTGCAGGTGTGGAATTCGTCTTTCAGTTCCGCCATCTTGGCCGCCATCTTGGCCCGGAGATCGGAGAGCACTTCTGCATATTGAGGATCTGCCGCCACGTTCGAGATCATGTGCGGGTCTTTTTTCCGGTCGATAAGCACCTCCGAACCGTCTCTCAGGTAGCGGGCATAGGTGTATCGTTTGTCTCGTACCGAACGCCATTCGAAGCCGTCGCGCCACAGATGGGTGTGTCCCATGCCCTGCATGAAAGCGAACTCCGGTTCCGTTCCTTTTTCGTTACGCAGGATGTAGCTCAGGTCCTCTCCCTCCATCTCTTGTGGAATCTGGTCGTGCAGGCCGACCATACCCAGCAGCGTAGCTGAAAGGTCGGGCGTGTTCAGACACACGTCGCTTTTCCGAGAGCCTTTGTGGCCGGGATAACGGATCAACAGGGGGATGTGTGCCGCTTCATCGTAGAACGTGAGTTTGTACATACGGCCCTGAGAGGTGAACATTTCGCCGTGATCCGACGTGAAGACGATGATCGTGTTGTCGGCAATCCCCAGGCTGTCCACCAGCGACAGGATGCGTCCGAACTGTTCGTCCAGCGAGTTGACCATCGCATAGTAGCACCGCATGGTCTCTTGATAGCCGCCTCCGTTGATGAAATCGTCGCGCCAACGCTCCTTGCCGTCGAAAAACTCCTGCGGATAGCGGTCCATGTAGGGGTCGGGCGTCTCCTTGAAGTTGGCCGGCAGCTCGAACTGTGCGTCTTTGAACTTATCGTAACACTCCTGCTTGACGTTGAACTGCTTCCACGGGTCGTGGGGCGGATTCCACGACAGGAAGGCGGCAAAGGGCTTGTCACCATGAGCCTTTTCGCGGATGTAATCCAGAGCCAGGCCGGTGAAGATCTCCGGGCTGTACTGCCCAGTGAGGTCGACGAATTTCTCATTTCCATTCTCGTCATCCGTATAATAAAAGGCCTTGTGACTGATGTGGTTGAACGAGTAGGCAGCCCAGTAGCCGTCGAACCCGAACCGTTCGGGACCCTTTTTGAAGGGGCGTCGGTAGGCGTCATTGAGGTGCATCTTGCCCACATACCCCAGGTCATAGCCGGCGTCGCTCAGCACATGGGCGATGGCGCGGTGATTGGGATTCATGTTGATCTCGTTGATGATCATGCCGGTCGAACTGCTGTATTTGCCGGTGAGCAGACTGGCGCGGTAAGCGGCGCTCACGGGCGATACGGAGACGGCATTTTCGAAGTTGACGGCTTCGCGTGCGAACCGGTCGATGTTGGGCGTGATGGCATTTTTGTCGCCTGTGTACCCGAATACATCTCCCCGCAACTGGTCTGCCAGAACGAAAATGATGTTGGGCCGTTGGGTCTCCTGTGCAGTTGCGCTGACTGCTGTCAGAACCAGCCCCAGCCCGATAATGCTGGAATTGTTCATGGATATTATAGTTAGGGTTATGTGTGTAAAGTTTTATAAAAATACGAATAAATATTTGTTCTAGGCGAGAAGAATTGGTCGGAAAATGTGATTATTTGATCAAAAGGTTGCTTTTGATATGATTATGGTGTTTTTTTTAAGATTTTTGGTCAAAATTTAGCTACAAGGGAGGAAATATTCCTCTTATATTTGTATCACCTAAAACGATATTTAGAACCTTTTCTGAATTGTGAATAGTCTTTTTCGACACATTTCACGGGCATGTGTTTGTAGACCGTTGCTTTCTTCCTGCGGTAAGAGTTACCTTAGGACGGTCGTCGTTGCTGTTTCTTTGCGTAAAGAGATCAAACAGTAGTATTCTATCATCAGTTAAAATGTATTAATCTTCAAATAGATTCTAGAGATGAATAAAAAATTACTTCTTTTGCCAGCAGCCTTGAGCGTAGTCGATGCTTGTATGACACCTGCTCAGGCGAAAAAAAACGATAACAGGCCCAATATTCTGATTATCTTGGCCGATGATCTGGGCTATTCGGACATTGGGTGTTATGGCGGAGAGATTCAGACGCCGAATTTGAATCACCTGGCCGAAGAGGGCGTGCGCTTTACGCGGTTTTATAATACGAGCCGCAGTTGCCCTACGCGGGCTTCGTTGCTGACGGGTCTCTACCAGCATCAGGCAGGTATTGGCCGCATGACCTTCAACGACAATCTGCCGGGTTATAAGGGCACTCTTTCTCATAATGCCGTGACGATCGCCGAGGTGTTGCGCGAAGCAGGCTACGCTACGGGTATGGTCGGAAAGTGGCACATCGCTGAGACTCCGCTCCGCAAGGACCAGCGGGAGTGGTTGGCTCATCATGTCTACCACGAACAGTTCGCCGACAAGGCCAACTATCCGGTCTACAGGGGATTTGAGGATTATTATGGGACGATTTATGGGGTAGTGGACTATTTCGATCCGTTCAGTCTGGTGAACGGGGAGGATCCGGTGCGAGATGTGCCCGATGATTATTATATTACCAACGCTTTGTCGGATACGGCATCGGTCTATATCCACCGCTACGCTCAGGACGACAAGCCATTCTTCATGTATCTCTCCTATACGGCTCCCCACTGGCCGTTGCATGCTCTGCCTGAGGACATCGCCAAGTATGAGGATACCTATAAGGTAGGATGGGAGGCGATCCGCAATGCCCGTTACGAGCGCATGAAGAAACTGGGGATTTTTGCCGGGTATGAGGATTTCCTCTCTGAGAGACAATTCAACGATGCGTGGAACGAGAACCCTACGGCCGAGTGGGATGCACGCGCCATGGCTGTTCATGCCGCCATGGTGGACCGTATGGACCAGGGGATCGGTAAGGTGATCGAGGCACTTCGGGAGACGGGACAGTTGGACAATACGCTGATTCTGTTTATGTCGGATAATGGATGCAGCAACGAGGTGTGTCAGAACTTCTCACCCGGTGAGAACGACCGTCCCGACATGACCCGCGATGGCCAACCGATGATCTATCCCAAGAATAAGGAGGTGATGCCCGGGCCGGAGACGACCTATGCGTCGTTGGGAGCGCGGTGGGCCAATGTGGCCAATACGCCGTTCCGATTCTGGAAAGCTAAAGCTTATGAGGGCGGTATTTGTACGCCGATGATCGCTTATTGGCCTAACGGTATTAAGAAGAATGTCGGAGGAATGACCGACCAGGTTGGGCATGTGATGGACATCAT
Source organism: uncultured Rikenellaceae bacterium (assembly GCA_944414825.1). GTDB lineage: Bacteria > Bacteroidota > Bacteroidia > Bacteroidales > Rikenellaceae > CALYBN01. Next base: position 5,493 of record CALYBN010000073.1, read on the forward strand.
GGCAACGTGTGTCGACCTGGCCGATGCCGAATATCCGGAGACCTACCATGGCCATGACATTATCCCGATGGAAGGCAAGAGCCTGGTTCCGATTCTGACCAAAGGCAAACGGAAAGGCCACGAATATATCGGTTTCGAGCACTTCAACGAGCGTGCCTTTATCAGTAACGATGGCTGGAAAATCGTGCGCCCGGGTCTGAAAGCCGAATGGGAACTCTACAATCTGAACGAAGACCGGAGCGAAAAGGTGAACCTGGCAGCCCAATATCCCGAACGCATGGCCAAGATGATCGCAGCCTATGACGCTTGGGCCAAGAGGTGTATGGTAGAGCCCTATCCCGGCCAGAATAAGCAGAAAAAATAGTTCTAATTAACCTGAAATACTGAACCGTGATGAAGAAAACTTTTTTTTATTTAGCACCGATGGTGGCTGCGTCGCTGTGGTTGGGAGGGTGTTGCTCGTCCTCTCCCCGGGAGGTTGAGGCGACTGCCGTCAATGAGATCCGCCCGCCCGCTACGCCGCTGGTGACGGTTGATCCTTATTTTAGTGTCTGGTCCTTTGATGACCAGGTGAATGAAGCCCCTACGCGCCACTGGACCGGCAAGGAGCATCCGCTGGTGGCAGCCATCCGGGTGGACGGCAAGACCTATCGGGTGTTGGGCAAAGAGACGGTCTATCTCGATCCGATTCTGCCGACCGTTGCGATCGAAGGCTGGGAGGCTCAATATGTGAACCGTGAACCGGCCGGTAACTGGACAAAGGTCAATTACAACGACAAGGCTTGGAAAACGGGACCTGCCGCATTCGGAACGAAAGATATGCCCAATATCGGTACCCCGTGGCGCGAGGGAGATATCTGGGTGCGCCGGACGTTTGAACTGGACCAGGATCTCAGTGCTGAGGAACTGGTGTTGGAGTATTCCCACGACGATGTGTTCGAACTCTATGTGAATGGCATCCAGGTGGCCAATACAGGCAATACGTGGCGCAACAACGTTCAGATCGAACTGAACGATGTGGTCAAATCGACCTTGAAACCGGGCAAGAATGTCATTGCAGCCCATTGCCACAATACGGTGGGGGGAGCCTATGTTGATTTCGGACTTTTCCGTAAGGATAACCTCGAATCGTGCATTGCTCAGACGGCTCAGCAGAAATCGGTCAATGTGCTGCCTACGCGTACGTTCTATACGTTTGAGTGCCCCGGGGTGGACGTGGAGTTGGTTTTTACGGCTCCGTTCTTGCTCGACGATCTGCAATTGGCCTCGCAACCCTTTAATTACGTGACCTACCAGGTGCGGTCGAACGACGGTCAGGAGCATGCCGTGCAGTTCTACTTCGAGACCACACCGCAATTGGCCGTGCACAACGACAGCCAGCCGGTGGTTACCACTCGCGGTGCCCAGAACGGCATCTCCTACCTGAAGACCGGAACCGTGGAGCAACCTATCCTGGGACGCAAGGGCGATAATGTCCGCATCGACTGGGGGTATCTCTACCTGGCGGCGCCGGAGCAGAGCGGAGCACTCGCTATTGCCGATTATTTCGAGGC
>CALYBN010000074.1 GCA_944414825.1 uncultured Rikenellaceae bacterium
AGCAGCGAGTAACCGTACTCCCCACCTGCAGCCAGATTCGAAGCCCAGTTGCCGGGGTCGATGAAGCCGACGGTCACCAGCAGGCCGGGACCGATATAGCGCAAGATCTCCAGACCGCCCAACCGGGGACGGTGTTTCCCGGGATCGAAAATCGACCGGATTTTTCTCGTCAAATTCGCCATGTGCATCCTTTTTTCAGACAACTTCCTATGCCCCGGGGCACGGCGTTTGTTTTCCAAACCCTATGCCGCAGAGGCATCTCCGCCTCGGATGCAAAGCTAGCAAAAAGAAAGCCTGATCCTACTCGCTTCTTTTCGGTAATTTGATTTTTTCAATTGTCAGAAGCGATCCGCAGAGGCCGGATCATCCGCCACACACATCTCAGATCACTCAGCATCAGCCATATAGCGTCGGACTGCCGCAGCGATAGATGTCAGTCCGAAGCGTTCCGGCCGCACATCCTTCATGGCCACGGCCTCCAAGCTGCCGACATCATCCTGCGGGCGGCACCCCTCGAACGACGGTATGTGCCCCTCGAAGAACAAGTCGATCGTATGCACCTCGAAGCCCGAATAGGGATAAATATTCGGCACCGAGAAAAGGTATCGGAAAGATTCCACCTGCAACCCGGTCTCTTCTCGGATCTCGCGTCGGATCGCCTCTTCCACCGTCTCAGCACAATCGACAAAACCACCCGGCAGGTCAAGTGTCCCACGGCCCGGATCACAGGCCCGGCGCGCCACGAGCAACCGTCCCTGGGCATCGCGCAGAAAACAGGCTACGGCTGCCGAGGGATTAAAGTAATAGACAAAGCCACATTGCAGGCAGCGTTTCGACTTCACGTCGTTCACGACGAAATCCCCTGCGCCGCATCGCGGGCAATGTGTAAAGAGCGACAAGGGATGCTTCGGCTCAGATAGAATCATTTCGGCAGAATCAACAAGAAACGATCATTTCCGGGGTTCGGGCGTCGTATCCAACGTCCCCTGGAAATTGATTCCCTGTCGGTTGTTGGGCGTGACGGTCACATAGGTCGAACCGTCAGGGTAGACATCCAGCGTAAAACGGTAGAGATCCTCCTTGGTCCGGACCTCGAATGAGATATTTGCCGCACCGTGCTTCCCGGCCATGTGCTCATAGTCGCGAATCACCCCTCCGAAAATCAACCCCTCGCCTCCTCCGTAAGGCACACTGTAAGCCCGTCCGAAATAGGGAAGATAGGAATAGACCGAATCGCCCTTAATGCGAAGCGTATAATGCGAATTGAGCGCCATGGTGGGCCCCGTCATAGGGATGGCCCGCTGCACGTCGATCATATAGTCTTTCGCGTCGAGACGCGTTTGCACCATCCGCTCCGTCTCCGCCTTGGTATCGTGGCGGGAAGCCGTTCGGGCACAAGCCACTGCAAACAAAGCGGCCAGCATCACGAAAATCAATCCTGAAACTTTTCTCATGACACAGCAGGTTTAAACATAACAAAATAATCTCTTCTCCAAAGATACAAAGAATTCTTCGATAAAATAACGTTCCGAAACGGCGTTTTGGTATCTGAAGCGAGATTCCCCGAAGATATTTCGCTATCTTTGCCGGTGGACCATTCGAATGAACCGACATGAAAAACCTTCTGCACGCCATAGCACTGCTCGCCATGGCACTCCTGCTGATCCTGCTCCCGGGATGCCGAAACTCCCGGCCGACTTTGATCGTACAGATCTCCGACCCGCAATTGGGCTTCTCAACCGAGAGTCACGACCTGTCTCCCGACACGGCCATGTTCGGCGAGGCAATCCGGCGCATCAATCAACTGCAACCTGATGCCGTGGTCATCACGGGCGACCTGGTTCACGAGTGTGACGACCCGGTCCAACTGGCCATGGTCCGTGCGCTGCTCGACCGGATCGACCCGGAGATCGCCATATTCCCGCTGCCGGGCAACCACGACATCCGGATTGAGGGGCAAAACGTCAATGCGGCCCGCTACATGGCCGAGCACGGAAAAGACCGCTTTGTCCATACCCTGAAAAATTGTCTGCTTGTGGGGCTAAACTCCTCCTACATCAAGCAACACGCCCCACAAGAACAGGAACAGAAACAATGGCTCGTCGAACGGCTGCAAGAATATGCCGAAGTACCCCACAAAATAATCTTCGTCCACCATCCGTTTTTTAGAGAGAAGATCGACGAACCGAATGACTATTTTTCGATCGACTCGGCCGACCGGCGGCGCTATTTCGACCTGTTTGCCCAATACGGCGTTGAAGCGGTCTATGCAGGCCACCTACACGACAATGCCCAGGGTGAATACCTCGGCATCCGGATGGTCACCACGTCGGCCGTCTGCCGGCAACTGGGCAAGGCCCGTCCCGGCGTACGGCTCATCGAGATCAACCGGGAAGGCCTCAAAGACCGTTATGTCTCCACTCAAGAGATCCCAACAGAGCGATAACAAAGCGTTGTCGACCGTACCGGCTATACCCTCAAAGAGAAGATCGGACATTCGTCAGAAGTAACAACACAAGATGCCAACGCAACAAACGGTTATGAGCTCAAACAGTTCAAGGAGATGTCCTCCATTCATACTCTGCCTCATGACACTACTCTGCCCCGGTCTGCCGGGCATTGCAAAAGTCGGTGA
>CALYBN010000075.1 GCA_944414825.1 uncultured Rikenellaceae bacterium
CGGCCGAACGGCTATGTCTCGTTGCTTTACGATATTACGCCTTATGTGAAATACGGGGCGGAGAACCAGATCGCCGTGCGGGTGGATCACTCCAAATCGGCCGATTCGCGCTGGTACACCGGTTCGGGCATCTATCGCGATGTCTATCTGGTGACCTCCGATCGGGTGCATATCGACAACTGGGGGCTGTTTGCCCGGACGGCAACGATCGACCCCAAACGTACCAAGGCCGATATTGCCGTCTCGACTACGCTGCGGAACGAACGCACGGAGGCTGTTTCCGTTGTGGTTGAACAGCGCCTCTATCGCAAAGACGATTCGCAAGTGTTGACCTCTTCGCGCAAGCAGGTGAAGATTCCGGCCGGTGGAACGACCGATTGTGAACAGACGCTGCGTGTGAAGAATCCCAAACTGTGGAGCGTGGAGTATCCGCACCTCTACCGCTTGGAGACAGTCGTGCTGGAAGATGGTCATCAGATCGACGGTACGACGACGATCACGGGCATTCGTGAAACACGTTTCGATCCGAATAAAGGTTTCTTCCTCAACGGCGAGAACCTCAAACTTAAAGGTGTATGCCTGCACCACGACGCAGGATCGCTCGGCGCAGCCGTACCCAAACAGGTGTGGGAACGCCGTCTGCGGGCTCTGAAGGAGATTGGCTGCAATGCCATCCGTATGAGCCATAATCCGCAGGACGAGGTGGTGTATGACCTTTGCGATGAACTGGGTATCCTGGTCAAGGACGAAGCCTTCGACGAGTGGGAATTCCCCAAACGGAAATGGATCGAGGGTTGGAACGTGGGAAAGAACCCCGGCTATCAGGGCTATGCGGAGTACTTCAACGAATGGGCCGAGCGCGACCTGGCCGATATGGTCCGCCGCGACCGGAATCACCCGTCGATTATCCTGTGGAGCATCGGCAATGAGGTTGACTATCCGAACGATCCCTATTCGCACCCTATTCTTGACCATGAGGGTATCAACCAGAAGACCATTCCCGGCTTCAAACCCGATCATCCGCGTGCCGAACGCATCGGTGATATTGCCAAACGCCTGGTGAAGGTGGTCAAGAGCATCGATACTTCGCGTGCCGTGACGGGTGCTATGGCCGGTGTGGTGATGTCCAACCATACGGACTACCCGGCAGCACTTGACGTGACCGGTTATAATTATACGGAGAACCGCTACATTATGGACCATCAGACCTATCCCGATCGGATCATCTACGGCAGCGAAAACCGTCACGAGTATAAGAACTGGCTGGCCGTGAAGGATAACGATCATATCTTCGGACAGTTCCTCTGGACGGGAATTGACTACCTGGGAGAGTCGGGACGCTATCCTTCGCGTGGTATGGCAGCCGGACTGTTCGATCTGGGTGGTTTCATCAAGCCGCGGGGCTACTATCGCCAGAGCCTGTGGAGCGATACGCCGATGGCTTATATCGGTACGATCAAGAAGGATAAGATCGGCAAAAAAACACTGTTGTTCGACTTGGAACCCGGGTGGAATTATAAGAGTGGCGATACGATTCGCGTAGCGGCGTTTACCAACTGCGAGTATGCCTATCTGAACCTTAACGGGAAGATGATCCCGCAAGAGGCCCGCTGGGACGAAACCTCCAACGCTCTCTATTGGGATATTCCCTTTGAGCCGGGTGAATTGAAAGTCATCGGATACATTGACGATGAACCCTATGCCGAATATACGATTAAGACTTACGGCGCAGCCGCTTCGATGACCGCGACAAGCGACGTTCAGCGACTGAAAGGGAAAGAGGACCTGGCACATGTCGAGTTGAATATTCTGGATGCCAACGGCACCCGTGTGCTCGATGCCCGCCAGCCGGTAACATGCACAGTGACCGGCCCCGGAAAATTGCTGAAACTGGAGAATTGCGATCCCCGCTATATGGATGGCTTCAATGGGAATACCGTTCCGGCTTATCGGGGGCGTCTCCTGGCCTATGTGGTGGCTACGGGCGATGGAGGTTGCGTGCAGGTGACCTTCTCGGCTCCCGGCATGGAGGATACTTCCGTAAAGATTAATGTAAAACCCTGATTGGTATGAAACAGCAGCAGATTATTTTGTGGAGCGCTTTGTGCGGTGCGGCGATCGGATCAAATGCTGCACCGGCGCATAGTGCGGCGGCTCCCGATACGGGACAACAGCCTAATATCATCGTTTTCCTGGTCGATGATATGGGGTGGGTGGATGCCACTTGCTACGGGAGTGAGTTCTACCGCACACCGAACATCGATGCGCTGGCTGCCAACGGCATGCGCTTTACGAATGCTTATTCGGCCTGTACGGTGAGTTCGCCGTCGCGAGCGGCGCTGATGACGGGGAAATATCCGGCGCGGCTCCACCTGACCGATTTCATTGCGGGTCAAAACTTCAGCTGGGCCAAGATGTCGGTGCCGGAGTGGACGAAGTACCTGCCCGTGGAGGAGGTGACCGTAGCCGAGGTGCTGAAAGAGGCCGGCTATCGGACCTGGCACGTCGGGAAGTGGCACCTGGGTAATGATCCCATGTACTATCCGCAGCATCAGGGCTTTGATGTCAATATTGGCGGAGGCCAGGCCGGCGCACCCGGAGCCCCGACCGAAACCTGCAAAGGGTATTTTTCTCCCTATTGTAAGGAGCATCTTACGGATGGTCCTCGGGGTGAGTACCTCACCGACCGACTGACCAACGAGGCCATTGCCTTGATTCGCGCCAATGACGATACGCCGTTCTATCTCAATATGGCCCACTATGCCGTGCACCTGCCTCTGCAGGCCAAACCCGGCATGGCGGAGAAATACGAGGCCAGCGTCGATGAGCACTATTTTCAACAGAATACGATCTATGCCGCTATGATTGAGAGCATGGATGAAAGCCTTGGAAGGATCGTGCAGACACTCCGCGAGGAGAACCAGCTGGATAATACGCTGATCATTTTCGCATCGGACAATGGAGCGCTTTACAGCGTGTCGGAGAGCCATCCGCTTCGGGCTGGAAAGGGTTCGGAATATGAGGGCGGGGTGCGTACACCGCTGATCATCTCCTGGCCCGGACATGTCGCCCGCGGTGTCGAGAGCGACTACCCGGTCATCACGATGGATATCACCACGACCTTGATGTCACTGGTCGGATCGGCTCAGGCGGCCAAAACCGACGGCCAGTCACTGTTGCCGCTGATTACGGGCGGTTCGTTGCCCGAGCGTCCGCTGTTCTGGCACTATCCGCACTATCACAATGGCGGGGCAAAGACCTACTCGTCGGTCCGTCTGGGAGATTGGAAACTGATCGAACAACTGGAGGACAATTCGCTGGAACTCTATAATCTGAAAGAGGATATCGGCGAGACCCACAACTTGGCGACTGAGAATCCGAAGAAAGCCCGCGAGCTCTTCACTCTGCTCGACAACTGGCGCAAGGAGGTGGGGGCACAACTTCCCACGCCGAATCCGAACTATGATCCAGCCAAGGCACATAAGAAAAACAATAAATAAACGGAGTGTAAAGCTATGAAACTGATTCATGTATTGACCTGCCCGTCGGTGCTGCTGCCTTTGGCGGCAACCGACTCGCAGGCGGCCAAACCGGCCAAACTCCCCAACATCATCTACATTATGGCGGATGACCTGGGGATCGGCGATCTGGGATGTTATGGCCAGCAGCAGATCAAAACACCCGGTGTCGACTCGTTGGCGGCACACGGCATGTTGTTTACCAACCACTATTCGGGTTCGACGGTTAGTGCCCCGTCGCGCTGCGTGCTGATGACCGGGAAACATACCGGACACAGCTACGTCCGTGGCAATCGGGGACGCGCTGATGCCTCGGGCGAGGTCTACGACCATCCGCTGGCAGCAGAGGAGGTAACCGTAGCCGAGATTCTTAAACGGCACGATTATGCGACGGCCTGTGTCGGGAAATGGGGCCTGGGTGGTCCCAATACCGAGGGACATCCCAACAACCAGGGTTTCGACTACTTCTTCGGTTACCTGGGCCAGGGCCATGCCCACCGCTATTATCCCGATTTTCTGTGGGAGAACGGTACGAAGATCATGCTCAACAAGAAGGTCTACTCCCACGATCTGATCATGGAGAAAGCGCTGAAATTCATCGACGAGAACAGCGACCACCCTTTCTTCCTCTACCTGACACCGACCATTCCGCATGCCGACTTGATCCTACCTCCGGGCGAACTGGGCGAATATGATGGTATGTTTGACGAAACGCCTTTTGTCAAAAAATCGAAGAATGGCAAGGGGTATACCAGCCAGCCCAAACCGCGTGCGACCTACGCCGCTATGGTCAGCCGCCTGGACAAGGGCGTGCAGATGGTGATGGATCTGCTGCGTAAGAAGGGGATTGAGGAGAATACGATCGTGATCTTTACCTCCGATAACGGCGTTCATGCCGAGGGCGGTCATGATCCCTATTATTTCGACAGCAACGGCATCTATCGGGGTATTAAACGCGACCTGTACGACGGGGGAGTCCATACGCCTTTCATTGTGTATTACCCGGCTGTGATTAAGGAGGCTACGACGGCAGATCATATTTCGGCATTCTGGGATTTCCTGCCTACGGTTTGCGACCTGGTCGACGAGAAGGTGCCCGAGGGTGTGGACGGGATCTCCTACCTGCCTACGATTACCGGAAAAGGCAAACAGAAACAACACGATTATCTCTACTTTGAGTTCCATGAACGGGGCGGCCGTCGTTCGATCCTGAAGGATGGTTGGAAACTGGTAGAATTGGATGTCAATGTGCCGGAATCGCGTCACATGGAACTCTACAATCTGACGAATGATCCTTCCGAGACGCAGGATCTCTATGCACAGAATCCGGAGAAGGTTGCCGAATTGCTGGAGTTGATGAACGGTGCCCGGACCGAAAATCCGTATTGGAACTTTACGCCCGATGCACCTTGATGCCGGAGAAAATGAACCCAATAATATAGATTGCAGTTATGAGTATCAATATGAAATGGCTTGCGGGGCTTGTCGTCTGCTGTATGGCAGCGGCCGGCCCCGGCCCGCTGATGGCCCAGGAGCAGAAGACGGACGCGGCGGAGCAGACAAAACAAAAGAAAGATAACAAAAAGAAGGAGAGTGCCAAACCGAAATACGTGGCGCTCAAGTTCGATACGACACGGGTCTATCATGAGGTGTATCGCCACAATCCTGACCTGAAACTCTATGTCATGTATCCCTATTATGAGAAACCGGAGAAGAACCTGCCGACGATTGTCTTCTTTTTCGGTGGAGGCTGGGTCAGTGGCGACGTGCAGGCTTTTGCCATGCAGGGAATGTATTTTGCACAGCGCGGCATGACGGTCGTGCTGGCCGATTACCGAACTTATAAAAAGTACGGGACTACGCCGGCCGCCTGCGTGGAGGATGCAAAATCTGTCATGCGTTACGTGAAGAAGAATGCCGATCGACTGAAGATCGACACCAGCCGCCTGGTGGCAAGCGGTGGTTCGGCCGGCGGTCATCTGGCTGCTGCGGTGGCTCTGCTCGACGGGTTCAATGCCCCGGGCGACGACCTTTCGATTTCGCCGGTTCCCACGGCATTGGTGTTGTTCAACCCGGTGTTTAACAATTCGGCCGATGAGGGATATGGCTATGAGCGTGTGAAGGACTATTATCTGGAGTTCTCTCCCTATCATAATATCCATGCAGGGGCACCACCTACGTTGGTTATGGTCGGGACCGAGGATCATCTGATCCCGGTAACCACGGCGACCCGTTATACGGAGAAGATGGAGGCTTTGGGCAGCCGTTGCGATCTGGAATTATATGAGGGGGCTGGACATGGGTTCTTTAATTATAACCGGGGACCGGAGTATTTCTATAAGACGTTGGAGCGGGCTGATGAATTTCTGGTATCGCTCGGTTATCTGGAACCTAAAAAGTAGAGCACCAAGATGAGAGGAAGCGGATTTTTATGCTTCATGTTGCTGCTGTTGGTTGGCTGCCAGTCTGGCGAAACCTCCGGCCGGCGATATATCAACGAAGGGTGGCGTTTCGTGCTGGAGGACCAGCCGGAGGCCTCTCAGGAACAGTTTGACGACAGCCAGTGGCGCGTGCTTGATGTGCCTCATGACTGGGCATTTGAGGAGGGATACAGTGAGGACGGAGCACAACAGGCTAACGGAGGATACCTATGTGGTGGCATCGGCTGGTATCGGAAGTATCTCGATTTTACGAAAAAAGAGCTCCAGAACCGCGTGTTCCGCGTGGAGTTCGAGGGTGTGTATATGAATAGCGAGGTGTGGATCAACGGTGAGTATCTGGGGAAACGTCCCTATGGATATATCAGCTTTAGCTACGATCTGACGAAATACCTCAAACCCGGGCGGAATGTCCTCAGTGTCCGCGTGGATAACAGCCTGGAGCCCAGTGCCCGCTGGTATCACGGATGCGGTATCTATGGAAATGTGAGCCTTGTCAGCAGCGACCCGCTGCATTTCGTGCCGGATGCGACTTTCGTGACGACGCCGGAGATTACCGACCAGCAGGCTAAGGTGTCGGTTACGACCGCCCTGAGTCAAGAGATGAACAACACCGTAGAGGTTGAATACCGGGTTCTCGATGCCCAGGGGAAGACGGTGGCTGAGGCTAAAGGAGGCTTGGAGGCAGAACTTGCCGTTCCCAGCCCGATGCGTTGGTCGGTGGAACAGCCCTATCTCTATACGCTCGAGACTACCGTACGGAAAGATGGTCAGGTGTGCGATACGCAACGGATTCGGTTCGGTATCCGCCAGATCGAATGGCGTACCGGGACCGGTTTCTGGCTGAATGGCCAGAATGTGAAACTGAACGGTGTGTGTGAACATCTCGAAGGCGGTCCGATCGGTGCGGCGTGGAATCGGAAACTGATGGAGTGGAAGCTCCGGATGCTCAAGGATATGGGGTGCAATGCCATCCGTACGGCACACAAACCCCAGTTGCCCGTATTTTATGACTTGTGCGACAGCCTTGGTATCTTGGTGATGGACGAGATCTTCGACGGATGGCGCAAGAAGGCTGCGTTCGATTATGGCATGCAGGCATTCGACGAGTGGTGGGAGCGCGATCTGCGCAGCTTCATCCGGCGCGATAGGAACCATCCCTGCGTGGTGATATATAGCGTGGGGAACGAAACGAAAGGCGCTGTGGCCCCCGATCTGGTCCGGGTCTGCCACGAGGAGGACTCGACGCGTCCTGTGACCTCGGGACACTCCGGTTCCGAGTATATGGACGTTCTGGGTATCAATGGACATTGCGAGCGGAAGAACTTCCTGACGACGTTCGACGGCGGCGACAAACCTTTCGTGGGGACCGAAACGCCTCATACGTGGCAGGTGCGCGGTTTTTACCGTACGCAGACCTGGTACCGTGACGGCTATCCCAACCCGGCTCAACAACCTTTCGAGACGCCGAACCTCACCCCTGCGGAGATCTTCGGGTATGAATGGACCTCGCCAGCCGAACGGAAGAACATCAAGCAGGTGTTCAACTCCTCTTACGACAATGCCTTCGTGCGGATCAACGCCCGGCAGAATATGGAATATCTGCGCGACAAAGCCTGGTACTCGGGGCATTTCCGCTGGACGGGCTTCGACTACCTGGGTGAGGCCGGATTCGTACACGGTGGCTGGCCGTTCCGTGCTTTCATGGGCGGGGTGATCGATATGGCCGGTTTCCCGAAGGACCACTATTACCTCTACCAGAGTCAGTGGAATCCCGAGGTCGACATGGTGCATATCCTGCCCCATTGGACCCATCCGCGTATGGAGCCGGGAACGGGGATCCCTGTGTGGGTTTATACGACGGGCGATGAGGCCGAACTTCTCCTGCACGGACGTTCGCTGGGCCGGCGCGAGAAGCAACGCCCCTGGGACAAGACGCAGTGCGAGTGGATGGTCCCCT
>CALYBN010000076.1 GCA_944414825.1 uncultured Rikenellaceae bacterium
TCGCAATAGATGCAGTCGAAACTACATAATTTACACTCCAATGGCAGGAGATTCACCCCCAGCGACAATCCCAGGCGGCGACTATGCACCGGCCCGAAAATAATATCGTGATACAATGACGTACTCAGAACCCTCTGCTTATCTGCTCAAAATTACACAAAAATATCGGACCCCGCGCACGATTCTCCCTCAAACCGCCACTTTCCCTCCTCCAAACACCATGCCCCGAGAACGATCGGCACCTCCTCCGACACGTCGTGCAGCCTCTCTGCGGCCCATCCGCCGGAATCCGGCAAGCGACATCTTCCCCCTCCCCGCATCCATAAAAAGAGAGATGCAACCCGTGTGGATCGCACCTCTCTTGCAGTATGAATAAGCCTAAACTTATTTCTTGTAGATCTTCGTATAGCCGTAGATCGCCTCGTCGCCCAGTTCCTCCTCGATGCGGAGCAACTGATTGTATTTGGCCATACGGTCCGAACGGCTCAGCGAACCGGTCTTAATCTGACCCGAGTTCGTAGCCACGGCGATATCGGCGATCGTCGAATCCTCCGTCTCGCCCGAACGGTGCGAGGTTACCGTAGTATAACCGGCGCGGTGTGCCATCTCGATAGCGTCGAGCGTCTCGGTCAGCGAACCGATCTGGTTCACCTTGATCAGGATCGAGTTTCCGCAACCCAGTTCGATACCCTTCTTCAGGAACTCAACGTTGGTTACGAACAGGTCGTCACCCACCAGCTGGCATTTGTCGCCCAGTTTGTCGGTGAGCAGTTTCCAACCTTCCCAATCGTTCTCGCTCATACCGTCCTCGATCGAATCGATGGGGTATTTTGCCACCAGGCTCTCCAGATAGGCGCACTGCTCAGTCGAAGTACGTTTTGCTCCGTTGGGACCTTCAAACTTCGTGTAGTCGTAGATTCCGTCTTTGTAGAACTCCGAAGAAGCGCAGTCCATACCGATGGCCACATCACCACCCTCGCATTTGCGACCGGGTTTGTAACCGGCTTTCTTGATAGCCTCGATGATCGACTCAATGGCATCCTCCGTACCGTTGAGCGTCGGAGCAACACCACCCTCATCACCCACAGCGGTGCTCAGACCGCGGTCGTGGAGCACTTTCTTCAGTGCGTGGAACACCTCAGCTCCCATGCGCAGACCCTCGCGGAACGAAGGAGCACCCACGGGACGGATCATGAACTCCTGGAAAGCGATCGGAGCGTCGGAGTGCGACCCACCGTTGATGATGTTCATCATCGGAACGGGCAGCGTCTTGGCATTCACACCACCGATATAACGGTAGAGCGGCATGCCGAGCAGGTTGGCAGCGGCACGGGCGCAAGCCAACGATACACCCAGAATAGCATTTGCACCCAGATTGCTTTTGGTTGCAGTTCCGTCGAGAGCGATCATCGCTTTGTCGATACCCACCTGATCGGTTACAGGCATGCCGACGATCTCTTTGGCGATGATTTCGTTTACATTCTGTACGGCTTTCAGTACGCCTTTGCCACCATAACGGCCTTTGTCGCCGTCACGGAGCTCCAGAGCCTCGTTCTCACCGGTAGAAGCACCGCTCGGAACGGCTGCACGACCTTCGGCGCCGCTGGCGGTCATCACTTCAACTTCGATCGTGGGGTTACCCCTCGAATCCAGAATCTCTCTTGCATGAACACTTACAATCTGACTCATAGCTTTAAATCGTTTAAAATAGTTATAGTTCTCTTTTACCACTTACTGTCTTTCTCAGAGGTTTCGAACGCCCACGGACGTGAAACCGGAAAACGGCTCAAAGATACTACATTGTGAACGAATTCACAAATCATTTAGTGTGTTTATTTACGAACTCGCGAAGCTCCTTGCGAGACATCTCGGCATATTTCTCGACGTTCGGATCGGGCTTGATCGTTTTTTTGTTTTTCTTGTAGACCTTCACCACGGCTTCCAACCCGGCCAGCATGCTGCCACGATTATCCTTGTAATTTCCGGTTTTGAGAGAGTGCTCAAGACTCCCCGCAATATAGACACGGAACAACGTCGGCGAAGAGCGCATGAAGGTCAACAGATCGAGGTTCAGATTCACCGTCACGTCGGGACTGCCCATTGCCCACTTCGAGATAAAGGCTCCGGCCGCTTTTCGCGTCTCAGGATCCTTGTCGAGCGGGGTTTTGATCAACCACTTGGAGCACTTCAACACATCTTTCTCATAAGCGGCATAACGCTCCGGGCTTCCGAATTGATAATTGGTCGGCACTTCGAGTTTTCTGGCTTCCCCGGCGCTGACGCCCAGCACGAAAGCCAACAATAAAACGATTCTTTTCATGACGGTACTTTTCATATATTTAAAGTTTTGGGTTCTCGCTTACGTATCCACCCCTACCGTGACGGGGCAAAGTTGGAACGGATATAATCCATAATAGTAAAATCTTTCGGTTTGGCCGCCTGCCCGATCTGGCTCTGGGTCGTGTTCAGGATCAATGGCTGCTGCTGCCGGACCAGTTTGTTCAGGAACGCCAGGATAGCTTCCCGGTTATCGTCCATCGGAGTCGTGGCAACGGTATGCGTAGCATTCTCCACCGAGTAAAAATAATGGGGCGACTGCATCGTGGTCAACTGACCTGCCAGATATTTCGATCCATAGAATCCGATACCCTCATAACTCACCTGATCATAAGGCACATTGGCGTCTGCATCCCCATGGAACATCTGGATCGGACATGGTTTCCCTGCCCACTGAGGCTGTCCCTGGCTGAAAATGGCGCCGGCAAAGGAGATCACTCCGGCATAGTTGAATCCCGCAGGCAACAGAGCCTTGGCGGCCTCACTCCGGTTGCAGAGCCCGTACTCTCCCATCAGTACTGAAATGGCCCCGGCGCTCGAACCGCACGCAATCACTCCTTTGGGATCAACATTCCACTCCGTAGCCCTCGCCAGCACATAGGCCGTAGCGTCATACAGATCCGTAACGGCCATCTCGATTGCACGCCCGAACACCCCCACAAAGGCTTCGAGGTTGGTCTCATCAGCAGGATTCAGATTCTTCATCCCCAACCGGTAGTCGATCGACACCACACAATAACCCTGTTCAACCAGGAAATGAAAATAGGGAAGATAGGAAGACTGATCACGAGACCCGGTGTAGAACCCACCTCCGAACATGAAGATCACACAAGGACGGTCTCCCTGCGCATCGGGATTGTCATAGCGATCCAAGCGAAGCGAATCACTCTCCTGAACCGAGTATAGGAAAGTTTTTTTCTCTATGGTTCCACTTTGGGCCCATCCTGTCCCGCTAAGGCAGACGAGTACCACACCACAAATCAGGCAAAGCAACGTTTTTTTCATAATCAAACTTTTTAACGACACATGAATTTAGCTCCTCACACATCGGACAAATGCAGTGCCACAACGCTGTCGATCACATCTTTTGTCAAAGATAACGATTTCCACCTGATTTCTGGTATCCATCCCGCTTAATTTCTCACAGAATCCGACCTTTGGGAAAACGAAAAAGCCGCAATCTCTCTTGAGGATTGCGGCTCTCTCGTTCTCGTATCCAGACCTCTCGGCCTGATCCGGATTATGCCTTCTTGGCTCCGGTTTTCTTTGCAACGACTTTAGCGCCCGAGGTCTTGGTCGGAACCGACTTCGCTACTTTCGGAGCGGCCGGTTTAGCACTCTTCGGAGCGGCTTTCTTGACAGCTTTCGGAGTCTCTTCGGCTGCGGCACCTTCGGCTGCTGCGCTCTCCTCTACCACGGTAGCATCCGTCACATTGGCATCCTTCTTCGCACCTCCACGGCTACGACGGGTCTTCGGCTTCGCAGCCACGGCCACATCCTTACCGTAAGTTTCGTTGAAGTCTACCAATTCGATGAAGCAGGTATCTGCGGCATCGCCCACGCGGAATCCGGTCTTGAGAATCCGCGTATAACCTCCGGGACGATCCCCTACCTTCGGAGCAACCACACGGAACAACTCCGTCACGGCATTCTTATCCCTCAGATAGCTGAACACGACACGGCGCGAATGGGTTGAGTCTTCTTTCGATTTGGTCACGAGCGGCTCCACATACATCTTCAGAGCCTTCGCCTTGGCAACCGTGGTATTGATTCTCTTGTGGAGGATCAGGGAAGTCGCCATGTTGGCAAGCATCGCTTTGCGGTGTGCGCTCTGCCGGCCAAGGTGGTTAAAATTCTTATTGTGTCTCATAATTAATCCTTGTCAAGTTTGTAGATTGATACATCCATGCCGAAATGGAGATTGAGCGAAGCCAACAGATCGTCCAACTCGGTCAACGACTTTTTGCCGAAATTGCGGAATTTCAACAGATCGTTGCGGTTAAACCGCACCAGATCGCCGATCGTATCCACCTCGGCGGCTTTCAGGCAATTGAGCGCCCTCACCGAAAGGTCCTGATCCGAAAGTTTCGTCTTCAGCAACTGACGCATGTGAAGTACATCTTCGTCGAACTCTTCGGCCGAATTGTTCTCCTCCATGTTCAGCGTAATCTTCTCGTCGCTGAAAAGCATGAAGTGCTGGATCAAAATCTTGGCGGCCTCTTTCAAGGCATCTTTCGGATGGATCGAACCATCGGTCGTAATCTCGAGATTGAGCTTCTCGTAGTCGGTCTTCTGCTCGACACGATAGTTCTCGATCGAATACTTCACGTTCTTGATCGGCGTGAAAATCGAATCGATGGGCAGCAATCCGAACTCTGCATCAGCCGGACGATTCTCCTCCGCAGGTACATATCCTCGGCCCTTGCCGATCGTCAGATCGATCTGCAATTTGGTCTCGGGCGTAAGGCGGCAGATCACCAGATCGGGATTCAGCACCTTGAAGTTCGTCAGGAAATTCGAGATGTACCGGGCTGTCAATTCGCTCTGACCGGCAACATTGACGGTAACCTTCTCGCTATCCACGTTATCCACCGTGCGAATGAAACGAACCTGTTTCAGATTCAGGATAATGTCAATCATCCCTTCCATCACACCGGGGATGGCGGCAAACTCGTGATCGACTCCGGCAACCTTAACCGTCGTGATTGCATAACCCTCCAGCGAGGAGAGCAGAATCCGACGCAAGGCATTTCCGATAGTCATGCCGAAGCCCGGCTCCAACGGACGGAATTCAAACTTCCCGAACGTCGAAGTGGATTCGAGCATAATAACCTTTTCAGGTTTCTGGAATGCTAATATTGCCATAATTATCTGTTCTCGATTAGTTACTACTTAGAGTACAATTCCACGATGAGCTGTTCCTTGATGTTCTCCGGAATATCCTCACGCTCGGGTTTCTGGAGGAATTTGCCCGACATCGTGGTCTGGTCCCATTCCAACCAGGCATAACGGCTCTTGCGACCGCCGGCCAGAGAATCCTGTATGGTTTCAAGGCTCTTCGATTTCTCGCGAACTGACACTACGTCACCAATCTTCAGACTGTACGAAGGAATATTAACAACCGCTCCGTTCACCGTAATGTGACGGTGAGATACCAACTGACGTGCTGCTGCACGCGTGGGAGCGATCCCCAGACGATAAACCACATTGTCCAGACGGCACTCAAGCAACTTCAACAGGTTCTCACCCGTGATACCACCCATACGTGCTGCCTCTTCAAACGTGCGGTGGAACTGCTTCTCCAGAATACCGTAAGTCGATTTGGCTTTCTGCTTTTCGCTGAGCTGCGTACCGTACTCCGATACTTTCTTGCGTTTACGTGCAAGCCCGTGCTGTCCGGGAGGATAGTTCTTCTTCTCCAGAACCCTATCCGCACCGAAAATAGCTTCGCCGAACTTCCTGGCGATCTTGGTCTTTGGACCTATATATCTTGCCATTGTCTATTTTTTTTACTTTGTAAAACGATGTTATAACCTTTTGCCTTCCGGCCTTCGGGCCGTCGGTTCTCATCCCTGCGGCATCCGATCCGACACTCCTGCTTCTTCCATCCGCAAAACCATCCCTCGGCGTGCCGCCCCAGAATTAGACGCGACGACGGTTGGGGGGACGACATCCGTTATGAGGCAGCGGCGTGACGTCGATAATCTCCATCACCTCGATGCCGGCGCCGTGGATGGTACGAATAGCCGACTCACATCCGGCTCCCGGACCTTTCACATACACCTTCACCTTGCGCAGACCCAAATCGTATGCCACTTTTGCGCAGTCCGCAGCAGCGGTCTGTGCGGCATAGGGCGTATTCTTCTTCGAGCCGCGGAAGCCCATCTTACCAGCAGAGCTCCAGCTGATCACCTCGCCCACACCGTTGGTAAGGGTTATAATCACGTTGTTGAAAGTCGAGCATACGTGAGCAGCGCCCACGGCATCAACCTTAACAACTTTCTTTTTAACTGTTCCGGTTTTCTTTGCCATAACTCTACTGTTTACTTAGTTGCTTTTTTCTTGTTAGCGACGGTCTTCTTACGTCCTTTGCGGGTACGGGCGTTGTTCTTGGTGCTCTGACCCCGCACGGGCAATCCCAGACGGTGACGGATACCACGGTAGCAACCGATATCCATCAGTCGTTTGATATTGAGCTGCACCATCGAGCGGCATTCGCCCTCCACTTTGATACCCTCTTCGGCGATGATGTTACGGATCGTGGTAACCTGATCGTCATTCCAGTCCTGTACCTTCACATCGTAGCTGATACCGGCCTTGTCCAGGATTTTGCGAGCGGTACTTCTTCCGATACCGTAAACATAGGTCAGGCCTATCTCGCCTCTTTTATTCTTAGGTAAATCTACACCTACTATACGTGCCATAAAATTCTTTCTTCGTTTTGATTAACAATTACCCTTGGCGCATTTTGAACTTGGGGTTCTTCTTGCAGATCACATAAAGTTTGCCTTTACGCTTCACGATCTTGCAATCCTCGCTGCGCTTCTTGATAGATGTCTTGACTTTCATTGTTCAGTCCTATAAAAATTATTTGTACCTGAAGGAGATACGTCCTTTCGACAGGTCGTAGGGAGACATCTCCACTTTCACTTTATCCCCGGGCAGAATCTTGATGTAGTGCATCCGCATCTTGCCGGAGATGTGAGCCGTAATCACGTGACCATTATCCAATTCCACGCGGAACATGGCGTTCGACAACGCTTCGATAATGGTCCCGTCCTTTTCAATAGCAGTTTGCTTGGCCATAGAGTCTTAATTTTTGATTGCCTCTTCGATCACCTTGAAATCGGTCAACACATCCGCACCCTCTTTCCCGATGGCCACTGCAAACTCGAAGTGTGCCGAGGGTTTCCGGTCGCGTGTGCGCACCGTCCAACCGTCCCGTTCGAAAACGACCTGCTTGGCTCCCAAATTGATCATCGGCTCGATGCAGATCACCATCCCCTCTCTCAGAAGAGGACCTCTGCCGCGAGCTCCGTAATTGGGGACCTCGGGTTCCTCGTGCATCTTGCGCCCGAGGCCATGTCCTACCAATTCCCGGACCACCGAGAAACCGTTCGATTCGGCATGCTCTTGCACAGCCGCAGATATGTCGCCTATGCGATTACCTGCCTTGGCCTGCGCGACACCCTTATAAAGAGCCTCTTTGGTTACGTCGAGGAGCTTCTGAACCGCTGGGTCAATTGCTCCTACCGCAAACGTATATGCGGAATCGCCATAAAACCCCTTCATAACCGTGCCACAATCCACCGAAACAATGTCGCCGTCTTTCAAAACATAATCCGACGGAATGCCGTGTACGACCTGCTCATTCACCGATATACACAACGTATTGGGAAAGCCGCCGTACCCGAGGAAGCCTGGAACTGCGCCGTGAGACCGAATGAACTCTTCCGCAATGCGGTCCAGTTCGAGGGTCGTTACCCCGGCACGAATGTGTTTTCCCACCTCCGCCAACGTAGCCGACACCAGGAGATTGTTCTCGCGGAGCAGTTCTACTTCTTCCTTCGTTTTCAGGTATATCATCTATTCTAACAATAAAAAAACTCTTTGTTCGCTTTAAGATCTTCCTTTGATCCTGCCGGTCTTCATCAGACCGTCGTAATGACGCAGGAGCAGGTAGCTCTCAATCTGCTTCAGAGTGTCGAGAACCACACCCACCAAGATCAGCAGCGACGTACCTCCATAGAAGAGGGCGAACTGATGATTGATTCCCAGTTTCGAAGCGAAGGCCGGCAAAATGGCCACAATCGCCAGGAAAATGGAACCCGGAAGGGTAATTCTCGTCATGATGGTGTCGATGTAATCGACCGTTTTCTTACCGGGTTTGACTCCGGGAATAAAACCGCCGTTACGTTTCATATCCTCTGCCATCATGTTGGGGTTAACCGTGATCGCCGTATAGAAATACGTGAAGGCGATCACCAACAGGGCGAATACGAAGTTGTACCAGAAACCCAGATAGTTGCTGAACGTCGCAGCCAACCCTTGCGTAGCTTCGAATTTCCCGAACAACATCGGGAAGAACATCAATGCCTGGGCGAAAATGATCGGCATCACATTCGCAGCGTTGATCTTCAGCGGAATATACTGGCGTACGCCACCGTACTGTTTATTCCCGACGATCCGTTTCGCATACTGTACGGGCACCTTGCGGACTGCCTGTACCAATGCGATAGTAGCCATGAATACCAGGAACCACATTACGATTTCGACAACCAGCATCACCAGACCTCCGGTCGACTCCGTGAAGCGCGTGTTGATCTCAGCCAACAGAGCATGGGGCAGACGAGCCACGATTCCGACCATGATGATCAGCGACACACCATTGCCGATCCCCTTGTCGGTGATCTTCTCTCCCAGCCACATCACGAACATCGTTCCGGCGATCAGCACCACCGTGGCGCTGAACGTGAACAGGAAGCTCGAACGGCCCAGTACGAACGCTGCATCCGGCAATTGTGCGTGCAGGTTGGCCAAATAGGCCGGTGCTTGCAACAGCAGCACCACAATGGTCAGATAACGCGTCCACTGGTTCATCTTGCGGCGGCCGCTCTCACCCTCTTTCTGCAGCTTCTGGAAATAAGGAACCACGATTCCCAGCAGCTGGATTACGATCGAGGCCGAGATGTAGGGCATTACCCCGAGAGCAAAGATCGAAGCATTGGCAAACGCTCCACCGGAGAAGATATTCAACAGTCCGATCAGACCGTTGCCCTCCACCTGCTGCGAAAGAGCGCCCAATGCCTCGGGATTGATTCCCGGGATCACCACAAAACTACCGAACCTATAAATAAGAAGAAGACCCAACGTATAGAGGATCCTCTTACGCAGTTCTTCTATCTTAAATATATTCTTAATTGTTTCGATTAGCTTCTTCATCGCTAAAGGATTAAAGTTTGATTGCCTTTCCCTGCTGTGCCTCGATAGCCGCTACTGCGCTTTTCGAGAATGCATGAGCCGTCACTTCCAGTGCTTTGCTCAACGTGCCGTTGCCCAGGATTTTCACCTTGTCGTTCTTGGAAACGAACCCGGCCTCGATCAGCGTCTCCACCGAAATAGCCGTCAGACCATTCTTGGCTGCCAACTCTTCCAATACAAAAAGGTTGATTGCCTTGAACTCTACTCTCTTCAGGTTCGTGAAACCAAATTTAGGCAAACGACGCTGAAGCGGCATCTGACCTCCCTCGAAACCGAGTTTGCGCGAATATCCGGAACGAGACTGAGCTCCCTTGTGACCACGAGTAGAGGTTCCACCGTAACCCGAACCCTGACCGCGTCCGATCCGTTTCTGACTGTGCGTAGACCCTGTTGCAGGTTTTAAATTATTGAGATTCATCGTTTCTAAGCTTTGTACGTTTAACTACTCTACTTTACTTCTTCCACCTTCACCAGGTGACGGACCTTCTCGATCATTCCCTGGATCTTCACGCTGTCATCGTGCTGAACGGTCTGGTTGATCTTCCGGAGTCCGAGAGCTGCAAGATTCTTCTTCTGGATATCCGAGCAGCCGATCTTGCTTCTAACTTGTGTAATATTCAATTTTGCCATTGTCTCCGAGATTATCCGTTAAATACTTTATCCAGTGAGATGCCACGGATCTGCGCAACGCTGTGTGCATCGCGAAGTTCGAGCAGGGCAGCTACCGTTGCCTTCACCAGGTTGTGCGGGTTGGAAGAACCCTTACTCTTGGCAAGCACGTTGCGGATTCCCACGCTCTCCAATACGGCACGCATGGCACCTCCGGCGATAACTCCCGTACCAGGTGCTGCCGGACGGATCATCACCAGCGAACCGCTGAACCGAGCCTCCTGTTTGTGCGGAATCGTCCCTTTCAGGACCGGAATCTTCACGAGATTTTTCTTGGCATCCTCCACGCCTTTGGCTATCGCTGCAGTAACCTCACTGGCTTTACCCAAACCGTAACCGACAATACCGTTCTCGTTTCCTACTACAACGATTGCCGAAAAGCTGAACGTCCGGCCACCCTTGGTTACCTTCGTAACGCGCTGGATGCTCACCAGTCTGTCTTTGAGCTCCAGGTCACTGGTTCTTACTTTTTTTATGTTGGTATTTGACATAACGTTTTAGAATTTAAGACCACCTTCGCGGGCAGCGTCGGCTAACATTTTGACTCTTCCGTGATAGAGGTAACCGTTTCGGTCGAACGCAACTTCCGAAATCCCTTTGGCTGCCGCACGTTCGGCTGCCAGTTTGCCCACCAGGGCGGCCACCTGCGATTTGTTCAGACCCGTGGTCTTTTCCGCTACATCCTTGTCCAACGACGACGCCGTTGCCAACGTAACACCGCGAGTATCATCTATGAACTGTACGTAGATCTGCTTGTTGCTTCTGAATACAGTCATCCGGGGACGGGCTGCGGTTCCGCTCACAATCTTGCGGATACGCATCTTGATCCTCTCTCTTCTTTCTATTTTATTCAATGACATAGTTGTACGTTTTTACTATTTAGCATTAGCAGACTTACCAGCTTTCCGACGAAGTTGCTCGCCCACGAACTTGATACCTTTACCTTTGTACGGCTCCGGCTTACGCAGCGAACGCAGTTTGGCAGCCACCTGACCGATCAACTGCTTGTCGATACTCTTGAACGTAACGATCGGATTGCTCTTCTTTTCCGTCACAGCCTCGGCCTTCACCTCGGGCGGCAACATGAAATGAATATCATGAGAGTAGCCCAGGCTCAACTCCAGAACCTGACCTTTTACTTCGGCCTTGAAGCCGACACCTACCAGCTCCTGCTTGATCTCATAGCCTTTCGAAACACCCTCCACCATGTTGTGAATCAACGCACGATAAAGACCGTGCATCGAACGATGGCGGGGCTGGTTGGTAGGACGCGTAACATGTACCGCGCCATCCTCGACGGTCACCGTGATATCCGAATCAACCTTCTGACTCAGGGTGCCAAGAGGTCCTTTCACACTTACCACGTTGTCGGGCGATACGGTCACCGTAACGCCTGCGGGCAGGTTTACAGGTAATTTTCCAATTCTTGACATTATAAAATACTTTTAAACATTAGTAAACATAACACAATACCTCACCGCCGACATTCTCCTGACGGGCCTTCTTGTCGGTCATCACGCCTTTCGAGGTCGAGACGATGGCGATACCCAGACCGTTCAGCACTTTGGGCATGTGCTCAACGTCCGAATAGCGACGCAGACCCGGACGGCTGACGCGCTTCAAATCCTTGATGGCGCAGGTTTTCGTCTCGGGATGATACTTCAGGGCGATTTTGATCATCGGATGCCCTTTCTCATTGTTCTCGAACTTGTAGGCCAGAATGTAACCCTGGTCATAGAGAATCTTGGTGATCTCCTGTTTGATTTTTGAGCCGGGAGCTTCAACCACCTTGTGGTTGGCTTTCGCCGCGTTTCTAATTCTCGTCAGAAAATCCGAAATTGGATCTGTCATTTTTGAACGAATTAAAAGTTAAAAATCAGTTAATTAATTAAAATCTTGTGTTCGTTTTAGCCGCGCTCTTCACGCGTCAACGGTCAAAGCAGCGCCAAAGTTACGGTTTTTTTTCTAAAAACCGCTGTTTTAGCGCATTTAATCCTAAAGAAAATACACTCCGACGCCGATTTTAAGGAGCAGTCCGCCCATTTTGGTCTGCCGAGACTCCGACTTCGACCCCCTTGAGCCGGCCTCCTCCTTAAAATCGCAGCGTGGAATGTCTCTTCCGCTTTCCTACCAGCTTGCCTTCTTCACGCCCGGGATCAGACCCTGTGAGGCCATCTCGCGGAACTGGATACGGCTGATGCCGAACTGACGCATGTAGCCTTTCGGACGACCGGTCATCTTGCAACGGTTGTGCAGACGGATCGGATTCGAGTTGCGGGGCAACTTGGCGAGTCCTTCCTGGTCACCGGCTTCTTTGAGAGCTGCGCGTTTTGCGGCATATCGCTGCACGAGTTTGAGGCGTTTCACCTCGCGTGCCTTCATTGATTCCTTTGCCATCTTCTATTAATTCTTTTTAGCGTTCTTGAATGGAAGGCCGAACTGTTTCAGCAGCGAGTAGGCCTCTTCGTCGGTCGGAGCCGAAGTCACGAAGGTGATCTCCATACCGAAGATCTTGGTGATCTTGTCGATATCGATCTCCGGGAAGATGATCTGCTCGGCAACGCCCAGCGTATAGTTCCCCTGACCGTCGAACTTCTCGTTGATACCCTTGAAGTCACGGATACGGGGCAGTGCCACGGCGATCAGTCTTTCGAGGAACTCGTACATCTTGTCCGCGCGCAACGTCACACGCACACCGATCGGCATCCCCTTACGGAGTTTGAAGTTCGAAATATCCTTCTTCGACTTGGTCAACACGGCTTTCTGACCCGTGATGATCGTCAGCTCCTGCTGGGCCACCTCGAGCAGCTTCTTGTCGGCCGTAGCCTGACCCAAGCCCTGGTTGATCACGATCTTCTGGAGTCTGGGAACCTGCATTACGCTCTTGTAATCAAATTCCTTCATAAGGGCAGGGATGATCTGCTCCTTATACTGCGTCTTGAGTGTTGGTACGTATGCCATTATTTAATCTCCTCCCCCGATTTTTTAGCGTAACGAACTAATTTACCCTCTGCATTCTTCTTGCGACCTACCTTGGTGGCTTTCCCGCTCTTGGGATCGATCGGCTGCAGATTGGAGATGTGTATCGGAGCCTCCTGCTTCACGATACCTCCCTGGGGATTCTTCGAATTGGGCTTCGTGCTTTTCGAGCACAGGTTCACGCCCTCTACGATGGCGCGCTCCTTGTCCACCAGCACCTTCAGCACCTTCCCGCTCTGGCCTTTGTTATCGCCGGCGTTCACGTAAACGGTGTCCCCTTTCTTGATATGCAATTTAACTGACATCTTTCTTGACTCTTAAAGTTTACAATACTTCCGGTGCGAGCGAGATGATCTTCATATAGGAATCGCGAAGCTCCCGGGCTACCGGGCCGAAAATACGCGTACCTCTCATCTCACCCTGGTTGTTGAGAAGAACCACGGCATTGTCGTCGAAACGAATGTAGGAACCGTTCTGACGCCGGATCTCCTTCTTCGTTCTCACAACAACTGCTTTGGAAACAGTTCCCTTCTTCATGTCGCCCGAAGGGGTTGCGCTCTTGACGGTCACAACGACCTTGTCGCCGATGGTCGCATAGCGCTTGCCGGTTCCGCCGAGCACCCGGATACAAAGGACCTCCTTTGCGCCGCTGTTGTCGGCAACGACCATTCTGCTTTCTTGCTGTATCATGACTATTTAGCTCTTTCTATGATTTCTACTAATCTCCAACGCTTGGTCTTGCTCAGGGGCCGGGTCTCCATAATCCGGATGGTATCGCCCGGGTTGCAGGTATTCGTGTCGTCGGCTG
This sequence comes from uncultured Rikenellaceae bacterium, assembly GCA_944414825.1. Lineage (GTDB taxonomy): Bacteria > Bacteroidota > Bacteroidia > Bacteroidales > Rikenellaceae > CALYBN01. The sequence continues at coordinate 13,775 of CALYBN010000076.1, forward strand.
CCACAAATTTGGTAGTCTTGTTCACAAACTTCCCATAAATCGGATGCTTAACCTTCCTCTTAACGGCAACCACGATGGTCTTGTCCATCTTGTTGCTCACAACCACCCCTATTCTCTCTTTTCTAAGATTTCTTTCCATAGTGGTAATTATTTAAGGTTTTCCTTTTGACGCAGGATCGTAAGCATACGAGCGATATCCCTGCGGGATTTTTTGATAATACTCGGATTCTCCACCGGTGATACGGCGTGGTTGAGCTTCATTCGCACCAGTTCTGCCTTGGCGGCGTCGATGCGCTCTTTGAGGTCCGCTACGGTGAGCTCTTTTATTTCAGCAGTTTTCATATCGGCCTAAATTGAGTTTTCAGTGTAATCACGTCTTACGACAAACTTGGTGGATATCGGAAGCTTCTGAGCTCCCAGACGGAGTGCCTCCTGTGCCACTTCCAAGGGCACCCCTTCGGCCTCGATCAGGATACGTCCCGGAGTAACCGGTGCCACGAAACCTTCGGGCGAACCTTTACCTTTACCCATACGTACCTCGGCAGGCTTCTTGGTGATCGGTTTGTCGGGGAAGATCCGGATCCAGATCTGACCCTCACGTTTCATATAACGCACGATTGCCTGACGGGCGGCCTCGATTTGACGACCGGTGATCCACGTAGAATCGAGCGCTTTGATGCCGAACGAGCCGAACGCAAGCTGGTTGCCCCGCTGAGCAAGGCCCTTCATGCGCCCTTTCTGCATTCTTCTGAATTTGGTCTTTTTTGGCTGTAACATTTCTTATGTCGCTTTAAAAGGTCCTTACTACTTGTTATTGTTGTTTCTTCTCTTGCGGCCGCCTCTACGATCACGGTCGCCACGATCACGGCCTTCGCCGCGAGCAGCTCCGCCCTGTGCATTGGCTACGCTCGCACCGGCGATCTCGAACAGATCACGCTTTGCATACACCTCGCCTACACAGATCCATACCTTGATACCGAGAATACCCACTTTCGTGAGAGCCTCAGCCAAGCAGTAGTCCACATCGGCACGGAACGTGTGCAGCGGAATACGTCCTTCCTTGTAGGTCTCGTTACGAGCCATTTCGGCACCGCCTACACGACCCGAGATCTGAATCTTGATACCCTCGGCCCCCATCCGCATGGTCGATGCGATAGCGGTTTTGATGGCGCGACGATACGAGATACGACCCTCGAGCTGACGGGCGATGTTATTGGCCACGATCACGGCATCCAACTCCGGACGTTTCACCTCGAAGATGTTGATCTGAATCTCCTTACCGGTCAGTTTCTTCAACTCCTCTTTCAGTTTGTCCACTTCCTGGCCGCCTTTGCCGATGATGATACCCGGACGGGCGGTGGAGATGGTCACCGTGACGAGTTTGAGGGTCCTTTCGATCAGGATTTTCGAAATGCTTGCCTTAGCCAGACGGGCGTTCAGGTATTCGCGGATTTTGGCATCCTCCACCAGTTTCGAGGAGAAGTCCTTGCCGCCGTACCAGTTGGAATCCCAGCCACGAATAATACCAAGACGGTTTGCTATCGGATTAACTTTCTGTCCCATCTGTCTACTATTTTTCTACGTTAACCATTTTGTCTACTACGATCGTAACGTGATTCGAACGTTTCCGAATCCGGTGTGCACGACCCTGCGGAGCGGGTTGAATACGTTTGAGCATTCGACCGCCGTCTACGAAGATCTCCTTCACGCACAGCGGGGTATCCTCCAGGCTCATGCCTTCGTTCTTCGCCTCCCAGTTGGCGATCGCCGAACGGAGCAGCTTCTCCACTTTCACCGATGCCTCCTTCTTCGAATAGCGAAGAATACCCAGTGCCTTGTTAACTTCCACGCCTCTTACCAGGTCCGCAACCAGACGCATCTTGCGCGGAGAGGTCGGGCAGTCGCGCAGCGTGGCAATAGCCTTCTGCTTCTTCTCAGCCTTTAATTCTTTGGCTCTTATGCTTTTTCTTGCACCCATTTCCTACTATTTTTTCTTGTTACCTGCGTGGCCACGGAAGGTTCTCGTCGGGGAGAACTCACCCAGTTTGTGTCCCACCATGTTCTCAGTTATGTACACGGGAATGAACTTGTTCCCGTTGTGGACAGCGATCGTCTGACCCACAAAATCGGGAGAGATCATGCTGGCCCGCGACCAGGTCTTGATGACAGACTTCTTACCACCCTCGTTCTGGGCAATGACCCTTGCCTCCAACTTGGGTTCGATATACGGTCCTTTTTTAAGTGAACGGCTCATTATGCTACTTTTTTAATTTTACTTTTTCCTTGAAATAATGAACTTCGAAGTGGTCTTCTTCGGGTTACGGGTCTTGTAACCTTTGGCCAGCAAGCCTTTGCGCGAGCGAGGATGACCTCCCGAAGAACGGCCTTCACCACCACCCATCGGGTGATCTACCGGGTTCATCGTCACACCGCGGTTGCGAGGCCGGCGGCCCAACCACCGTTTGCGACCAGCCTTACCGTGTTGCTCAAGGCTGTGGTCGGGGTTCGATACTGCTCCGATCGTAGCGCGGCAGGTTACCAGAACCATACGCGTCTCGCCCGAAGGCAGTTTGATAATAGCATATTTACCTTCACGGGCCAGAAGCTGCGCGTAGGTACCGGCGCTACGTGCCATCACGGCACCCTGACCGGGGTAGAGTTCAATGTTGTGGATCACCGTACCCAGCGGAATCTCAGCCAGGAACAGGGTGTTGCCCACTTCAGGCGTTACGCCTTCGCCGCTCTTGACAACCTGGCCCACCTTCAGCCCGTTGGGGGCGAGGATGTAGCTCTTCTGTCCGTCGGCGTAGCAGATCAGTGCAATGCGGGCCGAACGGTTCGGATCGTACTCGATGGTTTTCACCACGGCGTCCATACCGTCCTTAGCGCGGCGGAAGTCGACTTCGCGATACATCTGTTTGTGGCCACCGCCGATGTAGCGCATGGTCATTCTACCGGTATTGTTGCGGCCGCCCGTGCTTTTCTTGGGGCTGAGCAGCGACTTTTCGGGTTTGTTCGCCGTAATGTCGTCGAACGTACCGATCACCTTATGTCTTGTACCCGGGGTAACGGGTTTGAACTTTCTTACTGCCATCTCTTCTAGATATTACTGTAAAAATCTATCTTATCTCCGTTTTTCAGGGTAACAATCGCCTTCTTGAAGTTGTTGGCGCGCCCCTCCAACAACCCTGCCTTGGTGTAGCGGCTCTTGGCCTTACCCATGTAGTTGATGGTGTTGACGTCGGTGACAACGACATTGTACATCTGCTCGACGGCAGTGCGGATCTGCAATTTGTTAGCTCTTGGATCAACGATAAAACCGTAGCGGTTCAGCTTTTCGCCCTGAACCGTCATTTTCTCGGTCAAAATTGGCTTAATTAAAATTTCCATCTTTGCAGTGTTTACGCTAACATTTCGTTAATAACATTCACAGAGCTCTCGGCCATCAGCACCACGCCGGCGTTCATCACGTCGTAGGTGTTTACGTTAGCGGCCGGAACTACCTTCACATTCTGAAGGTTGCGGGCCGAAAGAATCACATTGTGGTTCGACTCCGGAAGAACCACCAACAGTTTCTTTCCTGCCAACTGGAGACTCTCGGCCAGGGCCAGGAACGATTTGGTCTTGGGCGTCTCGAACGTGAAGTCCTCCACAACCTTGATCAACTCGCCTTTCGCCTTGTAGGTGAGAGCGCTCTTGCGTGCCAGTACTTTGAGCTTCTTGTTGAGCTTGAAGCTGTAATCACGCGGAACAGGACCGAACACGCGACCACCACCCGGGAACAGCGGAGAGAGAATGCTGCCCGAACGTGCGCCGCCGGTACCTTTCTGTCTTTTCAGTTTCCGGGTAGAACCGGCAACCTCGTTACGCTGCTTCGACTTGTGCGTACCCTGACGCTGGTTGGCCAGATACTGCTTCACGTCGAGATAGATGGCGTGGTCGTTGGGTTCGATGCCGAAAATCTCGTCTTTCAGGAGAGCCTTCTTGCCGGTCTCTTTACCTGCTGTATTGTAAATAGCTAATTCCATCGTTAATCCTCGATTAATAAATAAGACCCTTTTGCTCCCGGAATCGATCCCTTCACCAGAAGAAGGTTGTTCTCGGGGAGTTTCTTGAGAATCCGGAGGTTAAGAACCTTAACCTGCTCACCGCCCGTTCTTCCCGGCAAACGTTTGCCTTTGAATACGCGCGAAGGATAAGACGAGGCGCCCAGCGAACCGGGTTTACGCTGACGGTTGTGCTGACCGTGAGTCTGGCCACCGACACCGCCAAAACCGTGACGTTTCACAACGCCCTGGAAGCCCTTACCTTTCGAGATCCCGGTCACGTCCACCCAGTCGTTGTCCTCAAAGATGTCGATCGTGATCACATCGCCCAGGTTTACTTCGCCCTCGAACGACTTGAACTCCGCGATCTGACGCTTGGGAGTGGTGCCCGCTTTCTTGAAATGGCCTAACAAACTACTGCTGGTGTGCTTCTCGCTCTTGTCGTCATAGGCAATCTGGACTGCGGCATAACCATCTTTCTCCACAGTCTTGATTTGCGTAACTACGCAGGGACCAGCCTCGATAACAGTGCATGGTATGTTCTTACCCTCGGCACTGAAAACGGAAGTCATTCCGATTTTTTTTCCAATTAGTCCTGACATTTTTTGTCTTCTTGTGTTTGTTGTGTATCTGAAAAAATTTGTTCTCTTTCTCTCGGAACCGAAACAGCGGGCTCCGCGTCAATCATCCTTGAATGTCGCGGAACACCGCATTTTCGTCCATTCCGGCAATCGATCAGACTTTGATCTCAACCTCCACGCCACTGGGAAGCTCGAGTTTCATCAGCGCGTCGATCGTTTTGGGCGTCGAGCTGTAGATGTCGAGGATCCGCTTGAAGGTGCAGAGCTGGAATTGCTCGCGGGCCTTCTTGTTGACGAACGTCGAACGGTTCACCGTAAAGATTTTCTTCTGGGTCGGCAGGGGAATCGGGCCGCTGACAACCGCACCCGTGTTCTTCACGGTCTTCACGATCTTCTCGGCAGACTTGTCCACCAGGTTGTGATCGAATGATTTCAGTTTGATTCTTATTTTCTGGCTCATAATCTGATTATTCTATTTCTTTGCGTTTGCCACTAGCTTTTTCGATGATCTCCTTGGCCAGGTTAGCCGGAACCTCATCGAAGTGCGAGAATTCCATGGACGAGGTTGCACGTCCCGAAGAGATCGTACGGAGCACGGTCACATAACCGAACATCTCCGACAGGGGGACCTTGGCCTTCACCACGCGGGCGTTGCCTTTCGACTCCATACCCGAGATCTGACCCCGGCGTTTGTTCAGGTCGCCGATGATGTCACCCATGTTCTCTTCCGGCGTCACCACCTCTACCGACATGATCGGCTCCTTGATGACGGGTTTCGCCTTGAGGGCTGCGGCACGGAAACCGTTGCGGGCGCAGATCTCAAACGAAAGCGCATCGGAGTCTACCGGGTGGAACGAACCGTCGCGCAGCGGCACCTTCATGCTGTCGATCATATAGCCGGCCAGCGCACCGTTTGCCATGGCAGACTCAAAACCTTTCTGCACGGAAGGGATATACTCTTTCGGAATGTTACCGCCCTTAACCACATCGACAAACTGCAATCCGGTACCTTCGAAATCCTTGTCCACCGGGCCCAATTCGAAGATAATGTCTGCAAACTTACCACGACCACCGGTCTGCTTCTTGAACACCTCGCGGTGCTGAACCGTTGCCGTCAGAGCCTCTTTGTAGTTCACCTGCGGAGCCCCCTGGTTTATCTCGACGCCGAATTCACGTTTCCGGCTGTCTACGATAATCTCCAGGTGCAACTCGCCCATACCGCTGATCCCCGGCTGACCGCTGTCCTCGTCGGTCTTCACCGTGAAGGTCGGGTCCTCTTCGGCCAACTTGCCGAGCGCTACGCCCAGTTTGTCGAGGTCTTTCTGCGTTTTGGGCTCGATAGCCAGACCGATCACCGGTTCGGGGAAGGTCATCGATTCGAGCACGATCGGATGCGCCTCGTCACAGAGCGTGTCGCCCGTGCGGATCTCCTTGAAACCTACGGCTGCGCAGATATCTCCGGCGCCCACGGTCTCCATCGGGTTCTGCTTGTTGGCGTGCATCTGATAAAGACGGCTGATACGCTCTTTCTTGCCCGAACGTGAATTGAGCACATAGCTACCGGCATCGAGTTTCCCTGAATAAACACGTACGAAAGCCAGACGACCTACGAACGGGTCCGTAGCGATCTTGAAAGCCAGTCCGCAGAAAGGCTCCGATTCCGAAGGATGACGATCCTCCTCGGCACCTGTATTGGGATTCGTACCGACAATAGCCTCGATATCAACCGGCGAGGGCAGAAATGCCATCACGCAGTCGAGCAACTTCTGCACGCCTTTGTTCTTGAACGACGAACCGCACAGCATGGGGACAATCTTCATCTGGCACGTAGCCTTGCGGATAGCCGCGATCAGCTCGTCGGCCGTGATCGAATCGGGATCCTCAAAGAATTTCTCCATTAGTGCGTCGTCAACCGTAGCCACCTCCTCGATCAGCTTGTTGCGCCACTCGGCAGCTTCAGCCTTCATGTTGTCAGGAATCTCGACCACGTCATAATTCACGAGTTCGTTCTTGCGAGCGTCGTCGTAAATCATCGCATTATTATATATAAGGTCTACCAGACCGACAAATTTGTCCTCAGCTCCGATGGGCAGGACGATCGGCATGGCGTTGGCACCGAGGCGCTCTTTCACCTGTGCGCATACGGCCAGGAAGTCAGCACCCGTACGGTCCATCTTGTTCACGTAACCGATACGCGGAACATTGTACTTGTCAGCCTGACGCCATACGGTCTCCGACTGGGGCTCAACACCACCCACGGCGCAGAACGTCGCAACGGCACCGTCCAGCACACGCAAGGCACGCTCCACCTCCACGGTGAAATCGACGTGTCCCGGGGTGTCGATCAGGTTGATCTGATAGGTATCGCCCTTGTAGTGCCAGAACGCAGTGGTTGCGGCCGAGGTGATGGTGATACCGCGCTCCTGCTCCTGGACCATCCAGTCCATGGTAGCGGCACCGTCGTGCACCTCACCGATCTTGTGGGTTTTACCCGTGTAGAAAAGAATTCGCTCGGAGGTAGTCGTCTTACCGGCATCGATGTGAGCCATGATACCGATATTCCTCGTATATTTCAAATCTCTGGTTGCCATATATCTCTGTCTCCTGAGCTAATTAAAATCTGAAATGTGCAAATGCCTTGTTGGCCTCGGCCATACGGTGCATTTCCTCTTTCCGTTTGAAGGCTGCGCCTTCCTGGTTGTAGGCAGCCATGATCTCTCCGGCCAGCTTCTCGGCCATCGACTTCCCTGCGCGCTTACGAGAATAAAGGACAAGATTTTTCATTGACAATGAAATTTTGCGCTCGGGTCTCACTTCTGTCGGTACCTGGAAGGTAGCACCACCCACGCGGCGGGATTTCACCTCAACCTGCGGCGTGATATTCTCAATGGCTTGTTTCCAAATATCAAGAGGAGCCTTGTCTGCATCCTTCATCTTCTCGCCTACGATATCCAGTGCATCATAAAAAATGGTGTAGGCAATACTCTTCTTACCATCCAGCATAAGATTGTTCACGAATCTTGTTACAAGCACGTCTCCGAACTTGGGATCTGGAAGCAGAATTCGCTTTTTAGGCTTCGATTTTCTCATTTCTTAGAATTCTTTGTTTTTTTAACGTTTCGATTTTACTTCTTGCCTTTTGCGGGTGCTGCACCTGCTTTGGGACGTTTTGCTCCGTATTTCGAACGGCGCTGACGACGACCGTCCACACCGGCTGAGTCGAGTGCTCCACGAACCAGGTGATAACGAACACCGGGCAGGTCCTTTACACGGCCGCCACGGACCAGAACGATCGAGTGTTCCTGCAGATTGTGGCCTTCTCCCGGGATGTAGGCATTGACCTCCTTGCCGTTGGTAAGACGGACACGGGCTACCTTACGCATAGCCGAGTTAGGCTTCTTGGGGGTGGTGGTGTAGACACGCACACAAACGCCCCGACGCTGCGGACACGCATCGAGTGCGGGAGCCTTGCTCTTGAACTCCAACGTCACCCTTCCTTTACGTACTAACTGTTGAATAGTTGGCATTTTACTTACTTTTTGTCCTTTGTTTTAGTAAATTAACTCGTTGTTCCATCATCAAAATGGACTGCAAAGATACGCAAAATTTCAATACCGCAATACTTTTCGCATACTTTTTTTTGTTGATTTTCGGGGGTTTTAGCCGTTTTGACCTCATTATATTATTGTTTTTTATTATAAAATCCTAAAAATTATTATACAAAACTATTAAATACATAGACTTGCTTACATATAACACAGTATAACAACACATTACTATCAAGCACTCCAAAACATTCAACGCCAAAACCCCTTGTTTACTGAAAGAATGATTATCTTTATCCCAGTAATTCCCTAAAAACTTTCAGACAACATGATAACCGTACAAATCGAACTATGCTGGGATAGCTCTTCCTTCACTCCAGTATCAACTTTCACCATGCAATTCCACTCGCTCCCTCAATGGGGCGACCAGATTCGCTTTCCTCAAGAGATTCGCGAAAAACTTCAAAAAATAGTACAAGAATACAATATATTTGGATTCAGCGATAGGATATCCTATGTAAGAGAGATTATCCACGACGGCAGCGAAACCCCGATTCTCAGAATAGGTTACGACCCCCGGAAGATGCTTGTCAAGGTTTATCCTGCCTACAAGGATAATACGCAGTACAAGACCCTGTACCTCATCCTCCCATTGGCCAGCCTACCGCGACAGGGAGACAATATCCGCGTCATCAGTAACTATACGAATGAAGACAAACAGTTCGACAAATGGCTGTACATCGACCACATCAGTTTTGACCCCTTCGGCAAGATCCACATCCTCACCTGTGAAAAGGCTCCCTCCGCGGGAGTAAGAGTCACCAACATCGTCGACGCGAACATCAAAAATACCGTGGCTACCCGAGTCGAAAACACCGTCCTGGCCAATATCGACGGCACCGTCTACGTCGACTCGGAACGTCCCCTGGCCGTCGAGATCGAAAACCGCGGCCCGGTGGAGGTGGACGTAACCAACCGCTGCCTCTACGTGGAAGGTTACAACACAAACGGTTACTGATAACCGAAAAAACTTTTATCTTTGCACCCGGATTCAACACATTTTTTAAGATAACCTCATCATGGAGTACAATTTCAGAGAAATCGAACAGAAGTGGCAACAGCGCTGGAAAGAACGCGGCACCTACCGCGTGGAGGTCGATCACAGCAAACCCAAATTCTACGTCCTGGACATGTTCCCCTATCCTTCGGGCGCAGGGCTACACGTCGGACACCCGCTGGGCTATATCGCCTCGGACATCTATGCGCGTTACAAACGGCTGAAGGGTTTCAACGTACTCCACCCGATGGGCTACGACGCCTTCGGGCTGCCGGCCGAGCAGTACGCCATCCAGACGGGGCAACACCCGGCCGTGACCACCGAGCAGAACATCAACCGCTATCGCGAACAGTTGGACAAGATCGGCTTCAGCTTCGACTGGAACCGCGAGGTGCGCACCTGCGACCCAAAATACTATCACTGGACACAGTGGGCCTTCCTGCTCATGTTCGACAGCTACTACTGCAATACCCGTCAGCAGGCCCGGCCGATCGCCGAACTGATCGCCGCCTTCGAAGCCAACGGCACCGAGGGGCTCGACGTGGCCTGCACCGAAGAGCTGCATTTCACCGCCGAACAGTGGAAAGCCATGGATGAGAAGCGCCGCGAGGAGGTGCTGCAAAACTACCGCCTTGCCTTCCGCGCCGATACGATGGTGAACTGGTGTCCGCAACTGGGAACCGTACTGGCCAACGACGAGGTGAAGGACGGCCTCTCCGTACGCGGAGGCTATCCCGTGGAGCAGAAACGCATGAAACAGTGGTTGCTGCGTGTGACGGCCTATGCCCAGCGCCTACTGGACGGCCTGGACAGACTGGAGTGGAGCGACTCGCTCAAAGAGATCCAGCGCAACTGGATCGGCCGTAGCGAGGGAGCGCAGGTCTTCTTCCCCATCAACGGGCACGAGGAGCAGCTGGAAATCTTCACCACCCGCCCCGATACCATCTTCGGCGTCACCTTCATGGTGCTCGCACCGGAGCACGAATACGTGGCACGCCTGACTACTCCGGAGAATAAGGCCGCAGTGGAGGCTTACCTCGAGGAGACGAAAAAACGGTCGGAACGCGAGCGCATCGCCGAAACCCGGCGCGTCTCGGGAGTCTTCACGGGCAGCTATGCCGTCAATCCGTTCAATGGCAAGAAGATCCCTATCTATATCAGCGACTATGTGCTGGCCGGCTACGGCACGGGAGCCATTATGGCCGTCCCGGCTCACGACAGTCGCGACTACGCTTTCGCCAAGCATTTCGAACTGCCGATCATCCCGGTGGTCGAGGGCGGCGACCTGAGCATTGAGAGCTATGATGCCAAAGCCGGGAAGTTGATCAACTCCGACTTCATCAACGGGCTGGACGTCAAGGAGGCAATCCAGGTCATGTTCCGGGAGGTCGAGAAGCGCGGACTGGGCAAGAAGAAGATCAACTACCGCCTGCGCGACGCCATCTTCAGCCGCCAACGCTACTGGGGCGAACCCTTTCCAATCTACTATAAGGACGACATCGCCTATCCGCTGCCGCTGGATCAATTGCCACTGGAGCTGCCTCCCATCGACAATTTCGGCCCCACGGAACAGGGCGAACCGCCCCTGGCCCGCGTAAAAGGCTGGCAGACCGCCGAAGGATATCCTTACGAACTGAGCACAATGCCCGGATTCGCCGGATCGTCAGCCTACTATCTCCGCTATATGGACCCACACAACGACCAGGCTCTGGTCAGCCGCGAGGCCGACGAATACTGGCGCAGCGTAGACCTCTACGTAGGCGGTATTGAACATGCCACGGGGCACCTGATGTACTCGCGCTTCTGGAACAAATTCCTCTACGACCTGGGCTACGTGGTGGAGGACGAACCGTTCCGCAAGCTGGTCAACCAGGGAATGATCCAGGGCCGTTCGAACTTCGTCTACCGCGTGGTGGGCACCAACCGGTTCGTCTCGCTGGGACTGAAAGACCAATACGAAACACAAGAAATCCACGTCGACGTGAATATCGTACGCAATGACGTGCTCGACCTGGAAGCTTTCCGAGCCTGGCGCCCGGAGTATGCCGACGCCGAGTTCATCCTCGAGGATGGCCGCTACATCTGCGGTTGGGCCATCGAGAAGATGAGCAAGTCGATGTACAACGTGGTCAACCCGGACTACATCGTGGACAACTACGGCGCCGATACCCTGCGTATGTACGAGATGTTCCTCGGGCCGCTGGAGCAGAGCAAACCGTGGGATACGAACGGCATAGACGGCGTACACAAGTTCCTGCGCCGCCTGTGGAGACTCTTCTTTGACGGCGAGGGCAAACTGATCGTCACGGACGACCAACCCACACCCGCCGAGTCGAAGACGCTGCACAAGACGATCAAGAAGGTCGGCGAAGATATCGAAAACTTCTCGTTCAACACCTCGATCAGCGCCTTCATGATCTGCCTCAATGAATTGGGCGGCTGCAACAAACGTCAGGTGCTCGAACCACTGGTCGTACTGCTGGCTCCCTTCGCTCCGCATATCTGCGAGGAGCTGTGGGAAGCATTGGGGCAGAAAGGTTCGGTGTGCGACGCAGCGTTCCCGACATTCAACCCGGAGTATCTGGTGGAGAACAGCTTTGAATATCCCGTGTCGTTCAACGGCAAAGTGCGCTTCAAGAAGAACCTGCCACTGGGAATCCCAAATGCCGAGATCGAAGCAGCCATTCTCGCCGATCCGAACACGGCCAAATACCTGGAGGGCAAGACACCCAAGAAATTTGTAATCGTTCCAGGCAAAATCATCAACGTAGTGATCTAAATCTCCGGTCAGGTCCCGGAGAGAAAAAACTTAACACCACAACGCCATGAACACCCATTGCATGCGCTATACGGTCGGGTTGCTGCTGGCGCTTCTGTTTGCAGCCGGCATACCATTCGCCGCAAAAGCCCAGAGCACCCCGCCAGCAGCGGACAACGGCTATCTGGTCAAGGTCGGCGACCTGGCTCCCGACTTTACGGCTACACTGACCGACGGCAGCAAAGTCCGCCTCGCAGACCTGCGGGGTCGGGTTGTGATGCTGCAATTCACGGCCAGCTGGTGCGTTGTCTGCCGGCGCGAAATGCCGTTCATCGAGAAGGATATCTGGCTCCGACACAAGGACAACCAGGAGTTTGCCCTGATCGGCATCGACCGCGACGAACCGCTTGACAAAGTGCAGGCTTTCGCCAAGGCTACGGGCGTTACCTACCCGATGGCACTTGACCCGGACGGCGATATCTTTGCGAAGTATGCCCAGCGGAACGCCGGCATTACCCGGAACGTACTGATCGACCGTCAGGGACGCATCGTGATGCTCACACGGCTCTACGACGAGCAGGAGTTCGCCGCTCTCGTGAAGCAAATCGACCAACTATTGGAAGAGTAATCCCGTCCGGGGAGGGGAGTGAGATGAAGGAGAGAAGAGCTGAAGGCTACAACTTCAGAAAGAGCCGAAGGCCACGATTTCAGATCCGACAGGAATCATCATAAAACAAATACGCAAAGGTTGCCCGCAGAAGGCAGCCTTTGTGTATTAAAACACCTCACGAAGGATCTGGATCGACCGTACCTCCCGGATCGAATCAAGATGGTAACCGAAATAGGTCAGGATACTGGTCATGAAATCGGAACGCTGCACACGCGACAGGGCTACCTGATTCAACTGCGACACATCGCACTCCATCATGCGGGCCAGAATTTGCGTGTTGTCGGCCGAGAAGGCCAACCGATGCTGAGGAATCTCGGGGCAAAACAGCCCCTCCCGGATATCGAAGAAATTTCCCGTCTCGTACTCGTTTCCCGGATAAAATCCCAAGAATGAACTGAGCCGGACCAGAAACCAGAGATGGAAATTGGCAACCCCCTCCTGCATCCCGTCGAGCGCCACCACCGACCCGAAGACAAAATCGAACAGCGGACTCTCGGGCTCCACCTCCCGGATCAAACGGTAAAGCACTTCGGCCATGAAAAGCGTAATCGTACTCTTCCGTACATCAAACGGGATGGAGGTCAACGGCACAGCACTGCGCACCTCTTTCATGCGGTGCATCTGCAGATGGGAAGACTCCAGCCCTTCAAATTCCAGCAGAAACATCGGTTGGAAAAATGCACCCTTATTGCCATGCCCCCGCGCACTGCGCACCCCCTGGATCAGATAGTTCTGACGCCCCAGGCGATCCGTAAGCAGGAAAGCCACCAGCGAACTTTCGCCGTATTTTACCGTGTGGAGAACAATCCCCCGGGCCTTGTAGGTTTTCATCGATCCGTTTTGTACGATGCTCCGTGTTCGGTCAGGAACGCAGCCAGTTTTGCCACGGCACGACCACGGTGTGAGATGCTGTTCTTGGCCTCGGGCGACATCTGGGCAAAGGTCTCTTCGTGGCCCTCCGGTCGGAACAGCGGATCGTAACCGAATCCCCCTTCGCCAGCCGGGGCCGTTGTGATCTCGCCACGCACCTCGCCCTCGAAAAGGTACTCTCTGCCGTCCAAAATCAGCGCCACGGCCGTCCGAAAGCGTGCCGCGCGGTCTGTCACACCCTCCAAGTTGCGGAGTAGCAACTGGCGGTTGGCCTCGAAGTCGTGTCCCTGCGTGGCATAGCGTGCCGAGTGCACCCCCGGAGCTCCACTCAACGCCCGGACCTCCAGCCCGGTGTCGTCGGCGAAGCAATCCAGTCCGGTACGCTCGTAGAGATACCGGGCCTTCTGAAGGGCATTGCCCTCCAGGGTCTCCTGCTCCTCGGGGATCTCTTCCGTCACGCCGCACTGCCGCGGGATCACCAGCTCATACGCCGGCCCCAGAATCTGCTGAACCTCCTGAAGTTTATGCGCATTATTGGTTGCAAAAATGATCTTCATAACGTTCGTTTTATCTCATCCGAAAGCACACACGGCTTCCGATCTCTATTTCAGCACCGACATCAGTTGTTCCAGCCGATAATCGGCCTCGATCTTGTCGATGATCGTCTTGACCAGCACGTCTATTTCGCGCCCTTCCGAATAGTCGGCCGGACAGACATAGCTCACCCGTCCATCCTTGACCAACTTCTCGGACGAGGCCTTGTCGACTTTCGAGGCCGGGTTGTAGACTGCAATGGAGTTGCCTCCCTGCGCCTTCACCAGTCGCATGCAGGGAATATCGGTCGTCCCGTCGCCGAAATAGATCATGTGGCGGAACTGCACGGGACGCTCCTTTTCCGGGATGAAGCGGTTGACCAGTTTGCTATCGTAGACCGACTCCACTCCCTTGTTTATTTTGAAGATAAACTGCGTCTTGTTGGTATAGTTCACCGCCACGGCAGGCCAGTAGGCCACTCCGTCGACATCGTACAGGAAGGAGCAGGCGTAAATCTTCCGGAACTCATGGGCGATCGACGTCCCCTCGATCATCTCCTTCAACCCCGAGGAGTTGATGTAATGATGGATCGTGATTCCCCGCTCGGCAGCATAGGCGTTGATGCGCGAGAACCATCCCTCGACCCCTTCATAGAGCGTGATTTTGGCTCCGGAGGCCCGGAACGCCTCTTTTCGCAGCGACAGTCCGGTGCTTTTGGCCTCGTGGATCATCTTGTACATGTAGGCCAGGATCGGATCGCCGTCCTGGATCCGTGCCAACTCGTTGCTCTCCAGCCAGAACTCCTTGTTGCTCTTCCCGATAGCCGGGATGAAATCATACTCCTGCATGTTGCCCGAAGCCAGCGTACCGTCGAAATCGTAGATCAGCGCTACGGTCAATTTGCTCTCCTCCATAATCGTCTGCTTAATGTGTTCCGCACCCCGGCCCCGTCGGGGTAAATCCGGTTAAAGATAGGAATTTTAGTCGAGAATCTGTAAATTTACCCCATAAAACCTCAAAAACAGATCGCTATGACCTTTTCGGAAATGGTCGCCAACCGGCGCAGCGTGCGCAAGTTTCTCGACCGCAAAGTAGAACAAGAAAAAATCGAGCAGATCCTCCGCGACACCCTCACGGCTCCGTCGTCCAAGAACTGCCGCAGCACCCGTATTGCCGTCACGCAGGATGCCACGATCCTGGACCACATCTCCCGCATGCGGAGCTACGGTTCGACTTTCGTGCGGGAGGCTCCGATGGCCTTCATTCTGATGGCCGACGCCTCGAATACGGACCTTTGGCGTGAGAACTGCGCCATCTCAGCCACAATGCTTCAGCTCTCCGCCGAGGCACTGGGACTGGGTTCCTGCTGGGTGCATGTCGACGGACGTCCCCACCGGGAGGAGGAGCCTAACGGGCTCAATGCCGAGGAGTACCTCCACGAAGTGATTCCGGCTACGGCACCCTACCGAATCTTGTGTGTGGTTGCGGTCGGGTATCCCGAGACAACACCGAAACCCCACTCGCCCAAAGATGACAGTGACAAGGTGATCTGGCTCTAACGGGTCGTCCGGCTGCTATACAATTCGGGGCGGTAAAGCATCATCTTTACCGCCCCGAATGCGTTTTTTCTCTTGCTAACGGATCCGTTCGTAATCAACGAATTCAAACGGATGCTCGAACTTCTCGCCCCGCTCGTGGAGTTCGCGGGAAGTGAGCTGCCACTGGGACTGATCCCACTCCGGGAACCGAACATCCCCTTCATAATCGGCCTCCACGGTAGTTATATACAACCGGTCGGCTAGCGGCAAGGCCTGTGCATAGAGTTCTCCGCCCCCGATGATAAAAACCTCCTCCTGCGGCGGGAACATCCTTACGGCCTCCTCCAGCGAATGGACCACCACAGCCCCTTCTGGAGCGAAATCCAGCTGCCGTGTCAGCACGACATTCGTCCGCCCGGGCAGCGGTCGCCCCAGCGACTCCCAGGTTTTGCGTCCCATCACCACGGGATGCCCCGTCGTGAGGGCCTTGAATCGCCGCAGGTCCTCCGAGATGTGCCACAGCAGACGGTTGTCACCGCCGATAACGCCGTTGCGGGCAATGGCTACGATGATCGAGATCATACGGCAATCGGAGCTTTAATCGAGGGATAGGGGTCGTACCCCACCAGGTTGAAATCCTCGTAACGGAAATCGAAGATCGACTTCACCTCCGGATTGATCTCCATGACCGGCAGCGGACGCGGGGTGCGGGTCAATTGCAGATCGGTCTGCTCCAGATGATTCAGGTAGATGTGCGCATCGCCCAGCGTATGGACGAATTCGCCCGGCTGCAGGCCTGTCACCTGCGCCATCATCATCGTCAGCAGGGCATACGAGGCGATATTGAACGGAACACCCAGAAAAACGTCGGCACTCCGCTGATAGAGCTGACACGAAAGCCGTCCCTGCGCCACATAGAACTGGAACAGCGCATGGCACGGCGGCAGGGCCATCGTGTCGATTTCGGCGACGTTCCACGCACTGACGATATGGCGGCGCGAGTCGGGATTCTCCTTGAGCGATCGCACCACGCTGGC
>CALYBN010000077.1 GCA_944414825.1 uncultured Rikenellaceae bacterium
GAGAAGTTGAATATCAAGGATATGAAAGCCCGGGGGCTGAAACTTTCGGCTCGGGATATCTATGATGTGAACGGCAGTTCACTGAAGGATGCCGTGGTGATCTTCGGCGGAGGATGTACCGGTGAGATCGTTTCGCCGGAGGGGTTGTTGCTGACGAACCACCACTGTGGGTTTGCCTCGATCCAGGCGCTGAGCAGTGTGGAACACGACTATTTGAGGAATGGTTTCTGGGCCATGGAGCGCCGTGAGGAGCTTCCGGTGCCGGGTCTCAGTGTGCGGTTCATCCGTCAGATCGAAGAGGTGACGGAGCCGGTGTTGCAGGGTGTGACGGAACAGATGTCCGAAAAGGATAGAACAACCCAAATCGAGCAGAATATTACGGTGCTCGTGGAGCAAAAAAAGGCACAGTATCCCGGGATGGAGATTCTGGTGAAGGATTTTTTCGGCGGGAATCAGTATCTGCTGTTTGCCATTGAGGTTTACCGGGATATCCGCCTGGTAGGGGCACCGCCACAGTCGATCGGCAAGTTTGGCGGTGAGACCGACAACTGGATGTGGCCGCGCCATACGGGTGATTTTTCAGTTTTTCGGGTTTATGCTACGCCGGAGGGAAAACCGGCCGAGTATGCGGCGGAGAATGTACCGTATCAGACGTCGAACTATCTGAAAATTTCTTTGAAGGGGTATGACGAGGGGGATTTTGCCATGATCATGGGATTCCCGGGCAGCACGGAGCGTTATATGACCTCGTGGGAGATTGACCAGACGCTTCAGGTGGATAATCCGACACGGATTCTGATCCGTGGTTTGCGGCAGGATATTTTGAAACGGGATATGGCAGCCAGTGATGCCGTCCGGATTCAGTATGCTTCGAAATTTGCCTCTTCGTCCAACTATTGGAAGAATTCGATCGGGATGAGCCGGGGATTGGTTAAACTGGGTGTGAAGGCCGAAAAAGAGGCCTTGGAACGAGAGTTTACAGCTTGGGCCAATGCTTCTTCCGACAGGACGTCGTATCAGCAGGCGTTGCCGCTGATCGAACAGGCTGTTCGGGAACGTATTCCCCATGCACGTTTGTTGCAATATTTTTCGGAGACGATGGGGCGGGCCGTGGAGATTTGCAAAGCGGCCGAGATGAGTCATTTGTTGTCGGATTCGAGTGCATTGACCGACGAGCAGATGGAAAACATTCGGAAAACGGCTGATAACTTCTATAAGGATTATAATATGCCGACCGATCGGGAGGTGGCTCGGGTGATGTTCCGTCTGCTGGCCGACTCGCTTTCGGAGGAGGAGTTGCCTTCGGTATTTGAAAAGGTCATAAAGGCTCGTTTTGGTGGAAATACGGATCGTTATGTGGAAGAGTTGTATGCTCGGTCCGTTTTTGCGGATCAAGCGAAATTTGAGGCTTATTTGGCGGCCGGAGACTTTTCGCAGATCGGGCAGGACCCGGCTGTCGTACTCTATCGTTCGGTGGCCAAGAAGATGAACGAAGCCCGGAAAAAACTGACGGCTTGCGATGCCGATTTCAACCGTGGGCACCGGTTGTTTATAGCCGGCCTGCTGGAGATGGACAAAGAGCGGAAGCACTATCCGGATGCCAATTTCACGATTCGGTTGACGTATGGCAATATTTTGCCTTACGATCCGGCCGATGGGGTGACCTATCGTCACTATACAACCCTGAGCGGTGTGATCGCCAAGGAGGATCCGAAGAATCCAACGGAATTCACTGTACCTGAAAAACTTAAGGAACTGTATCGGGCGAAGGATTTCGGACGTTATGCCTATCGGGGCGATGTGCCGGTGGCTTTTCTGTCGAACAATGATATTACGGGTGGAAACTCTGGCAGTCCCGTTATGAACAGTCGGGGTGAATTGCTTGGACTGGCATTCGACGGTAACTGGGAGGCGATGAGTGGTGATATTGCGTTTGAACCCGATTTGCAACGGACTATTTGTGTCGATATCCGGTATGTATTGTTCCTGATCGACAAGTTTGCCGGAGCAGGTTACCTATTGGATGAGATGACGCTGGTGGAATAGAGCCGGTTGTTTCTTTGGAGATTATAGCCCTGCCTGGAGGATCCGGGTGGGGCTTTTTTTTGTGGGTTGAGGGGCGGTTCCCGTGCCATTTTGGATTAAATTTATAACTTTGTGGAAAATTCTTTTTTTATGGAAATCGTAAAAGACGCTGCGAATGCTAACGACCGTTCGCTCAACTTCTTAGAGGAGATCATCGAAGAGTCG
Source organism: uncultured Rikenellaceae bacterium (assembly GCA_944414825.1). Taxonomy (GTDB): domain Bacteria; phylum Bacteroidota; class Bacteroidia; order Bacteroidales; family Rikenellaceae; genus CALYBN01. Next base: position 2,251 of record CALYBN010000077.1, read on the forward strand.
ATCGCTAAAGGTGAAACCCGGGTACAGACTCGTTTTCCGCCCGAACCGAACGGCTATCTGCATATCGGACATGCCAAGAGTATCTGCTTGAATTTCGGTTTGGCTAAAAAGTATGGCGGATTATGTAATCTGCGTTTCGACGATACGAACCCCGTCAAGGAGGATGTCGAGTATGTGGATTCCATTAAGGAAGATGTTCATTGGCTCGGTTTTGAATGGGCTGGAGAACACTATGCTTCGGACTATTTCGACCAACTCTACGAGTGGGCTATCGAATTGATTAAGAAGGGAAAAGCTTATGTAGACGATCAATCTCAGGAGGAGATCCGACTTACGCGCGGTACGGTCACCGTACCCGGTAAGGAGAGTCCTTGGAGAAACCGAAGCGTGGAGGAAAATCTGGATCTCTTCCAACGGATGAAGGCTGGAGAGTTTGCCGATGGTGAGAAAGTGTTGCGTGCTAAGATCGATATGGCACATCCCAATATGCTGCTTCGTGACCCGATTATGTATCGTATTCTGCATTCGGAGCATCATCGGACGGGAAATAAGTGGTGTATCTATCCGATGTACGACTATGCGCATGGTGAGAGCGATTCGATAGAAAAAGTTACCCATTCGATCTGTACGCTGGAGTTTGATGTACATCGTCCGCTGTATGATTGGTTTATTCGTGAATTGGGGATCTTCCCGAGCCATCAGTATGAATTTGCCCGGCTGAATCTGACCTATACGATCATGAGTAAGCGTAAACTGTTGCAATTGGTGCAGAACAAGATCGTCATGGGATGGGATGATCCGCGGATGCCGACCATCTGTGCTTTGCGTCGGAAAGGTTATACACCGGCTTCGGTACGTGCTTTTGCAGAGAAGGTGGGCGTGGCGAAACGCGATAATGTGATCGACCTCGGACTGTTGGAATTCTGTGTGCGCGAAGATTTGAATAAAACCGCTCAGCGCCGCATGGCTGTGGTGAATCCGCTGAAAGTGGTCATTACAAACTATCCAGAAGATAAAACTGAGTTATTTAGCTGTATCAATAACCCGGAGGATGAGAGTGCCGGAACGCGTCAGGTGCCCTTCTCGCGTGAGATTTATATCGAGCGGGATGATTTTATGGAGGAGCCGCCTAAAAAGTATTATCGACTTTCTCCGGGTAAGGAAGTGCGTTTGCGTTACTCTTATCTGATCAAATGTGAGGAGGTCGTGAAGGATGAAGCGGGAAATATCGTTGAGTTGCACTGTACATATGATCCGGCTTCGGGAGAAGGCTCTTCTTCGGATGGACGAAAAGTGAAGGGTGTGATCCATTGGGTTTCGGCTGCTCATGCCCAAAAAGCAGAGGTGCGTTTGTTTGAGAATCTCTTTGTAAAGGAGAATCCGGATGATGTGGAAGAGGGTAAAACTTTTCTGGATTACCTGAATCCTGATTCCATGACGGTGAAAACGGCTTATCTTGAGCCTTCGTTGGTGGAAGCTGAGGTGGGAGATAAATTCCAGTTTGAACGTGTTGGTTATTTTTGCAAAGATAAGGATTCTACGCTGGAAATACCGGTATTTAATCGTACAGTAAGTTTGAAGGATTCTTGGGCGAAGATGAATAAATAGAGTTTTTGTTCCACGTGGAACAAAAAAATAAATAAAAAAAAAGAGTGTTCCACGTGGAACACTCTTTTTTTTATCGTCCGAAGAATATTAATAATACATTAATGTCGGCTGGTGAAACTCCCGGAATGCGTGAAGCCTGTCCAATAGTAGCCGGACGGATTCGAGTGAGCTTCTGTCGTGCTTCGATGGTTAGGGATGAAAGACTATTAAAATCAAATCCAGTCGGAATAGTGATATTTTCCAGACGAAGCAATTTTTCAGCGACGTATTTTTCTCGCTCGATATAGCCTTTGTATTTGATCTGTATTTCGGCTTCTTCGATCACCTCTTCGTTACAATGATTTTCAAAAATGAAATTTTTGAGCGGTTCATTGACTTTGGCAAGAGTTTTTAGTGTGATTTCATTCCGTAAAAGCAGGTCATAAAGTTTTTTTCCTTGCGTGAGAGGCGCTGAATTGATCGATTTTAAATAGGCTTCAATTTCGCTTGGAGAGATACTCTGTGTTCGGATGAATTTTATAAGCGATTCTACGGCTGATTTTTTTTGCTCGAAAATTTCATACCTTCGCTGGCTGATCAGGCCGATTTTATGTCCGATTGGAGTCAGTCTCAGGTCGGCGTTGTCTTGCCGGAGCAGGATTCGGTACTCGGCCCGACTGGTGAACATACGATAAGGTTCATCAACCCCTTTGGTTACCAAGTCGTCGATCAGAACTCCGATATAGGCTTCATCGCGTCGCAATATGAGAGGTTCTTCTCCTTTCAGCTTCCGATGTGCGTTGATACCGGCCATAAGCCCCTGTGCTCCGGCCTCTTCGTAACCGGTTGTGCCGTTGATCTGTCCGGCGAAATAGAGATTTTCGACTCGTTTGGTTTCAAGTGAATGGGTTAGCTGGGTTGGTGGAAAGTAATCATATTCAATAGCATAGCCTGGACGATAGATGTGTACGTTTTCCAAGCCGCGGATTTTCTGCAGTGCCTCGATCTGTACCTGCCAAGGCAGGGAGGAGGAGAAGCCGTTCAGGTAGTATTCATTGGTGTGAGCTCCCTCTGGTTCGAGGAATAGTTGGTGGACATCCTTATCGGCAAAGGTCCTGAGTTTGTCCTCGATACTGGGACAATACCGAGGGCCGATTCCGTGGATTGTGCCATTAAATAGAGGTGAGTCGGCAAATCCACTGCGCAGCGTGTCGTGCACCTCCTTGGAGGTGTAGACCAAAAAGCAGGGGAGTTGGTGCTTAACTGGTTCTGTTTCAGGAGAAAAAGAGAATTTTACCGGTTTCTTGTCACCGGGTTGCGGTTCAAGTATTTCGAAGTTGACCGTGCGAGCATCGATTCGAGCCGGGGTTCCGGTTTTCATGCGTCCGGCTTCGAAACCGAGGCGGAGCAGCGATTCGGTTAGTCCAAGCGAAGGAGCATCTCCGGCCCGGCCACCGTCGGCACTGCTGCGTCCGACGTGCATTAGTCCGTTCAGGAAGGTTCCGTTGGTAAGAATGATGGCTTTTGCCTTGAATTCCATACCCATACGGGTCCGGACACCGGAGGCGATCGGTTTGCCTTCGTGTTCGGTAGTCAGCAGCTCGGTCACGGCATCTTGCCAAAGGTAAAGGTGTTCGATATTCTCCAGGATGCGTCTCCATTCGGCCGAGAAACCCTGTTTATCACACTGCGCCCGGGGACTCCACATGGCGGGGCCTTTCGAACGGTTGAGCATACGGAACTGGAGTGTGGTGCGGTCAGTGACGATACCCATATACCCGCCAAGTGCATCTATTTCTCTGACTATCTGTCCTTTGGCAACTCCACCCACGGCCGGATTGCAGGACATCTGGGCGAATTTGGTCATGTCCATCGTGATGAGGAGTGTGCGCGAACCCAGGTTGGCAGCAGCGGCAGCGGCCTCGCATCCGGCATGGCCGCCTCCGACGACGATTATATCATATTCGGTAAACATACGTTGCAAAAGTAACCATTATTCAGTGAAATATACCATACTGCGGGGTGAAACAATTTTTTGGCAGGGTTGATACCGGTCATTTTATCCGGATAATAGGGCAAACTGTTGTGTAAGCCTCAGATTTGAGGCAAAACTCTCTTGAGTGGGTTATTGTACCAACAGGTTACAGCCGCGGATTTCGCTGCGGTCCAGACGTCCGAGGATCGAGAAGCCGCCTTCGGGGTAGACAATTCCGACGTCTTGCGTTTGGATGAAGGCGCAGGAAGTGAGGTTGGCCAGGTCGATGACATTCACGCCGCCGCGATGTCCCGCAGGGAGCAGTTCGGCCGGGTCATTTGGGTCGCGCACCACGATCCGCATCCATGGTGGGGTGAAAAACAGCCCGTTTCCGGCCGAATAAGCCTGTGATGTAAGTTCTGCCATGCCATATTCCGAATGGATCGCCTCGACGCCGAAAGCATGGCAAAGCAGGGCGTGAAACTCCTCCCGGGGCAGCTCCTTGCGCCGTCCCTTCATGCCACCTGTCTCCATGACAATGGTGTTGTGTAGTTTTGGGGCGTATTGTTCGGCCAAGTCCCACAGGGCATAGCTGACGCCCAACAGAATTTTGGGGTTCGGATTACTCTCCAGATCACGGAGCAGTTGCGGATAGTCGTCGAGATAGAATCCTCCGCCGCCCCAACGGATCAGGCGGTCGACCATGTAGACCAGTGACGAGCCTTCGCGTTGCAGATAGTTGGGCAGCAGGCCGTAAATGCTGATCTGTTCCGGTTCGCCGTAGAAGAGAGAGAAGGCTTTGCGGAAACTCTTTTCGTAGACCGATTTTTGCGCCATGTAGTGGTGTGAGGCCGATGTTCCGCCGGTGTTGCTGCTTGTAAAGACGATTTCGGGCGGGGTATCGCTGCAGTAGACCTGGTGGCTCTTGAAGAGTTCGATGGGCAAAAAGGGAATCTTCTGGAGCGAATCTACACTGGTTGGGTCAGCGCCGTATAGCGAAAGATATTCGCAATAGGGGGCGCAGTGCTCCGCCTGGAATGCGAACAATTCCAGTGCCGTGCGTTCGAACGCTTCGTCCGAATCAATGCGGAGTATGCCGTCAATGTCGATCATGTGTAATCAATCAGCGTAAAAAACTTCCCTGCAAACCAATGACGATCCTTGGCAAGTACAGTCAGGTCCTGCGGACAGGGAAATGTAGGGAACTTCTCCTGTCGGGGTGTTTTTAGGCATCGAGCAGAAACCGTTCGCAGTCCAATGCGGCGATGCAGCCGCTGCCGGCTGCTGTGATGGCCTGCCGGTAGTGGGGGTCTTGTACGTCGCCGGCAGCAAAAACTCCCTCAATGTTGGTTTTTGAGGTGCCGGGTTGGGTTTTGATGTAACCCGTTTCATCCAGATCGAGTTGCCCTTTGAAGAGTTCCGTGTTGGGATGGTGCCCAATGGCGACAAACATCCCGGTGATCTCCACCGTAGCTTCCGAACCGTCCGATTTCCGCATCCGCAGCCCCGTGACGCCGTTTGCATCGCCCAGGACCTCCTCCGGAGTATGTTCAAAGAGAATCTCCAGATTGGGCGTATTGGCCACGCGTTGCTGCATGGCTTTCGAAGCCCGCAGGTAGTTCTTCCGCACTACGAGATAGACCTTACGGCAGATCGTGGCCAAGTAAGTAGCCTCTTCGCAGGCCGAGTCGCCACCGCCGATCACGGCGACATCCTGGCCGCGATAGAAAAATCCGTCACACGTAGCGCAGGCCGATACTCCCTGTCCCTTGTAACGCTCTTCGGATTCCAGCCCGAGGTATTTTGCTGTAGCACCCGTAGCGATGATCAGGCTGTCGGCCAGGATCTCCTTCTGCCCGTCTACGATGACCCGGAAGGGGCGTTGGCTGAGATCTACCTGTGTGATCATCCCGAAACGGATGTCGGTACCGAAACGTTCTGCCTGTTTCCGCATGTCGGCCATCAGTTGCGGGCCTGCCACCCCTTCCGGATAGCCCGGGAAGTTCTCCACTTCGGTGGTAGTGGTGAGTTGTCCGCCCGGTTCCAGACCCTCGTAGAGGACGGGGCTGAGGTTAGCGCGTGCGGTGTAGATGGCGGCCGTGTAACCGGCGGGGCCGCTGCCGATGATGAGGCACTTGACGGTTTCGTTTTCCATAGTCGATTCTCGGTTTTTCCTGAGTGCAAAGATAAATTTTATTCGTAACTTTGACCACATTTATACCCTCAAACCGTGATAAAAATGAGTGTACGCAGCCTTACCATCCTCTCTGTGATCCTGTTGCTGGGAGCCTGCAGCACGTCGCAGCGACTTCAGCAGAGTACTATTTCTGAAACGGAACCCCGTACGGAGCGTCCGCGACGGATTCTCTATCCGAAACATGTCGCACAGGAGGATCGGGTCCATATGACAGGTTGGGAGGCAGCTCCCGAGGGACAGCGCCGGGAGCCGAACCCTGTGAAATATCCTACCATCACCTTTACCGAGGCGGAGAGCGAACATGTCCGCCTGCCGGGAATCAATCCGCTGCCCGTCGGAGGATTGACCCTGCTACTCGAACAGATGAAGGCGGAGTTCTGCTATCCCTATCGCGGGGCGTTGATCTCCGATTACGGCTATCGCGGCCGGGCTTTCCATACGGGGATCGATATCAAGGCTACGCCGAACGATACGATCCGGGCGGCTTTCCCCGGCGTGGTGCGCATGTCGAAGAATTATAGCGGGTATGGAAATATCGTGGTGATCCGCCATTACGCCGGGTTCGAGACGGTCTATGCCCATTGCTCCCGCAACCTGGTGAAGCCTAATGATGTGGTTGAGGCGGGGACCCCGATTGGACTGGCCGGTCGTACGGGACGGGCGACGACTGAGCATCTGCATTTCGAACTGCGGGCTGCCGGCGAACATTTCGACCCGAAAAAAATGCTCGACCCCCAACAAATGAAGCTGCGCGAGGGAACACTCTACATTCAGCAACGCAATGGCAAATACCTGGCTTATAACTCTATTGACGGTCCGAACCCGGAGAGCGATCAGGTGACCGGTGGTGCTGATGCTCCGACCGGGATGCTGGTGACTACGGAGCCGGCGTCTTCGACGGTTTCTCAGCCGGCGACAACGGAACCCACTGCGAAAACTCCTGCCACGGTCGCGGCCAAACCGGTTTATTATCAGGTGAAAAAGGGTGATACCCTCTATGCCATAGCCCGGAAGTATGGTACGACTGTTCAGAAAATCTGCTCCCTGAACGGCATTTCGGAGAGCAAACCTCTGCAGATCAATCAGCGACTCCGGGTGAAATAGCCGTCGGGGTTATTTGAAGAATTTACGCTGGAATAACAGCATGTAGATTACGCCGATGGTGATGTAGCTGTCGGCAATATTGAAGATCGGGCTGAAAAACGTGAACGGGTGCCCTCCGATCCATGGGAACCATTCGGGGTAGTGGCCACTGAAAAGCGGAAAATAGAGCATGTCGACCACTTCGCCATGCAAGAAAGTGCCGTAGCCGCCTCCTTCGGGGAACAGTGTGGCTACTTCGGGCGGTGCCGGCTGTGAGAAGATCAATCCGTAGAAGGCGCTGTCGATGATATTTCCCAGAGCTCCGGCCAGGATGAGCGAAAATCCGACAATGACTCCCGTGGGGGCTTTCCGCTTGATCAGCCGATGCAGATACCACCCCAGTACACTGACCGCGGCGATGCGGAAAAGACTGAGAATCAGCTTACCGTACTCTCCTCCCAATTGGGCGCCGAAGGCGGCTCCGGGATTTTCGATGAAGCGAATAAAGAACCAGTCGTGGAACACCACGTGTTCCTGACCGATGTACATGGTGGTTTTAACCCATATTTTGACAACCTGATCGATCACCAGCAGCAGGATGATCAGGAGAATGGTTTTCTTGTTGTTTGACAGATTTGCCATGCGGATGCGCGTTATTTCCCGCAAAAATAGGGAAAAAACCGAAAGATGCTACAACTTACCCAAAAAGATACGACTCCTTTCGTGCGTCCTTCTGTTTCCTGTTTAGACTCTTACTCCCCGGGCTACAATACTTGGGCTCTGCGTGAGATGAGCTCCATGAAGCGATCCTTGCAGGAGTCCGAGATCGTGATGCGCACCTTGCCGAAGATGATCTGGTTGCGTTCGATGACCTCGATCCGCTCCAGGTTGACGATATAGGAGCGGTGTACCCGCAGGAAGCGATCAGCCGGCAGGAGCTGTTCCATCTCTTTCAGGGTGGTTTGAGTCGTTACGGGTGCTCCAGCAATGGTGTGGATGCGGACATAATCCTTGAGTCCTTCGATGTAGAGAATATCGGCTATGTGTACCTGAACCATTTTGTAGTCGGCCCGTACGAAAAGGGTCTCGGTCGTGTGGTTGGATACATCGTTGGAGGGCATTCCGGATGCTTTGGCGGCATCCATGGTGGCAAACCATCGTTGGGCCTTGGTGACTGCCCGCAGGAATTCGGAATAGCTGATCGGCTTGAGCAGGTAGTCCAGAGCATCCACGCGGAATCCCTCGAGGGCATACTGTTCGAACGCCGTCGTAAAGATGACCCGCGTTTCGGAAGGCAACAGGCGTGAGAGTTCCAGTCCGGAGAGTTGCGGCATCTGGATGTCGAGCAGGAGCAGGTCGACCGGATCGTTTTGCAGGGCGTGGAGCGCGTCCACGGCATTGTCGAATTTGCCGGCGAGGGTCAGAGACGGCGTTTGAGCGACATACGAAGCGATCAGATCGCGAGCCAGCGGTTCGTCGTCCACCACGAAGGTCCGTAAGGTGCGTTCAGGAGCCATCTTTTTATAGATTGATTGTCAATTGAGAGAGATAGATCTGTCCCATGGGTTCGGTGCGCAGGATGTGGCGGTTGGGATAGATCAGGTTCAGGCGTCGCCGCAGGTTGGCCAGCCCGATGCCCGAGCCGCTCAGATCGCGGTCCGATTTGGGAAAATAACTGTTCTCGATGCGGCATTCCAGCGTACGGTTCTCCTCGTCGATCCGGAAAGAGAGGTGGACAAAGGAGGGTTCCGAGGGGTTGATGCCGTGTTTGAAGGCGTTTTCGACCAGGGTGATGAACAACAATGGCGCCACGGTGAAACCTTTTCCGTCTTCCGGAATCTCAATCGAGAGGTTGGTGTGCTCTGGCGATAGACGCAAACGCATCAGATCCACATAGTTGCGCATGAATTCAAACTCCTTGTCGAGCGAAATGAACGGTTCGTTGTTCTCATACAGCACGTATCGCAACAGGTTGCTCAGCCCGTGGACCGCATATTGTGCCTTGGGCGGGTCGACCTGGATCAGCGCGTAGATATTGTTCAGCGTGTTGAACAGGAAGTGGGGGTTGAGTTGGCTGCGCAGGTTTTTCAGTTCGGCTTGCGTACGTTCCTTTTCGGCCTGCGAACGTTTTGCTTCGCTGCGGTACCAGTTGCCGGTCACACGGATTGCCACGGAGAGTCCGATCACCAAGGCCATCATCACCGAATGACTTAGCACGAAGGTATAGCGGGGCAGGGGCGGACGGCCTGCACCACGTTCCGGGGGTTCCATGTTGATGAAGACCCGGAAGAATTCATGCCAGATGTGTTGTAAAACATTCGCTGCTAACATCAGCAGCAGATTGACCAGAATGAACTGTCCCAGCCGTTTGCGGAACAGCATGCGGTCAATCAATAGGAAATAGTTCAGGTAGAACAGTGCCATGAAGGTCAGCGGAACGATGCAGAAATCCAGGTATCGTTCCAACGAGAAACTCGTATTGCGGGAGTAGTTGAAAAAGAGCGGAGCGCAGAAGAGCAATCCCCAGCCCAGCGTGTGGATACCGATTTGCATGGCTCTGTTTTTCCCGTCCAGTCGCATGGTAGTCATAATTTCCTGTAAATTTAAAAATTTTCTGTTGAATTCTCTCTACAAACCCTCTATTCGTAGCGGATGGCTTCGATTGGGTCGAGCTCCGAGGCCTTGCGGGCCGGGTACCATCCGAAGAAGATTCCCGTGAGGGTGCAGACGGCAAAGGAGAGGATCACCGAATAGAGCTGTACGTAAACGGACCAGCCGATGGCATATTTGATAACCGCAGCGGCTCCGATGCCTAGCAGGACGCCGATCAGACCGCCCGTGACGCTGATGATCACCGCCTCGATCAGGAATTGGAACAGAATGTGCCGGCCCTTGGCGCCGATGGCCATGCGGAGACCAATCTCTCGCGTGCGTTCGGTGACCGAGACGTACATGATGTTCATGATGCCGATTCCGCCTACCAGCAGTGAAATGCCGGCGATACAGGCCAGCAGTACGGTCATCAGGTTGGTGGTGCTGCTGAGCATCGAGCTGAGTTCCTCCTGCGAACGGATACTGAAATTATCGTCGTCGCCCGCCTTGATGCGGTGGGTTTGGCGCAGGATCCCCGTCAGATCGTCGATGGCCCGGTCGGAGAACTCTTCGGAAATGGCCGAGAGGAAGATTCCGTGCAGGTAGGTGATGGCCAGCACGCGTTTCTGAACGGTAGTGTAGGGAGCCAGGATCAGATCGTCCTGGTCTTGCCCCATCGAGTTGTAACCCTTGGGGGTAAGGACGCCGATGATGCGCATGGGGATCTTTCCGAAACGGATCGTCTTGCCCAGCGGATCCTCGCCGTTGGTGAAGAGGTTGTCGACCACCGTTTGTCCCACGACGCACACCTTGGCGGCTTTTTTTACATCGGCTTCTGTAAACATCTCCCCCTGTCCGACCTCATATTTTCGGATATCGAGGTAGGCCGGAGCCACTCCGTTGAGGGTCGTGGGGGCGTTGTTGGCGCCGTTCACCACCTGGCCGCTGGCGTTGACCATCGGCGAGCAGGCGCTGATGTAGGAGGCTTCGTGAAGAATGGTGTTGTAGTCCTCCAGTTTGAGCGTCTGCATGTCGCTGGCGCTTTGGCGGACACCCCCGAAGCGGTCGGCCCCGGGATGGATCATGATCATGTTCGAACCCATCTCCGAGATTTGCTCCCGGATGCTTCGTTTCGAACCCTGCCCGATGGCCAGCATGGCGATCACCGACGCCACGCCGATGATGATGCCCAGCATGGTCAGAAACCCTCGGAATTTGTTATTCGAAAGTGCCTTGAGCGCTATTTTTATTAGATTGTTATAGTTCATTGTTTTTTTGTGTTATCAATTCTCTTCGGCCGGCAGCGAATCGAGTACTTCCCGTGCCGAGCGGATGTTGTCGTTGGTCGTGTCGTCCGTGATACGGCCGTCGCGCAGGGTGATGTTGCGGCTGCTGAACTGCGAAATCTCCGGGTTGTGGGTCACGAAGACGATCGTCCGCCCTTCGGCATGGAGCCGCTGGAAGAGGGTGAGGATTTCGAACGAGGTTCGTGTATCGAGGTTTCCCGTGGCTTCGTCGGCCAGGATCATCACCGGATTGTTCACCAGTGCCCGGGCGATGGCCACACGTTGCTGCTGTCCGCCCGACATCTGGTTGGAACGGTGGCGGATGCGGTCGGCCAGTCCGACAGCCTTCAGGGCTTCGATCGAGCGTTCCTGCCGTTCATGGGCCGAGACCGCGGGGTTGTAGAAGAGCGGCAGCTCGACATTCTCCAGCGCCGTGGTCTTGGGCAGGAGGTTGTAGGACTGGAAAACGAAACCGATCTTGCGGTTGCGCAGCGTGGCGCGGTCATTTCGTCCCATGGTGCGGACTGCGACGCCGTCAAGATAATAGTCCCCCGAAGTGGGCGTGTCGAGACAGCCGAGGATGTTGAGCAGGGTCGATTTGCCCGAGCCGCTCGTGCCCATGATGGTCACGAACTCTCCCTGCCGGATGGAGAACGAGACGTCGCGCAGGGCATGTACCGTTTCGTCGCCCACGTGGAAGTCGCGCCGCAGTTTTTCGACCCGTATGATGTAGTTTTCCATAATTGTGCTGATTTGACGTCCGTGACGGACTCTATTTTTCTTTTTTGTTTTTCTCTTCGCCGGGTCGTTTGGGCATGAAGGGGCTGTCGCCACTGTCCGAAGTGGCTATCGGTGCGATGTTGCCGATCTTGAGCGAGGTGACAACAGGGTCGCCTTCGCGGATATTCCCGGAGATTTCGGTAAAGATGCCGTCCGTCTCGCCGGTCTGTACGGGGACAGCGCGCAGTCCGCTCTGATCTTTGACCCAGACTGTCCGGGCATGGCTGTCCTGCGGATCGAGGGCCGGGGCTTCCTGGTTTTCGGGCTGGAAGCGCAGGGCTTTCGACGGTACGAGCAGCACGTCGTTCTTTTCCATCGTGTAAATGGTGATGTTGGCTGTCAGCCCCGGCTTCAGTTTCAGGTCGGGATTGGGGGCGTTGACCACCACCTCGTAGGTGACGACGTTCGATTCGGTGGTAGCCTGCAGACGTACCTGTGTCACGGAGCCTTCGAACGTATCGTCAGGGTAGGCATCTACCGTGAAGGTTACCTTCTGGCCCTCTTTGACGCTGCCGATGTCGGCTTCATCAACGTCGGCAATCACCCGCATCTGACGCAGGTCGTTGGCGATGGTGAACAGGGTCGGGGTCGAGAAGCTGGCCGCAACGGTCTGCCCCTCCTCTACTTCGCGGCCGATCACCACACCGTCGATCGGGGCAGAGATGGTGGCATAACCAAGGTTTTGACGCACCTTGAACATGTCGGCCTGCGATTTTTCGTAGGCGCTTTTGGCTTTTTCGTAGTTGTATTGGGCCGTTTCGAAATCGGTGTCACTCACCATACCCTTTTCGTGGAGGCCTTTGGTGCGGGCGAAATTCTTCTCCTGATACTCATACTCCGTTTTGTTGGACTGAAGGGTAGCGGTGCTGGATTTCAGTTCGGCCTCCAGCGTCGAGCGGTCGATCTCGGCGATCACCTCGCCTTTCTTGACGATCGAGTTGTAGTCTACGTAGATGTGGCTGATGATGCCCGAGACCTGCGTGCCGACCTCTACCTGGATGATGGGTTCGATGGTCCCGGTGGCCGTGACGGTGTTGACGATCGAGCCGCGGCGTACGGCAACAGTCTCGTATTCGGCTTTGGGCGCTGCCTTGTGTCCGAAAATGAAGATCCCGGCCACGACAAGCACGGCGATCACAAGGATCGGGGTGAAGATTTTTCTGATCTTTTTCATCTCTATGTTATGCTTTCTCGTTGTTTACAGGGTGATGGGTTCGTTGCGGTAGAAGTTGAGGAGTTTGATCGACAGCACGGCCTGGTATTTGGCCTGCAGTTGCTCCAGCTGGGCCGAGAGGTAGGTGTTCTTCTCGGTAAGCAGTTCCACGGTGTTCTTCATGCCTTCGTTGAATTGTGCCGCCACCAACTCGTAACTGGTCTGCGCCGAACGGAGTTTGTCGGTGGCTGAGGTATAGCGGCTCTGGGCCGAGATGGCATCCTGATAGAGGGTTTGGATGGTACGCAGCAGGGTTTTCTGTGTATTGGTGTAGTCGATCTGTGCCTGTTGGGTCTGAATGCGTGCCTGTGCGATCGAGGAACGGGCCTGGCGGTTGTTGAAGATCGGAATGCTGATGCTGATGCCGGCGCTTTCGTTCAGTTTGTTGTTCAGCTGGTTGTAGAACGAGTAGTTCGAACCGGAGTAGTTGCCCGTTCCGATGGCGGCACTGGCCGTGACGGTGGGTAGTTTGTCGGCTGCGGCGATCTTTTCGCCGATCCGGGCCGATTCGATGCTCGTCCTGCTGCTCTCGATCTCGGGCATGGTCTCGAGGGCCTGTTGGTAGACACTTGCCAGATCCGGGACTGGAACCAACACTTGTGCATCATCCAGATCGGGGAAGGCCGCCTCGAAGGGTTGGTCCAGATCGAGTTCAAGTAGTTGTTTGAGTGTCAGGATCGCTTCGGCCAGCGAGGTTTCACTCACGGTCAGCTGGTAGCGGTCACTGCTGTACTGCGATTCCATCTGTGCGTAGTCGCTTTGGGCGATCGATCCGGCCTCGAGCAGCGCTTTTGACTGTTCCAGTTGTGCCTGGGACGATTCCACGGTCTGGCGGTTGATCTTGACCGATTCATTGGCGTAGAGGATGTCGAGGTAGGCTTGCGTCACGGCGATCTCGATGTCGTTCTGGGCTACGGCAATATCGTAGCTGCGGCTCTGGTTCTCGAGGGCTTGCTGCCGGGCGGTGTTGACCAACTTCCCGCCGTTGTAGAGTGTCATCCGGGCGTTAAGGGCATAGGAGCCTGTATAGGTCCCGTCGGAGGAGAAACTGCCGTCTTCGCGCTCCTGTTTCTGGTTAACGAAGCTCTGGCTCGACGAGAAGTCGAGTGAGGGCGAACGTTGTGCTTTGGCTTGCTGGAGAGAGATCTCGGCAGACTGCTGCGTGAGGCGGGAAGTTTGTACCTGGAGGTTGTTTTCACGGGCGTAGTCGATACAGCGGCGCAGGGTCCAGCTCTCGGTGCTCTCCTGGGCGTGTGCGGCCAGGACGGCGAAGCATCCAAGCCATAAGAGGAGTTTGATTTTCCGTTTCATATCCATTTGCGTTGTCCTTTGAGTCTGTAATTTTACGCTGCAAACGTAGTTAACAGACCGTTTGTGAACAACTTAAATAGACGAACGTGCGGTTTCTGCCGACAGAAACCCCTTTTTTGCCGATCTCCATCGGGTGGAAATCGGAAGGTGTTGTGTGTGATGTGATCTTCCCGGAGAGCCGGATCAGTCGCTTAGGTCGATGAATCGTTGAGCGACGGTGCGGATGTCATACTCCTCGAGCGGCGGCAGGTGGAGGGCGTCGGAGTAGTCGCCAGCTAAGAAACGGTCCTGTGCTGCAGTATCGAAATCAACCGACGAAAAGGAGAAGACCGGACGCCCGGCCAGTGCATAGTCGATCAGCTTGATGGGGGTGGCCGTAGCGTAGGTGTAGTTCTGATTGACGATGAAATCCATGCCGCTCAACTGCTCGATCAATTCTTCACGGGGCAGGGTGCGGTGGAGTGTAATCCGCCCCGGCAGACGCTGCTGATATTCTTTCAGCATACGTTCGAAATAGGGCTCGCAGTCGATCAGGTAGAGCGTAAACGAGAAGTCGCGGCCCCAGGCGGCCAGGTGTTCGAACAGACAGCGCGGATCGCGCGTATGTTGATAGAATCGGCCGGCATAGGCGAAGGTGGGCCGGCTGTGCGGATGGTATTCCTGTCGGGTCACCGACGAGAGGTCGAACCCCTGCGGGATAACGAGAATCTCCTCCTGGGGTTTATAGGCCGTGTAGCAGGGCCGGGCATTCTCCACCGGGATCACGAAACGGTCGAAAAAACGTCCCATGCGTCGCAGGAAAAGCCCGTAAGCCGGGAAAAACGAGCGGTTGAACTCTCCGCGCATGGGAGGGTCGCTGAATTCAGCCACCTTGACCCGGGCTTGCAGCGCCGCATTCCGGCGGAAGGCATTCATCACGGCGCGATGTACCGCCACCGGGTAGGAGGACGAGATCAGCAGGTCGAACGTTCCCTGCATCGTACACAGACGCCGCTCCAGTCCGGCGTCGTATTTGGCGAAAAATTCATGGTTGTAGAAATAGAGCAGCCAGCGGACCAGAAACTCCGGGATGTATCTCCGCAGCCGTTTCCGGCGTGGTACGGCACCCTCCTGTGTCGGGGCAGAGTCGCCGTAGAGGAGGGTCAGTCCCTTCAGTTCCAACGGGTGATCGTGGTAGATCTGCTTGTTGGGCACGACCATCGTCACCGTGTGGCCTGTCCGCACCAGTTCCCGCGCCAGGGCTGTGATACGCA
Organism: uncultured Rikenellaceae bacterium; assembly: GCA_944414825.1. Classification (GTDB taxonomy): domain Bacteria; phylum Bacteroidota; class Bacteroidia; order Bacteroidales; family Rikenellaceae; genus CALYBN01. Next base: position 17,528 of record CALYBN010000077.1, read on the forward strand.
GGGCTCGTGGCGTGATCTCCGGATAGAAGAAATGGGAGACGATCAGTATGTTTTTCACTTTTCCCATAGTCCCAGCAATCCGCGTGTGATGTTCCACCGCATCCGGAACAGGCAGCCACCTTTGGCTGCCTCGCCCCGCAACAGATAGCCGACGGCCAGTACCGCCGTACCGCCCCATTTGACCGCTTCGGCGCCCAGGCGTGTCAGGTAAGCGCCTCGCGAAAGACTCTGCGTCCGCACCCGTTCACTCACGCCTACCATACCGGTCAGGCGGTCGAAATACTCCAGCGTCAGTTTTGATTGGGGGATGATGTGCAGAATTTCAGCCCCGGGGAGATACCAGATCTCTTCACCGGCAGCAGCCAGTCGCCGGAAGAGGTCTTTCTCCTCTCCGGCCAGCAGCCGGTTGCCGGTGCGTCCCAGTTCAGGGTTGAATACGCCGTACCGTTCGATGGTGCTGCGTCGGATGGCCATGTTCCCGCCGCCCGGGTATCGTCCGCCGGTGAAGGGGATAGCCTGTTCACCCAGGTTCAGCGTTCCGGCTATCGGGCGTTCGGCATAGGGGGAGAGCCAGCGGGGCGGGTCGAATTCGTAGAGCGGTGTGATCTTCCCGCCGCAAGCCACCACGTTGGGATGCGCATCGAAAAAATCGACATAGGCCCGACCGAAGCCGATATTCACCTCTTCGTCGTCGTCGATAATGGCAATGTATTCTCCCGCAGCAGCTGCCATGCCGCAGTTGCGGGCATGCGAAAGGCCCTGGCGGGTTTCTGTCACCATGCGCAGGTTAAAGTCGGGGTGTTCGGCTGCGAACTGTTCGAAGAGAGCCAGTGTGTCGTCTGTCGAGTTATTGTTCACCACGACGGCTTCCCATTCCGCGGCCGGCAAATCTTGTCGGAGCAGGCTTCGGAGCGTACGGAGCAGATTCTGCCCGCGATTATAGGTGGCGATAACGATCGAGAGACGGATCATGGCGACGGTGGTTTATGGAGGCAAAAATAGAAAAAAAAACGATTCCTCCACACGGGCTTTCCGATTGCAATGCGTTCCTCCTGCCGTGCAGACCGTGTGCTATGCAGTCCCCCGCTCGGAATGGTTGTGGGGCGGAATGGCGACAAAAAACAGGGCCCGGAGATAGCGGTTTCCCCGAAAAATTCCTATATTTACCCACTACTTACTTAAAAAAACTCGACCTATGAGTGTCAAATTTCGACTGATCATTATGAACTTCCTCGAATATTTCATCTGGGGTTCATGGTTGATTTCACTGGGCAGTTATGCGGGTAATACGCTCGGTTTCGATGGCGTGCAGATCGGCAGTTTCTTTGCTACGATGGGGATCGCTTCGTTATTTATGCCGGCTCTGCTGGGTATTGTGGCCGACCGTTGGGTGCCGGCCCAGAAACTGCTGGGTATCTGTCATTTGCTGGGGGCTTGCTGCTTGCTGGGGGCGTCGTTCCAGACGGAATACCTGCCTCTTTACTCCATGATGTTGGCGAGCGTCATGCTCTACATGCCTACCATTGCGTTGAGCAACTCGGTGGCCTACAATGCGCTGGAGAAGGCTAAACTGGATATTGTGAAGGACTTTCCGCCTATCCGGGTCTGGGGTACGGTTGGGTTCATCTGTGCCATGTGGACGGTCGATTTCACCGGATTCAAGTATAGTGCTGCCCAGCTTTATGTGGCGGCCGCAGCGGCTTTTGTTCTGGGGTTGTACTCTTTCACCTTGCCCAAGAGCGAGGTGGGGAATGCCGGGCAGAAGAAGTCGCTGGTCGATTCGCTTGGTCTGCGAGCCTTTACGCTTTTCAAAGATCGCAAGATGGCCGTCTTTTTCATCTTTTCGATGTTGTTGGGAGGAGCCTTGCAGATTACCAACGGGTTTGGGGATCTGTTTTTGAGTAGTTTCCGGGATATTCCCGAATATGCCGATTCGTTCGGTGTGCAACACTCGGTGGTGCTGCTCTCCATTTCGCAGATGTCCGAGACGCTGTTTATTCTGGCCATTCCGTTTTTCCTGAAACGCTTCGGCATCAAACGCGTGATGCTGATCAGCATGCTGGCCTGGTTCCTTCGCTTCGGACTGTTCGGCTATGGCAATCCGGGTGACGGACTCTGGATGCTGATCCTTTCGATGATCGTCTACGGCATGGCGTTCGACTTTTTCAATATCTCCGGATCGCTCTTCGTGGAGCAGTCGACCGACTCTTCGATCCGTTCCAGTGCCCAGGGGTTGTTCATGATCATGACCAATGGCTTCGGGGCAACGGTGGGCTCCTACGGTGCCGGAAAGGTTGTGAAGATGCTGACGGTGGATGGGGTTACGGATTGGCATACGGCATGGCTTATCTTTGCCGGCTATGCGCTGGTGATCGCCATTGCTTTTGCTCTGATCTTCAAATATAAACACATACCGCAACGCGCCTAGGCGGCACGATGATTCGGGTCGCTTGAAGTGGAAATCCGGGGACGGGGAAGTTGATCCTGGAGATTATTCCGGGGTCTCCATGCCCAGCAGGTAGACACCCCGTCCGGAGGATTCAGGAGCGGCCTTACCCAGCAGGGTGAGTTTGATCTCGTGACGGCCCGGGCCCAGACCCGTGTATTTGTAGTCGGTGATGATGCGGCTGCCTGGACCGTAGCAATCGATCGTGCCGACCCGACGGCCGTCGATCTCCACGGAGGCTTTCCCGCCATCCTTCATGCGGTAGCAGTAGACGATGATGCCGTCGCCTTCGAAACAACCCGTTATCGAGGCACCCTTCTTGCCAGTGCGATAGAATGTCCGGGAGTTCCACGGCCCCTGGGTCTGGAACGCATTGTAGTCCAACATGCGCGTGGCCCGTGGGTCGATGTAGATGTGGTAGCGTTCACCTTCTTTGGCCCGGTAGTATCCCTCTACGATCCACTCCGGGTGCTCTTTGACGCGCCACATGAGTTTGCCCAGCTCGGGGGCCGGTATCAGGTTCGAACCGGGGTGTTCCAGGTCGATAAATGCCTGCGGATAGCTCGGATCGGATCCGGTCATCACCACCAGCGCGACCGGTCCGTAGGCCATCGCTACGGGGTAGGCGTGGTCGGGGTGCAGCCGTTTGGTCCAGAAACTCATGGGCATCGTCACCTCCACCGTATCGCCGGGTTCCCAGCGCCGCGTCACTTTCATCCAACCTTTTTCCGACCGGGTAGCGACCGGCTTGCCATTTACCGTTGCGGTCATCTCGCCGGCCAGCCATGACGGGATGCGGAAGGCCAGCGTGAAGCGCCCTTTGCCTTCCCGTACGATGATCGACGTGGAGGGCTCCTCCGGAAAATTGCCTACCTGTTCGAGCAGAACATCGCCCCACTGTACGGTCGAGGGTTCGAAATAGTTGACATACACGCCGTCCTGCCCACGGAAGTAGAGCAGATTCACGTAGTCTGCCACTGCCTGTGGACGCGTACCGGTACAGCAGGTCCACCCTTGGTTGTAGTTGTGCTTGTCGGCATATTGGCAGTTGTAGTCGGCGTAGTACATCACACGGCCGTCTTCGCTCATGGGGATCGAGGCGCCAATACCGTTGAGGATCAACCGTTCGATCCAGTCGCCGTAGCGGCCGTCGCCCGTGAATTCGATCAGGTATTTCGACAGTTTGAAACCGGCCCACGATCCGCACTGGACTTCGAAATTGTGGTGTGCCGTATGGGTGACCAGCAGTTTGTCGTCGAGCGGGATGACCTGTTCGGCCGGTCCGAAACCGCCGGTTATGTAGATCTGATCCGTGACGAAGAAGTCCCACGCATTTTTGGCCGTCTCGAGGTACTTTTCATCGCCCTTCACGCGGTAGGCCATGGCGGCGCCCGAGATGGTGTTCAGGTGGCTGTAAGCGTGGTGGAAGATGTGGTCCTTGAAGATGTCCCGCTTCTCGCGCAGTTCGTCCCACCATTGCGTGTACTCCCAGAACTCTGCGAAATCATAATAGCGCTGGTCTCCCGTAGCTTCATAGGCCCGGTAGAGGTTTTCGCTCAGGGTATACCATTCGGAACCGGTTTGTGCATAGGTTCGGTCCTGCGGGAGGTTTTTCTGGGCCCATTCCGTGATGCGGGCCATGTACTCCAGCGCCCGGTCGTAGCCCGCAAAAAGATAGGCATCGAGCAGGCCGGCCTGCATTTTTTCGTAGACATAGTGTGCTCCTTGCGGTTTCTCCTTGTAGAAAAAGAATCCGTCCGGAGCGATCGTTTCAGCCCATCCGTCGATCAGCCGGACGACCTTCTCCCGGCAGGCCTCCTCGCCCGTAGCGGCATAGAGCCGGCTCAGTCCGGAGAGATATTGTCCGAAGGCGTGCCAGGTGCCGGCGCTGTACCATCCGCCCAGATCGTTTCCTGGGGCGGGTAGCCCGGCCCGTTGGCGGAAACCTTTCAGCAGGTCGTCGTCCGGTATGGAGAGGTACTGGTGGGTGACTTCGTCGAGTTGGCTTTTCAGTCGGCCTGTGGTGAGACGGACGTCGCGGTAATCGAAACGTTCAAGCGGGAAGGAGTTTTTTTCTCCGCTGCAGGCCATCATCAACGATGCCCATAGGAGAAGGCTCCAGATCAGCAATTTTCGGTTCATAAGGTTTGGGTTGAGGAATTTGTCTTTTCGGCAAAGATAGCGAAATTCAAAAAGAAAAACAGACCTTCCCGACAGGGTGAAGGTCTGTTTTCGCCGCAAAATTCGTTACGGCACACGATATCGTATTGTGATTTACATCGCTGCAAACGTTGCGTAGTCCTGTTGTAAGGTTTCCTGCAGGGCCAGTACACCTTGTTCGTTCAGCGCTACGTCCATCGTCTTGCCGTCGGGCAGATAGATCCGTACCTTGTTGTTTTCGAGGAAAGTCATGAACTGGGTCTCTTTGTCTTTCGACACGGCAGACCAAGTCTGGGTCTGTTCGTCGAACCGCAGGTCAACAGTCACCTTTTTGTCTCGGTTCACTACACGGTAGCCGTCTTTTGTCCGTTTAACCAGATATTCTTCGCCGTTTTCGCCTTTGATTTTTTGCGTTTTGCCCACAGCGGCGATCGGGTTGCTCCCGGACCAGAATTCGATGCTGTTCAGTACCAATACGTCAGCTAATGTGGCCACTTCATATACCGGCAGCACCCAGAAGCAGAAGAATACGACTTCGTTAACAAATTTACTGCCTATCGATTGATTCCACGATCTTAGGTTGTTGAACAGTTTGAATGATCCTATGCAGGATGAAAACGTGATGCTGCCGCACAGCAGGAGCACCATCAGAAGAGTAAGTCTGCTTTTTCTCATAGCCGTAAAAATTAATAATCAGTTTCTCTCTGAAAGTCAAATTTAAGAAATACCCTTCAGAAGAGCAAATAAAATCAGAAAATCCGTCCAAAATATTGCCTCAAAAGACTATAAGAAGAACAGTAGGATCACTTGGGCCAGAATCACGCGCAGGAACATGCAGACCGGATAGACCGTAGCGTAGGAGACAGCCGGGTTGTCGCCCGGGATGGTGTCATTGGCATAGGTCAGGGCCATGGGGTTGGCCATGCTGCCGCACAGAATCCCGGCGATCGATCCGAAGTCGATCCGGAACACTTTCAAGGCCAGCAGTGCCACGATCATTACCGGTACGAAGGTAATGGAAAATCCCAGTGTCAGCCACAATAAGCCTTCGGGACGCATCACGGTTTCGAAGAAGTGTACCCCGGCTTCCAGCCCCAGACAGGCCAGATAGATCGAAAGACCCAGACCGCGAAGCATCAGGTTGGCGCTCAGCGTTGTATAGGTGATCATATGGAAGCGGGGACCGAATGTGCCGATCAGAATCCCCACGATGATCGGTCCGCCCGCCAGGCCTAGTTTGACCGGGGTGCTGATCCCCGGCAGGGCCAGCGGGATTGCCCCGACGGCCAGTCCGAGCAGAAGCCCCGTGAAAACGGCGATCAGATTCGGCTCCTTGAGGCTCTTGACGGCATTTCCCAGGATCTTCTCCACGTTCTGGATGGCGGCGGCCTCCCCCACAACCGTCAGCCGGTCTCCCATCTGAAGTGTCAGATTGGGTGTGGCCAGCAGTTGTACGCCCGAACGATAGACGCGGCTGATGTTGATGCCATAGTGGTTGCGCAGGCGGAGCGAACTCAGCTTCTTGCCGTTGATCTCCGGGCGTGTTACTACGATGCGCTGCGAGATGAGTTGGCTGTCGATGGCATTCCAGTCGATATCCTCCTTATTCCAGTCCTTGGCCTCCTGGGCTCCGAAGATGACGGTGAGTGTCTCCACATCGTGTTCGGAGGTGATGACCAGCAGGCGGTCGTTTTCGCAGAGTGTCTTCTCCGAAGTGGGGATGCAGACCTTGCCGTCGCGCCACAGGCGTGAGATGACAAATTTGTGATCGGTGCAATGAGCGATCTCCCGGATGCTCTTCCCGAAAATGGCCGGATTGGTCACCTGGAAACCGGCGATGAAGGCCTGATTGCGGTGTTCATCTGCCGGATTGGCAAAATCGGACGGTTTGACGAACAGTTTCCTCATCACGATAATGGCCAGAATCACACCCACTACCCCCAGCGGGTAGGCTACGGCGCAACCTAAGGCCGGGCTGGCGCTGTCGAGGTTCATTTGGATCAGGGTCTGCTGTGCCGCACCGAGTGCCGGCGTATTGGTGGTCGCGCCGCAGAGGATGCCCACCATGTCGGGTAGCGAAACGCCTGTCGTTTTACTGAATACGATGGTCATCACCGTGCCCAGCAACACCACGATCAGAGCGAGTCCCAACAGGCGGATCCCTCCGGCCCGGAACGAGCTGAAAAACCCCGGCCCCACTTGTAATCCCAAAGCGTAGACGAACATCACCAGTCCGAAACTTTCGGCATAGGCCAGCATCTGCGGATCGATCGACAGCCCCCAGTGGCCGAGCAGGATCCCCACGAAGAAGATGAAGGTCACACCCAATGTAATGCCGAAAATGCGCACCTTTCCCAGCGCCAGTCCTACAGCCGCAATGAGCGAGATGACGACGACCGCCTGTACGGCGGAGTGTTCAGAGAAGATGCTTTGTAACCAATCCATAGATCTGTGTGATGTCCCGGGCCACAAATATACGAACATTTTCGATGGGGGCCACATTTCTCATACGGTTTTATGTCGTGGAACGGGACGGGCGTAATATTTATGCGATCTTCGCAATATCTTCCACTATTTGAAACATATCCGTCAGGGACGCACTTCGGACATTTTATCTTCACTATATTTTGTTTACATTTCGAAACAGCGATAATCTTCAAACCCCGAATGCTATGAAAAGGAACCTGTTTACATCGTTGGTCGGCCTTGTGACGCTCTTTCTGATGGTCTCCTGCGGGAAGGAGCCGCTTCGCCAGGTGATCAGTCTCAACGGCGAATGGGAGATCGCCAAGACCGCCGGAGAGGTTGCTACGCAATACCGTTCGACCGTACCGGTCCCCGGATTGGTCGACTTGGCGCAACCTGCGCTGGATGAACCCGGTTGCCTCTTTCTGGAGGGGTGGTACTGGCATCGACGCCATTTCACGCTCGACCGGAATGATTACGACAAGGTCGAACTGAAAATCTTCAAGGCGAAGTACCACACCAAGGTGTACGTCAACGGTCAGTTTGTCGGCGAGAATCTCTACTGCTTCACGCCCGTCTACTTCGATCTGAAACCCTATCTGAAGCCGGCGGGCGAACAAAATGAGATCGTGATCGGCGTGGGCAACCGCCCTTCGCTGCCGGACAGCATCCCCAATGGTCGTGACGGCGAGAAAAATCGTTATATCCCCGGCATTTACGACAATGTAGAACTAACCCTCTCGAACAAACCTTATATTGTCAACATTCAATGTGTGCCCGACATTGTCAACGAACAGTTGCGCGTCGTGGCTGAACTCGAGACCGACGATCCGGCTGCCCTTGAACTTACCTATGCCGTGCGGGAGGCGGCTTCGGGGAAGCAGGTTGCTGAGCGTACAATCCGGCCCGAGGCCGTCGTGGAGGGAGCCGTTGCCAAAGTGGACTTTACGATCGACCTGCCGGGTGCCCGGCTGTGGAGCCCGGACGATCCGTTCCTCTATGAGTTGTATCTGAACACGGGGGCGGACGACTGTTCGGTCCGCTTCGGCATGCGGTCGTTCCGGGCCGATGTGGAGAGGCAGGTGATCCTGCTCAACGAGAAGCCCTATTACATGAAGGGGACCAATGTCTGCATCTTCCGTTTCTTCGAGGATCCGGAACGCGGCGAGCTGCCGTGGGATCATCAGTGGACGCGGACGCTCCACGAACGTTTCAAGGAGATGCACTGGGATGCCATCCGTTATTGTATCGGATTTCCGCCCGAGCATTGGTATGAGGTGTGTGACAGCCTGGGAATTCTGTTGCAGGATGAATATCCGATCTGGTGGTTCCGCAACCCGGATCTGCAACCCGGGATGACGTCGGAGCACCTGGCTGAGGAGTATCGCCGCTGGATGCGCGAACGGTGGAACCATCCCAGTGTCGTGATCTGGGATGCCCAGAACGAGTCACTGACCACCCGAACCAATGCCGCAGTCGATATGGTCCGCGACCTGGACCTGAGCGATCGTCCCTGGGAGAACGGGTGGGGCATGCCGCGCCGGGAGAGCGATCTCATCGAATCGCACCCCTATCTGTTCATGTCCTATCATCAGCGGCGCGCCAAAAAGGAACCGGCCATCGGCTATAAGAAAGAGCTGTTCGGCACGGTGCGTGAGGCGGATAACAATGTCGCCGTTAAGATCGATTCCTTGCGGGAGAACGGCATTCGGCTGCCGAATCTGAACATTATCAATGAATACGGGTGGATCTGGCTGAACCGCGACGGTTCGCCGACTACCCTGACTGATCGGGTCTACGAAAAGCTGTGGAACAGTCCGGCGCTTACGGCTGATGAGCGGTTCGAAATCTATGCCCGCAATCTGGCTATGTTGACCGAGTATTGGCGGGCCCATCGGAAGGTGGCCGGGATTCTGCACTTCTGCGGGTTGGGCTATTCGAGGCCGGAGCCTCCGCGGGGTCAGACCTCTGATCATTGGGTCGATCTGCAGAATCTGGTGTTCGAGCCCCGCATGCACAAATATCTGAAACCGGCCTTTGCTCCGGTCGGGCTGATGGTTGACCTTTGGGAAAAGGAGTATCAGGCCGGGACGACGATCGAGGTGCCCGTCTATGTGATCAACGACCTGGGCGAAACGGCCAATCAGGAGGTGGTACTGACACTTGCGCGTGATAGCGTTAAAGTGGGTGAACCACAGGTCCGTAAGGTATCTGTGGAGCCTTATCAGGTTCGGGTCGAGAGGTTCGAACTGGCGCTCCCGACGGAACCCGGAGAGTATACTCTGACTGCCTCCATGCAGCATGACGGGGAGGAAGTTTTCAGCGTGCGCGATATCCCGGTCCGAAAATAGTCCGGATGTACGAAGCGTGATTCCGAATCCTGTTGTGAAAAAAGCTCCCGCCACGGCGGGAGCTTTTTTTTTTGAAAGTGGCCTTCTGGAGCGTATAACTCGGTTTGCGGTCTCCTGCCGGCGGATTTTTGGAGAAAATGGAGGCGGGATATGAAATTGTCCTGAAAATTTATTACTTTTGTATCAATTGGAAAATAATAAACTTAAAATGCCTAAAGTCTATGACAAGGTAACTTCAGACATAAAACCCGATTGGCTCAAAATCAGAATCCGCAGCGACGAGGAGTTCGCCCGGGTGGCGAAAATCGTCAAGACACACGCCCTTCATACCATTTGCAGCAGCGGCATGTGTCCCAATAAGGCGGAGTGTTGGAGCAGGAGAACCGCAACCTTCATGATTCTGGGCGATGTCTGCACGAGAGGCTGTAAGTTTTGTGCGACGAAGACGGGTAAGACGTTACCGATCGATGAAGACGAACCGAAAAGGGTCGCCGACTCCGTCCGTTTGATGGAGTTGAAGCACGCCGTGATCACCTCGGTCACGCGCGATGATCTGCCCGACGGCGGAGCCGCCCACTGGGCTGCCGTGGTGCGGGCCATTCGGCAGGCAAATCCCGAAACTACCCTAGAATTGCTGATCCCCGACCTGGATGCCAGGGCCGAGTTGATCGATATTGTGTTGGCTGCAGCACCCGATATCACGGGGCATAACATCGAGACGGTCGAGCGCCTTACGCCGCTGGTGCGCAGCCGTGCCAGGTACCGGACCAGTCTGGCAACCTTGCGCCATATCGCTGCCAGCGGCATGGTGACCAAAAGCGGCCTGATGGTGGGGTTGGGCGAGACGGATGATGAGGTACTCCGCACGCTGGACGATCTGGCGGAGGCGGGGTGTCGTATTGTGACAATCGGGCAGTATCTCCGTCCCACAAGAGAGCATTGGCCTGTGGCGGAGTACGTGACGCCCGAGAAATTCGGATGGTATAAGGAGCAGGCCCTGGCCCGCGGATTCAGTTATGTGGCCAGCGCCCCGTTGGTGCGCTCGTCCTATTTGGCGGAGCAGGCTCTGGCCTGTTGTAAGAGTTGATAAAAGAAAATGGAGGTGGAAACCGTTCTATACAGAGATCTGGCGACGATCGACTACGCGGGGTGCTGGGCGCTCCAGGAGGCGATCTTTGAGGGTTTGACCGCCTCCAAGGGAAACCGATACGGAAAGCCGGAGGATGCTTTGAAGGTCGGAGCGGCTGGGGCAAAGCGCGAGAACCCGGAACAACCGGAGGATCGGCAGTATGCAGCGGAGCCGGCGGCGTCCAATCCGGCGGCGTGCCCGACGTTGATCCTGTGTGAGCATCCGCATGTTTATACGCTCGGCAAGAGCGGAAAGGCGGGGAATCTGCTGGTTGACGAGGCATTTTTGCAGAGGATCGGAGCCTCGTACTACCACATCGACCGTGGAGGAGACATCACCTATCACGGGCCCGGGCAGTTGGTGGGATACCCGCTGCTCGATCTGGAACGGCTGGGCATGGGACTGAAAGAGTATATCCATGCCCTGGAGCAGACGGTGATCGATACCGTGGCCGAATATGGCATACGGGCCGGACGCGTGGAGGGTGCTGCCGGCGTCTGGCTGCCGGCAGACAGTCGGGGCGGATTGCGCAAGATCTGCGCGATCGGCGTGCGGAGTTCACACTA
>CALYBN010000078.1 GCA_944414825.1 uncultured Rikenellaceae bacterium
GTGTGATATCAAAGACCCCTTGGACAAACGCCGCTGGGACGGGACGACTCTTGTGATGATGTCCTACGGCTATGCGCTGGAGGTGACCCCGATGCACACGCTGATGCTTTATAATGCTGTGGCCAACGGGGGCCGGATGATGCGTCCGCTGCTGGTGCGTGAGATCCGCAACTATGGTCAGACGGTCCGTACGTTCGAGCCGGAGGTGGTCAACCCGGCCATCTGCTCGCGGGAGACGCTGGCCAAAGTGCGCGAATGTCTCGGGAGCGTGGTGGACGAGGGTACGGGACGGGCATTGAAAAACCCTTACTATAAGGTGGCTGCCAAGACCGGTACGGCTCAGCTTCCTTTTGAACGGGGCGGTTACATGGATCAGTACGGCGGTCGGAACTACCTGGCAACACTGGTCGGCTATTTCCCGGCCGATAATCCTAAATATAGCTGCATTGTGGCTATCAAAACCTACTATGGTCCCGGTTCGTACCATACCTATTACGGGGCATCGTTGTCGGGACCGGTCTTCCGGGCCATTGCCGACCGGGTCTATGCTTCGGGCGAGGCCTGGCAGCAACCGGTCACCGGGGAGGGCGACCGGCATCCGGCTCCGGAGGAGGTGAAGAACGGTCGGGTCGACGAATTGGAACGGGTGGCCCACAAACTGTCGGTGCCGCTTGAGGTGGAGGATAAACGGGCCGAGTGGGGCTATGTGGCGTTGCCCGAGAAACAGGATGCGACCGATACTGATGCGGACCAGGAGGCAGCGGATGCCGATCGGATCCGGGAGAAGGTGGTGGTCCAGGGCCGTGCGGTAGAGGCAGGGAAGGTTCCCTCGGTGGTGGGGATGGGATTGAAGGATGCGATCTTCCTGCTGGAGAGCCAGGGATTGAAGGTAGCCTTCTATGGACGGGGACGGGTGGTGTCGCAGTCGCTGCCGGCCGGAGCTCCGGTGGTACGCGGACAGGTGGTGTCGCTGAAATTGGAGATATAGCGCGAGGAACGCATTTTTGTTGATAATTATGTGGAAGCAGAGTGTATAAAATGGGCCTGAAATGGCTATTTTAGCACCGTCTTTAATAGAAATAGGAATTATGCCCGTACTGAAAGATTTACTTCGGAATGTGGAGACACTGGCCCTCTGTGGTGAGGAGTCTGTCGAGATAGCATCGCTGGGGTTCGACTCACGCAGCGTGGTGCCCGGGATGTTGTTTTTTGCCGTGGTGGGCGAGCAGTCCGACGGCCATCGTTATATTGAGAGTGCCCTGAACAAGGGGGCTGTGGCGGTTGTTTGTCAACAGTTGCCGCAGACCATGCGGCGCGGTGTGACTTATGTCCAGGTGGCCGATTCACACGTGGCGCTGGGCGAGATGGCATCGGCTTTCTATGGAAATCCCAGTCGCCGTCTGCGGCTGGTGGGAGTGACGGGTACCAACGGCAAGACGACGACCGCTACGCTGCTTTACGATCTGTTCCGCGACTTGGGTTATAAGGTGGGATTGATCTCTACGGTGACCTACTGTGTGGACAGCCGGTCGATGCCGTCGACCCACACGACGCCCGACCCGGTGCGGTTGAATGCCATGCTGGCCGAGATGGTGGAGGTGGGGTGTGAATACTGCTTCATGGAGGTCAGCTCCCACAGCATTGTGCAGAACCGAATCCGGGGATTGCAATTTGCGGGAGGTATCTTCACCAATATTACACACGACCATCTGGACTATCATAAGACCTTTGCGGAGTACATCCGGGCCAAGAAACTCTTTTTCGACAACCTGCCGAGAGAGGCCTTTGCCCTGGTCAATGCCGACGACCGCAACGGGTTGGTCATGGTACAGAACACGCGGGCACAGGTGAAAACGTTCGCTTTGCGCAGCATGGCCGATTTCCGCTGCCGCATCGTGGAGATGCTCTTCGACGGCATGCTGCTCAATATCGACGACCAGGAGGTGTGGGTACGCTTTTTGGGGCGCTTCAATGCCTATAACCTGCTGGGGGTCTACGCCGCTGCACTGCTGCTGGGGGCCGATCGTAAGGAGGTGCTCACGCAACTCAGTTCGTTGCATGCCGTGAACGGCCGGTTCGAGTATCTGCGTTCCCCGAAGGGCGTGACGGCTATCGTGGACTATGCCCATACACCCGATGCCCTGCAGAATGTGATCGACACGATCAATGAGATCCGGACCCCGGAGCAGAAACTCTATGTCGTAGTGGGATGTGGTGGCAATCGTGACACGACCAAGCGGCCCGAGATGGCCAAGATTGCCGCTTCGTGCAGCGACCTGGCCATCTTCACGTCGGACAATCCGCGGTTGGAGGATCCGGAGGCGATCATCGCCCAGATGAAGGCCGGCGTCGATGCTTCGGACCGTTACATAGCTATTACGGATCGTCGCGAAGCGATCCGGGCCGCGGTGATGATGGCTCACGAAGGAGATATCATCCTGGTGGCCGGCAAGGGACACGAAACCTATCAGGACGCCGGGGGCGTGAAGCATCACTTTGATGACAAGGAGGAGATCACGGCGGCCTTTGAAATGAACTTGTAATAGAGAGAATCCTTACTAAAACAGTGTACGATATACAACAATGATCTACCATTTACTGAAGTATCTAGAGACGCATTTCGACATTCCCGGTTCGGGGATGTTCCAGTATCTTTCGTTCCGTGCCGCGATGGCTATCATCATGGCGTTGCTCATCGGTGCGATCTTCGGCCGGCGGCTGATCCTCTTCCTGCAGCGCAAGCAGATCGGCGAGGAGATCCGTAACCTGGGGCTCGAGGGGCAGATGCAGAAACGGGGCACTCCTACGATGGGCGGGATTATTATCCTGGGGTCGATCCTGATCCCGATCCTGCTGTTCGGTGATCTGACGAATATCTATGTGCAGTTGATGATCATCTCGACGGTATGGCTCGGACTGATCGGTTTTTTGGACGATTACATCAAGGTGTTCCGCAAACATAAGGAGGGGCTGAACGGCCGCTTCAAGGTTGTAGGACAGGTGGGACTCGGAATTATCGTGGGAACGGTCATGTGTTTCAATCAGGATATCGTCATTCGGGAAAAGCTGGACCGGAGGGCCGTTGCTGCAGAGGTGGCGACGGTGACTGAAAATGGCCGTGCGGAGCGAGTCTATGTTTCGGAACCTCAGAAAACCACCAAGACCACGATCCCTTTTGTGAAGGACAATGAATTTGACTATCATTGGCTGGCGCCGGGCGATTCGCATACGAGCGACGTTGTGACGTGGATCATCTATATCATTGCGGCAATTTTCATCATTACGGCTGTCTCGAACGGCGCCAACTTGACTGACGGACTGGATGGCCTTTCGGCGGGTGTGTCGGCCTCGATCGTGGCGGTGCTGGGCATTCTGGCCTACCTGTCGGGTAATATTATCTATGCCGACTACCTGAATATCATGTATATACCGATGAGTGGCGAACTGTTTGTCTTTGCGGCGGCTTTCCTGGGAGCGTTGATTGGATTTATCTGGTACAACTGTTTCCCGGCTCAGGTCTTCATGGGGGATACGGGCAGTCTGGCCATCGGCGGCATGATCGCCGTCTTTGCATTGTTGATCCGCAAGGAGCTGCTGCTGCCGATTCTGTGCGGGGTGTTCCTGGTCGAGAGCCTGTCGGTGATGATCCAGGTGAGCTACTTCAAATATACCAAACGCAAGTATGGCGAGGGGCGCCGTGTATTTCTCATGTCGCCACTGCACCACCATTTCCAGAAGAAGGGAATGCCTGAGTCGAAAATCGTGGTACGCTTCTGGATTGTCCAACTGCTGCTGGCGGCCATTACACTTGTGACCTTGAAGATCCGATAGTCATACCGTAAATAAACCCAAAAAACTGATGCTATGAAAAGAAATCTGTTGCTGTTGTCGATCCTGTCGTTGCTGACAACGACGAGTTTCGGCGCCGGGATTGCCCGGGAGGAGATTCCCGAACGGCTTAAAATCGCCGTGGAGGGGGTGGATTCTATTTTTGTGACACTGGCTGTCTATCCGACGCTGGATACTTCGATACCGGAGTGTCGTTTCAGCGACGGCGCATGGAGTGTTCCGGTGCCCGACCGGGACAGTTCTTATATGGTGTTGTTGTCGTACCTGCAGGACGGAAAGCGGGTGGAGCATCTCAATCTGTTGCTCGGCCCGGGCGATGTCCTGACCCTGACGGGACGGGTAACGCCGGCCGGGGTGTTGGATTACGAGGTGTCGGGGTCGGCGCTCTATGATGCCGAGACGAAACTCCGTAAGGAGCATTATTGGCGGGAGGACCTTTACTGTCGCCTATGTCGCAACAATCCGAAGGCTGAGGGACTGCCGCGGGATTCTGTCCAGATATTCGACCAACGGATCAAGACCTTCCAGAAGGAGTACGTCAAGGCGCATCCTGCAGCTCTGGTATCGGCCTATTTTCTGCTGGAAGACCCGGAGGAGATGCTTGAACAATACGATCTGTTGGACGATCGGGTGAAATACGGCCCCTATGGGGATGCCTTGATGTTTCATTACAGGGACATACGACGCCGCCTGAGGCTCGATGAGCTGAAGAACGGGGCTGTGCCGATGAAGGATTTTACGCTGCCCGATGCCCAGGAGCAGCCTTTTACGCTCTCCTCGGTGAAAGGGAAATATGTGATGCTGGATTTCTGGGGGACGTGGTGCGGGTTCTGCGTGCGGGAAATTCCTCGTCTGAAGGAGTACTACGCCAAGTATCGCGACCGGTTGGAGATTGTCGGGGTGGCTTGCAGGGAGAGCCGGGCCTCATGGTTGGCGGCCCGTGACCGGTTGGCGCTGCCGTGGATCAGTCTGATTGATGAGCAGGGCGAGGTGATGGACATGTACGGTGTATCGACTTTCCCGACCCATGTCGTGATCAACCCGAAGGGAGTGGTTGAACGAGTGATCGTTGGGGCAGATCCGGAACTTTTCCCTTATTTGGACAAGCTATTAAAACAGTGATAAGCGTATGAGCAGATTGGTCGTACTCGGCGGAGGGGAGAGCGGTTACGGCTCGGCGATCCTGGCCAAAACCAAAGGTTTCGACGTCTTTCTTTCGGATGCGGGGAAGATTGCCGACAAGTATAAGGCAAAACTCACGGAGTGGGAGGTTCCCTTCGAGGAGGGAGGCCATACGGAGGCGTTGATCCTCAATGCCGATCAGGTGGTCAAGAGCCCCGGCATCCCGGAGAAGGCCCCCATTGTGAAGAGCCTGCGGGCGTGCGGTATTCCAATCATTTCGGAGATCGAGTTTGCGGGGCGTTATACGCATGCGCGCACGATCTGTATCACGGGGTCGAACGGTAAGACTACGACCACGACGCTCACGTATCGCATTCTGAAAGACGCGGGTTTCAATGTGGCGCTCGGGGGAAATATCGGCGAGAGCTTTGCTTATTCGGTGGCAACGGCGCGCTATGATTGGTATGTAATCGAGCTGAGCAGCTTCCAGCTCGACGGCATGTACGATTTCCGGGCCGACATCGGGGTGCTGATGAACATCACGCCCGATCACCTGGATCGCTATGATTATAAGATGCAGAATTATGTCGACAGCAAGATGCGGATCATCCGGAACCAGACGGAGGACGACTTCTTCATTTATGATCATGACGATGCGACAATCGGGGCCGAGTTGGGAAAGTATGAACTGCCGATGCACCAGTTGCCGTTTTCGGCCAAGTGCCGTGAAATGCAGGGAGCTTGCCTATGTGGCGATACATTCCATGCCGAGGTGGGTGACCGGCATTTCTCGATGCCGGTTGCGGAGTTGCAGATCAAGGGAATCCACAATCTCTACGATGCCATGGCGGCTACGATGGCTGCAATGGCCGCGGGGGTGGACTGTGACTCGATCCGGAAAACACTGCGTAGTTTTACGGGCGTAGAGCATCGTTTGGAACCGGCCGGGGAGTTGGATGGCGTGACTTATATTAACGACTCGAAGGCGACGAACGTCGATTCGGTGTGGTATGCGCTGGAGAGTATGACGCGTCCGGTGGTGTGGATCGCCGGCGGAACGGATAAGGGAAATGATTATGCGCCGCTGATGGATTTTGCACGCCGGAGTGTGAAAGCATTGGTGTGCATGGGACTGGATAATGCGAAGTTGAAAGAGAGCTTTAAAGGAGTTATTCCTGTAATATATGATACAAATTCGCTTGATGCGGCATTGACGGCAGCCCGTTCGGCCGCTCAGCCGGGTGATGTGGTGCTGTTGTCGCCGGCTTGTGCCAGTTTCGATCTGTTCCGGAACTATGAGGATCGGGGCGAGCAGTTCAAAGCCTGGGTGCGGGAGCAGCAGGCCAAAGCTCGGAAATGAGGGGAAGAATAGTATGGCGAACTGGAATACATAATTGATCAAGAGGGTTGAATAGGGAAATCTTCGTTAAATCGGGAGAAGATGCTGAATATGATGACGAGGAACATTTTGCTAGTACTGGTGCTTTTGTGGGGCATGCAGAGTGTTGTGGCCCAAAAGCCGAATGCTACTTATGTAATTACAACAACCATCCCTGATTCGGATCAAACTGGAATCTTTCGATCAGAATCGGACGAGTCTGATGGGCCGCTATACAACTCTGTAATTATTTATTTTATGGAACAGAATGGGGAGGCGGTGGTCGATTTTCATCATATTGATTACAACCTGACGGAATTGGCAAAGCTGCGACCTGTAGACTCCGACGATTCGATGGAGATCCTCGTTAAACCGCGGTCGTTTCTGGACAGCATCCAGCCTGTGGATATAGACCAGATGGTGGCGACAGA
>CALYBN010000079.1 GCA_944414825.1 uncultured Rikenellaceae bacterium
CTGAATACCGCGGGCGCCGACGGGGCCTATACGCTGACCGGCGAAATGAATCCATGAATTCCAACCATGTTCGCCAGAATGTTATTGACTGTCAATTGTATGGTGTATAATATTATGATTGCATGAATTTGGCCGGCAGACACTCCGGCCTTTGCCCATCGTTTAAATAACTAACCCAAACCAACATGTCTGCGCTCTCTCAACGCTTGGAATCCCTCGATGTACTTCGAGGCTTTGACCTGTTTTTACTTGTTTTTCTCCACCCGATCCTTGTCTCCCTGATCGGACCGATCGATGCCGATTGGTACAATACGTTCATGATCCAGTTCGACCACGTTACGTGGGAAGGTTTTGCCTTTTGGGACATCATCATGCCGCTCTTCATGTTTATGGCCGGGGTGTCGATGCCATTCGCTTTCGCCAAATACGTGAACAACGGGCAGCTCGACCGGAAAAAGCTGTATCTCCGGATCGGGAAGCGTTTTGTCCTGCTGTGGATTTTCGGCATGATCTGCCAGGGCAAACTGTTGGGGTTGGACCCGTCCCGCTTCGCCTATTTCTCCGACACCCTTCAGGCCATTGCGGTCGGATACCTGTTCTCGGCGCTTATTTTCCTGAACTTCAGGCCCAGGGTGCAGATCGTCATCGCATCCGGGCTGCTGATCGCCTACTGGCTCATAATGACCTTCGCATCGGGTGAGCTGGCCGGCGTAGTCTACGGGAAGGGCAGCTATCTGCCGGCCGACAACTATGCCGAATACGTGGACCGGCTGGTGCTGGGCAGCCACCGCGACGGCGTATGGTTCAGTGAGGATGGCAGTTGGCACTTCTCTTCCGATTACACCTATACGTGGATCGTCAGCTCCCTGAATTTCGTGGTCACCGTCATGACGGGCGTGTTTGCCGGCCTGGTGCTGAAAAGCAGTCGGGACGGATGGAAAAAGGTGAAGGCCCTCTTTTTGATCGGCGTCGCCATGGTAGCGGCCGGATGGCTGTGGGATTTGCAGATGCCGGTCATCAAACGCATCTGGACCAGTTCCATGGTGTTGGTAAGCAGCGGGTACTGTTTCCTGCTGATGTCGCTGTTCTATTACCTGATCGACTATAAGAAATGGCACAAAGGCTTCATGTGGCTCAAGTATTTCGGCATGAATTCCATTGTAGCCTATATGCTTTCGGCCATGAATTTCAGGTGTGTCGGGAACTCTCTCTTATACGGGCTCGAACAGTACATCGGCGCATATTACCAGCCGCTGATGACACTGTGCAATGGGCTGGTTATTTTCTTGATTCTCTACGTGCTCTACAAGAGCAAGAAGTTCCTCAGGGTCTGACGGACCGCAGTTGGCCCGTGCGAGATCTTCGGGCCAACTCCATCCTGCACCCTGCGCCGGGCCCCATCCGCCGGAGCCGGGAACCGTGGGAAGACCCTGCGCCGGGAGTGCCCTCCTGCGGTTTTGTGCGAAATGCAAATCCCCTCTCTCCATCAACGGAGAGAGGGGATTTCTGTGTTGTCGGGGAGACTGGATTCGAACCAGCGACCTCCAACTCCCGAAGCTGGCGCGCTAACCGGACTGCGCTACACCCCGAACGAAAAAATTGGTCTTGTTGTCGGGGTAACAGGATTCGAACCTGTGACCCCCTGCTCCCAAAGCAGGTGCGCTAACCGGACTGCGCTACACCCCGAAGTTCGTGTTTTTTGCGGGAGCAAAGATAACGGCTTTTTTTCGAAAAGCCAATTTTTGCCATCGAAAATACCCGCTGTAGACGTTGGATTTTTTAGCCGTTGTCGTCCGCAGCATGCTCCAACACATGCCCGAAGTCCTCGCCGGGCTGCGGCATGTAGACGGCGAACCCGAGCCGGCGGGCCGAGTCGACGTTCCGTTGCCCGTCGTCGATGAAGAGCGTCTCGGCGGGCTGCATGCCGCTTGCCTCTATCATCTTGCGGAAGATGGCCTCCCCGGGTTTCAGTTCATGCATTTCGTAGGAAAGGTACACTCCGTCGAAATAGTCGTCCATTCTTTTCCCATCGGCCGTGAACATCTTTCGGATCACCTCCATCGAGGCGGGGTTGTTGTTCGACAGCACCCAGGTGCGTATACAACGGCTGCGGAGGCGGTCGATCTGCCTCAGTTTTTCGACCGGGATGCCGGTGAGAAACTCTCCGTAGGCCCAGGCGATTTGCTCGTCGGAGATGTCCGGACGGCAATCGAGGCGGCGCATCTCTTCGCACGCCTCGTGGAACGTAATTATTCCGTGCTCGAGTTTCCCGATCATCTCGGCGGGGTAGCAGGGGTTGATCAGGTCGGCCACGGCCGGCATGCCGAGGCCCCGGAATGCAGCCCTGCAACGCTCGATATCGAGGTCGACCAGGACCCCTCCGAGGTCGAAAACAACATCTTTTATCATGGTATGCAACGGATTTACTTTTGGAATTTCATGGTAAACTTCCGTATGGGGCGTAACACCCACATTGGAAGTATCTTGCAGAGGGGAATCCACAGACGGTTCCACCAGTCGGGGACGATTGTGCGGCGTCCGCGCCACAATCCCCGCAATCCGCGTCGTGCGCAGGCGTCGGGTGAGATCAGCACGCCGCAACGTAGCCCGATTTTCTGCCAATAGGGCGTGAGGCCGTAAAGGTCGGTGGCCACGCCGGCCGGGCAGACTGCCGTGACGCGGATGCCGTGTTCGCGCACCTCCTTGGCGAAAGCGACCGAAAAGGCCCTCAGATAGGCTTTCGAGGCGCTGTAGAGAGACAGCCCGGGGAAGGGCATCCAAAGCGAATAGGACGACATGTTGAGCAGGTAGCCGCGGCAGCCGCGCCGGATCATGTCGATGGCGTAGAGCCGGCAGAGTTTCGTGTTTGTGACGTCGTGCAGCAGGATAATGCGCTCGATGCGCTCGGCAGGAGTCTCCACGACATCGCGGAATGAGAATATCCCGGCGTTGTTGATGACTACCTCGATCCCCAGTCCCGCATCACGGGTATAGGCGAAGAGCTCTTCAGCTGCATCGATCCGTGCAAGGTCGATCTCCACAATGCGGATTTCGGGCCGGAAGAGCCCCTTTTCATCTCCCGGTTTCGGTCGGGAGCCGGTATTCTCCGGTCCGAGGATCTCCGTTCGTGTCTCCTCCAGCGAGTCGCGCCGATTCCCGGCCAACACGAGGTTGTACCCCAAGCCTGCCAACCGCCGTGC
>CALYBN010000080.1 GCA_944414825.1 uncultured Rikenellaceae bacterium
CCACCAGTTCCGGACAGAAGAAACTGGCGCGTACGCTTTTCAATGCCTTCAGCGAATATAAGAGCAAGATGGAGGGGAGCAGCCATCCGATCCAGCTGGACGATGAGGCACTGAGTGGAGAGACGACCTTGGCGCAGAGCAGGGTGACGTCGGCCGGAGCGGACCGCGGGGTGCTGTTTTGCGTACAGGTGTGCAGTTCGACCAAGCGAATTAGTTTGAATGATGCACACGAATTCAAAAGTTACCGGGGCAAGGTGACCGAACGGCGGGTGGACGGGCGGTACAAGTATTTCGCCTGCGAGTTGCCCTCCTATGAGGAGGCGGATCGGGTGTTGAAGGCGGTTCGGAAAACCTTTCCGGACGCCTTTATGGTGGCCTTCGACGGGGATCGGCAGATTTCGGTGGACGAGGCACGTAAATTGAAATAATCACAGAAATAAAGAATCGGACCGATGATAAAATTGAAAAGAGAAGCGAAGATCGGATTGTTTGCCATCCTGACGTTGGCAGCCTTGTACTGGGGTGTGAATTTTCTCAAAGGACGCGACCTGTTCAATCGGAATAATACATATTATGCTCAGTATGAGCAGGTGAATGGGGTCCAGACCTCCTCTTCGGTGTTCATTAAAGGACTGAAGGTCGGGGCTGTGACCAATATTAGCTACGATCCAGCCAAGTCGGATATGGTGGTGATCGAGTTGAGCATAAAACCGAAATATACGATTCCGGAGAATTCCGAGGCGCGGATTTTCAGCGACGGAGTGCTGGGCGGGAAGGCCCTGGAAATTCGTCTGGGAGATTCTCCGAAGTTGTTGGCTGACGGCGATACGCTCCGTTCGGTGATGGACAAGGATTTCCTGGAGGTGGCCGGATCGGAGTTCGAGGGGATGAAACAGAAGGCTACGGTACTGATCGACAACATTAACCAGACGCTCGATAATGTCAACAAGGTTCTCTCGGAGAATGCGGCGAATGTCAATAAGACGATAGAAAATCTGGCCGATATATCCGGTTCGGTGGGCGAAGTGGTCAAGGGGCAGCAGCGCGATCTGCGCAGCATCATCTCCAATATCAGCCATCTGTCGCGGACGCTGAAACAGAATTCTGAGCGGATCGACAACATCGTGGCCAATGTCGAAGGGTTTACCGATTCGCTCAAGCGTTCGGATATCCCGGCGTTGGTGGATCACCTTTCGGCGACGTTGGTTGAACTCGATACGACGATCAATCAGATCAATAGCGGCGACGGGACGCTGGGGAAACTGCTCTCTGACGACCGGCTTTACGATTCGTTGGTGACGGCTTCGAGCAATCTGGCTGCGCTGCTCGAGGATGTAAAGGCCAATCCGGGACGATATGTTCACATCTCGGTGTTCGGCGGCCGGAATAAGGAGAAGTAACGGAAGAGAATTCATTTCGGAGGTTTGCGCTGCCGGTTTGAGGGTGGGCATTCCTCCGTTTTTTATTTGTATATGACGTGCAACAGGAGACTAAAATAGGATACGACCGGATTCGTGCGCAGGTCGAGGCACTCTGCACAACGCTGGGAGCTGTGGACCGATTGCGTGAGGAGGGCTTTTCGACTGATGTCAGCGTGGTTGCCGAGCGACTGCGGCTCTGCGAGCAGATGCGCCAGGTGCTGATGATGGAGGGCGACTTCCCCGGAGGCGAATATGTTGACGTACAGCCGTTGTTGCATAAGGCGGAGATCGTCGGGTCGTTCCTTGAGGTGGAGGAGATTCTGCGCCTGCGCAGCGGTCTGGTGGCAGTGAAGGAACTGGTGCAGTTTTTCAATGCCCGGAGCGAGGAGTCTTATCCGGATCTGAAACGCCTGACGAAGGGCGTGAGCGGCTTCCCGCAACTGATCGGACATATCGATACGATCATCGACCGCTTCGGCAATGTCAAGGACAGCGCTTCGCCGGAACTCTATACGGTGCGCCGCACGATCCGGGACCGGCAGGGCCAGGTGTCGAAACGCCTGCAGCAGATTCTGGCTCAAGCCCAAAGTGCCGGTGTGGTGGATTCCGATGCGACGGTATCGATCCGCGAGGGCCGGGCCGTGATTCCTGTGGCGGCCGC
The DNA here is from genome assembly GCA_944414825.1 of uncultured Rikenellaceae bacterium. GTDB lineage: Bacteria > Bacteroidota > Bacteroidia > Bacteroidales > Rikenellaceae > CALYBN01. The sequence goes on from CALYBN010000080.1 coordinate 2,083, forward strand.
CAACAAGCGGAAAGTGAAAGGGTTTGTGCACGACGAGTCGGCCACCGGAAAAACTGTCTACATCGAGCCTGTAGAGGTGGTGGAGATCAATAACGAACTCCGCGAGTTGGAATATGAGGAGCGCCGCGAAGTGATCCGCATCTTGACGGCCTTTACGGATCTGTTGCGGCCCGATCTGGAGGAGATACGACACGCGGGCGACTACCTGGTGGAGGTGGATATGATCCGCGCCAAGGCCCGCTGGGCGCTTGATAACGGAGCCGTAATGCCGATCCTGTCGGACGACGGTACGCTGGAGTTGCGCCGGGCCTGCCATCCGTTGCTGGCGCAGACGCTCCGCAAGGAGCATCGCGAAATCGTGCCGCTCGATCTGAAACTGACACGGGAGAAGCACATTCTGGTCATCTCCGGTCCGAATGCCGGCGGGAAGTCGGTGTGTCTCAAGACGGTGGGACTGTTGCAGTGGATGCTCCAGTGCGGAATGCTGGTGCCGGTGCTGGAGAATTCGCAGTTTCCGCTTTTCGATGGAATTTACATTGATATCGGCGACGAGCAGTCGATTGACAACGACCTGAGTACGTACAGTTCCCACTTGCTCAATATGAAAAACATGTTGCAGCGCACGACGGACCGTTCGCTGATCCTGATCGACGAATTTGGTTCCGGGACCGAACCGGTCATCGGCGGTGCTATGGCCGAGGCGATGCTGGAGCGCTTCGAACAGCGCGGTTGTTATGGCGTGATCACGACCCACTATGCCAATCTGAAATACTATGCCAGCAATGCGCAGGGGATTGTGAACGGCGCCATGACGTTCGACGTGCAGAATATCCAGCCACTGTTCCGCCTCGAGATGGGCGTCCCGGGCAGCTCCTTTGCCGTGGAGATCGCCCGTAAGATCGGACTGCCGGAGGAGTTGATCCGCTCGGCTTCGGAGAAGGCGGGGAGCGACCATGTTAATATTGAAAAGCAACTGCGTGAGATTGCCCGCGACAAGCGCTACTGGGAGCAGAAACGCGACCGGATCCGTGTTGCGGATCGTAAGGTGGAGGAATTGGAGGTGCAGTATGCTGAACAACTGGCCAAGATCCGCCAGGAGCGGGCCGAGATTCTGAAGAAAGCACGTAATGAGGCAGAACGTCTCACGGCGGAGGCCAACAAACAGATCGAGCATGCGATCCGTACGATCCGCGAGTCGCAGGCCGACAAGGAACAGACCCGGCTGGTCCGCAAACGGCTGGATGATTTCCGTACGACGCTCGAGCAGCCCGAGGAGGACCCTGCTCAGCAGGACCGCATTGCCCGAGAGATGGAACGGGTGCAGCGCCGACAACAGCAGCGTACCGAACGGAAAATGCGGCAGGGTATTGTCCAGAAGGCAGCACCGCCTGAACCCGAGAAGCGAGAGCCGGTACCCGGAGCAAAGGTCCGGATGGAGGGGCAGGATATGGTCGGTGAGATTCAGTCGTTGAAAGGGAAACGGGCTACGGTGGCATTTGGACAGATTCTGACGACGGTCGACGTGTCGCGCCTGACTGTGGTTTCCAATGCGGAGTATAAGAAGCAGGTGCGGCAGCAGATCCCGGCTCTGGGAATCAGTGCCGAGGTGTCGCAACGCAAACTGAATTTCCGCCGCCAGATCGACGTACGAGGGATGCGCGCGGCCGAAGCGCTGGAGCAGGTGCGCGATTTCATTGACGACGCCATCATGGTGGGTGTAAATGAGGTCCGCATTCTGCACGGCAAAGGTACCGGGGCACTCAAGGAGGAGATACGCCGCTATCTGCGTACGGTGGATTTGGTGGCCAGTGCCGAGGATGAGCATGTCGATCTGGGTGGTGCCGGGATCACGGTGGTGAAACTCGATTTTTGATCCTTTCTCGCGGAACAGGTTACGCTGCGTTGTTCACACTCTTTCCATGTTGTTTTCGAACACCTCTTGGGCATGTCTTTGTTTCGGAAATTTCGGGGAAGGTACCTGCGGTGGTATAGTCTATAACAAAAACCATGCGGGAAAAAGTCAAACTCTTTTTCCCGCATGGCGTGTAAGTATGGAACGAGTTTCCGATTATTCGACCACAACCTGCACTCCGGCCGTGTTGGCTTGGATGAGGTGGTCGTACATGGCCTCGCAGCGCACTGGCGGCAGATAGAACTGCCCTGGGTAGACGGCACACAGATTGATCCGTACCGATACCTGACGGCCCGATGGCAGACGGTCGATGTAGCTGTGTACGCGGTCGTCCCGGATATCCTGATAGCTGACCCCAGTCGGGGTATCGGCAGGAGCCTTGGGGGTGTTGTCGTTTAGGTATCGTGTGTTGAGGATCTCCCAACCGGCCGGGAACACCTGCGTCAGCACCAGATTGTTGAAGGCTTGTACCGTGGGATTTTCAATAGTCGCTACGGCCATGAAATTCGTGCCCTGTGGCAGTTTGGCTACGTCGATCGGCTTGCCTGCCGTATCTGTGTAGGCTACCCGCAGCACGATGCCGTTGTAGGAGGCCACCTCCTGACCCTGCTCAGGGATGCCCTCCGTGATGATCCGCACGAAGAGGCTCTGTTTGCCGTCGTTGCGTAGCGTAAGCGGAACTGTTTGGGCGGCGGTGTGGTCGGCTAGCGTTACGGAACGGATACTCTTGTCGGTGGCGACCTTCGAATTCTTCCCGTCGAACGTGTATTCGAACTCCATGCCGTTTCCCGCTGCGGCATAGCGTTGCAGGTATTTTGACAATGCCAATAGTCCGTAGGCGCACTCCTGCGTGCTCATCCACCGTTCCGAGGCGAAGGATTTCGATAGCTCGCGGGCGACCGTGGCGGCTTCCGTACTGCGATCGAGCAGACAGAGCGTCTGCAAAATGATGGCCTTGTCGCGCAGTTCACTGCCGAACGTGAAGTCGTATTCCGAAGGGCCTGCGCTCATCAGACTTACGGTTTTCGAGGCCAACTCTCCAGCCACATCCTTGCGGCCGATCTGGGCGTAGGCGGCAGCCAACATCCAGCGTGTCATCTGCGAGGCGGACTCCTGCTCGCGGAGCCGGTTCATGGCCCCCACTTCGGGAACGCCGGCCAGAGCCAGTGCGTAGAGCCGGTAGGCTTGCGTAAGCTCCTCGGAACGGGCCAGGTAGGGATTCGTATTCTTCCACGTCCGGGCCACGGTGCGCAGGTTGGCCAGCAGATTGCGTTTCAGATTGTCGGGCACCAGGTAGCCTTTGGCCTGGGCCTCACACAGGAAGTGTGTGGCGTAGACCGTGCCCCAGGCATTGGTGCTCGTCTGCCCGGGCCAATAGGAGAGAGCTCCTTCGGCGGTTAGGAAAGAACCTAGGCGGGCAATTCCTTCCTTGATATTCTTCTCGGAGGCCTGCGCCTGCTCCGGCGTGAGATCGGCTACTCCACTGAGGTAGAGCTGCGGGAAGACCCGTGATACAACCTGCTCCACGCATCCGTGCGGATACTCCATCAGATAGGCGAGCCGGGCCGACAGATTGAGCGGTTCGAGTGTCGAAACCTCCAGCAGGGCTTTGTTCGTGCCAGTGGCTCCGGACATCGCCACATCGCCCTGCCAGGACTTTCCGGCGGCGACCATCACCTCCTTTACGCGTGTCTGAGGCGTCCGTACGGAGCGGATCTCCATATCGGTTTCGTAGGTGGACCTTTCGCCCTTGCCCTCGGCCGTCAGCGTGACGTGAGCGGCGCCGGGCGTCCCCTTTGTGCGGAGGCGGAACAAGGCCTGGCGGTCTTCGGCCCGGGTGAAGTTGAGGGTCTGCTGTGCCTGACCTACCACTTCCAGATTATCCGAACAGCGGATCGAGACACGAACGGCACCTACATTTGGCTCCGTGGCGAATACCGTGACCGGAACCGCCATTTCCTCCTGCACACCGATCACGCGAGGCAGCGTGCCGAGCAGCATGACCGGTTTGCGGACCAGGACGCTCTTTTCTGCATTTCCGTAGGCCGATCCGTTGCCGGCCACCACCATCACGCGCACCCGGCCGTTGTAGTTAGGCATCGTGTAGGTGTGACGGCGTTTTTCGCCCCGTCCCAACCAGAACGGCCCGGCGAACTGCACTACCGGTTTGAAACGGTTGACAACGGCCTTCGGGCCTTTGGCCAGGGCGTCGTCGCCGCCGATGCTGAACAACTGCTCGATGTGGCCTCCGTAGGCTCCTACTACGAAATTATATAAGTCCCACGTGCTTACACCCAATGCTTCGCGGGCGTTGAATGCCTGCCACGGATCGGGCGTACGGAAACGGGTGAGGTCCAGCAGCCCCTCGTCCACGATCGCCAGCGTGTAGGCCATCTCACGCCCCTCTTTTTCCGAGACGGTGAGTTCGTACCGGGTTTCGGGTTTGATCTCGTCGTTCATGCGGATCACGGGTTGCAGGCGGCTGTCGGGCGAGGAGACCGTCACCGGTACGATGCCGTAGAGCCGGATCGGCAGATCATTCAGCGTATTACCGTAGGGCTGCAGCAGCGTGATGCTGACATAGGCATTGGGTTGCATCTCGGGCGTAGCCTTCACCTTGACGGTAGTCTCCTTCTCTTTGCAGGTGTACTCGTCAAGGGAAAGCACTTTCGAGCCGTTCTGTATGCTGACGATCGCGCGGCTCCCTTCCGACGAGGGGAATGTGATCACAATGTTTTCGCCCGGGGCGTACTGCTCCTTATCGGTCTTGAAAACCAGTAGATTGGCGGCCGACGATCCGTCGGCGTCGCGACGCCCCTCCAGATAGGGCCAGTCGAAGTAGCTCAAGATGCCGGCCGAGTGCTTGCTGGCGGGATCCGTCACGCGGATGTAGTAGCTGCCCCACTCCTCATTCGAGAAGCGCAGGTCGAACGTCGCACGGCCATCCCGTCCCGTGGTGATCGAGAGACGCTTGACGGGAGCGTTGTAGGCGTTCGAAACGTATCGGGCCAGATTGCCGCCGTCGGCATTCCACCACCAGTACCACTCCACCTTGTAGACCTCCACTTCGAGTGGTACGCCGGCCTGCGATCGTCCGTCGTGGCTCACCGACGCCACACGGAATGTATGCATAGTGCCCGTCGCCAGCCGTTCCAGCCCTTTTTGCGGCGATTCGATACCGGCGTAACGGGTGTAGGGCGAGTAGGGCATCTGCAGGGCGTCGAGGCTGAACTCCCCAGACTCTTCATAGACCCGCATTGTGAGCAGTGCCGTCAGCATGCCGGGGGCTGCGCTGCCCGCTTCGAGGCGGATCGGGACGGTGGCGTTGCCCGAGTCGTCGGTACGTCCGGAGATGAGCGTACTCTCCTCGCTGTCGAACGTCTTGGCGCGGTCGGTGAAGGTATAGTTCTTGAAATCGGCGAATGCCGTCGTTGCGTTTGCAAAGGAGACCTCCAGATCGTATTTCATATTACGTGCCGTGGCACCCTGCAGCCACTCCACATGGAGATCGGCCTGCGTCGTATGGCCTTTGAGCAGGGTCTGGTCTTGTGGTGATAGTTTGATCTTGAGCCTGTTGGGCTTGATGGATTCGATGCGCACGCGTTTTTCGAACGTAACGCCTCCGACATTCACCCGGGCATTCCAGGCTCCGGTCGGGGCATCGCTTGGGGTGACCAGATCGAAGGCATAGAGGCCCAGTTCGCCCTGGTTGAGGGTTTTGCGCTGCGTGAGCTGCCCCAGCGGATTGTAGAGCTCCATGACCACAGGATGCCCCTCGGGCAGTTGTTGCAACCGATCGTTGAGCATGAACCCCAGATGGAGCGTGTCTCCCGGCCGCCATACGCCGCGGTCGCCGTAGATGAAGCCCTTGATGCCTTTCTGCACGACCTGCCCCGATACGTCGAACGAGCTGACCGACAGTGCCGATCCGTTATCCACGCGCAGATAGGCTCGTTGCATGCCCTGCGAGGCGGCGATGTAGTAGGGGCGTCCGCTGCCGGCGTCGATCGTCACGCGACCCTGTGCATCGGTCACTCCCTGCCCCAGCTGTTGGTTCTGAAATCCGTACAGCCGCACCGTCACCTCCTTTTCGGGTTCGGTGTTCAGCAGATTGTGCACCAGCACGGTCATCTGTCCGCCCTCTCCGCGAAGGGCCATCAGACCGAGGTTGGTGGTTAGCACGTTGCGGGCGTCGCCCTGGTATTCGTAGTAACTGTCCGAACAGGGGTTGTTCCGCTCCTGCCAGTCGTAGGAGTATTCGACCCCGTCGTATTGATCGTTGTAGTAGAAGTAGTAGCCTCCGGCGTCGAAGCGTCCCACCTCTTCACGGAATTTCAGTTCGTCCTGGGCCAGGATCTCCTCCTTGCTCAGACGCGTGTATCCTTCGCACGGGTAGGCTGAGAGTTGTTTGTTGATCGACAGTTCCACGCGGTAGATGGCGCCCGGTTCGGGTTGGATTAGCTGGCGCAGGTCGAGGGCGTAGGTGTCCAGTTGGGTGAGATCCCGCGTGGGGTCGTCGTCCAGGAAGATGGTCTTGCGGGCCAGCAGACGGCCTACGCGCATCAACTCGCCGTCACCGCCCAGGTCGTTGGTCTGGAGGAATTGACCGATATTCCGCTCCAGGATCCGGATCACGCGGACCACTACGCCCCGTACGTAAACCGCTTGGAACGGAATCATCAGTTGCTCCGATTGCGGGACGATCACGCCCTTGCCCGTGAACCGTACCTCCGGGAGCTGCCCTCCGGTCTCCACCTTTCGGATCACGTTCTGCCCCAGCGTCACGCCTCGTGCACTCCGCAGTTCCTGACTCAGATGGAGGTCCAACGCTCCGGTTGCCTTGGCATCGGGGTAGAGCAGCAGACGGTTGCCGTCGATATTCGAGATGTCGCAGTACTGATCCTCGCCGTAGGTGATGTAGGCCAGTCCGCGCAGGTCCTGCGTGCCGTCGAGTGGCTGAGTGAAGGTCACCTCGATGTAGCGTTCCGGTTCTTTGACATAGCGTACGTGGTAGACCGAGAATTCGTCTCTCCCCGGGATGTTGAGCGTCAGGAGCGTCTCCTCCTTGGCCCCCAACTTGTTCGGTCCGATGCCGACGCTCAACGGGCGGCTGCCTTGTGCCGAGGCTTCGACATGTTGCAGAAGGGCTTCATGTCGGCGTCCATCCTCGGAGTGGGTCCATATGACGGGAGTTTTTTCCGAGAAAGTGGCGGTTTGCTCGATCGTGGCCGGCTCCTCGTGATCCAGGGTGTAGAGTATGCACGAGAGGTCAAATGCGTTTTCGGAGTGTTCGTTGATCCCCAGTGCGTTGAATTCGGCCCGGACCGAGAAGGGCAGGGTCGTGAAACGGAAGGCGAAGTGCCGATCCTCCTTCCGTTCCGGGGAGAACCACGCTTCGAGATCGGCCTTGACGCGATAGGTAGTGTTGCGGGCGAAGCCATTTTTTGGTGTGAATACGAGCGTGTGTGCATCCTCGAACGTGAATGTGCCGTCGATCTTGGGTTTGATCTGGATCCGTTTCCGAGCCTCCTCGGGGGTTTGCAGTTCGGCCGGGACCTCGCGGGCGAAGAGGATGCACAACGGGGTGTAGCGCGAGATGTTGCCCGAGGTGAATGCCTCAACATAGGGGTTGAACACCAGAGGTTCTTCGGCCGAGTTGTCTTTCGTTCTGCAGCTGCATAAGGCGGCGAGCAGCCAGAGTGTAAGCATCGAAAAAGGAATCCAGGCTTTCATGAGTGCGATGAAATTAAACGGGACAATAAACAAATATAGGTTTTAAATTCATATCTTGCATGAAAAACCGCAAGATTCTTATGCCTTATCCCTCTGCCGCACTTCCCCTGCCGCCCCGACGCTGGCGGAACGCACTATTGTGTGTCCTGGGTGTATTGCTGCTGGGTTGGATCGTGCTGTGGGTGGTCGTGCCGCGCGAATTGTTCCCGCAGCCCTGCTCTTCGTTGCTCTATGACCGGAATGGAGAGCTGCTGGGTGGGCGTATCGCAGCCGATGGACAGTGGCGATTTCCGATGGGAGACTGCGTGCCGGAGAAGTTCGTGCAGTGTCTGGTCGCTTATGAGGATAAGCGCTTCTTCCGCCATCCGGGTATCGATCCGCTGGCTGTGGCGCGAGCCCTGCGGCTTAATTTGGGGGCACGGCGTGTGGTCTCGGGCGGCAGCACCATCACCATGCAACTGGCCCGCCTGGCTCGGGGTAATCGCGATCGGACTCTCCGGGAGAAGGGCGTGGAGGCAGCCTGGGCGTTGTTTCTGGAGAGTATCTATTCCAAACGCGAGATATTGTTGCTGTATGCTTCCCATGCTCCCTTCGGTGGAAATGTCGTGGGGTTGGAAACCGCGGCGTGGCGCTATTTCGGGCGGTCGGCTGCCGACCTTTCCTGGGCCGAGAGTGCCGTGCTGGCCGTGCTGCCCAATGCTCCGGCGCTGATCCATCCGGGGCGGAACCGGACGTTGCTGCTTGCCAAGCGCAATCGGCTGCTGGCCGTGCTGCGTGATCGGGGCATACTGGATCCTACGGAGTATGAATTGGCATGCCTCGAACCGCTCCCTGCGGCACCGCTGCCTCTCCCCGATGAAGCGCCTCACTTGTTGACCCGGTTGGCGGCCGATCGCCCCGGCGAACGGATCGACTCGTCGCTCGAGGCGTCGCTGCAACGACGCGTACAGGCCATTGTGAACCGTTATGCCCGAGAATATGCCGCCTCGAACCATGTCCACAACCTGGCAGCACTGGTGGCCGATGTCCGTACGGGCGAGGTGTTGGCCTATGCCGGAAACGCGACCTTCGAGGCGCCGCCCGAACGGGGAAACGACGTGGATATTATCACGGCACGCCGCAGTACGGGCAGCGTGCTGAAACCGATGCTCTATGCCGCTATGCTCCACGAGGGGATGATTCTGCCCGGTACGCTGGTGGTCGATACGCCGCTCGATATCGATGGCTTCGCCCCGCAGAACTACAACCGGACGTTCAATGGCGTCATCCCGGCTCGTGTGGCTATCGAGCGGTCGCTCAACGTGCCGCTGGTGCGCATGTTGTCGCAGTACAATACGGGACGCTTCCTGGCACTACTGCGACGCTGGGGTATGGCCACGCTCGACCGTTCGGAGGCGCACTACGGGGCGTCGCTCATTCTGGGCGGAGCCGAGGGGACGCTCTGGGACATGGCGGGGATGTATGCTTCGATGGCCCGTGTACTGAACCATTTCGGCCCATACAATGGTCGCTATGACCGCTCTGATATCCATTCGTTGACGCCTTATCCGCTATCGGCGGGTGCTCCGATCCGTTCGGTGGCCGATCCGCGGCTTACGGATCAGCCGGAACTTTCGGCTGCGGCCATCTGGTTCGCTTTCGAGGCCATGTCGGGCCTGAACCGACCCGAGGAGGAGGCCGACTGGCAGCAGTTTGCCAGTATGAAACGCGTGGCATGGAAGACCGGCACCAGTTACGGTGGGCGCGATGCCTGGGCGATCGGCCTGACGCCGCGCTATGTGGTAGGTGTATGGGCCGGGAATGCCTCCGGTGAGGGACGTCCGGGGCTGACTGGCGTGGGGAATGCCGCTCCGGTGCTGTTCGACCTATTTTCGTTGCTGCCCGAGTCGGGGTGGTTCGAGAAGCCGGTCGACGAACTGGAACCCATGCCCATCTGCCGCACCAGCGGGCACCGCGCGTCGGCTCTCTGCCCTGAGGTGGATACGCTCGACATGCCGCGCAGCGGTGCATTGACGCCTTTGTGTCCTTATCATATCCGGGTACATCTTTCGCCGGACGGGCGCTACCGGGTGAACAGTTCCTGTGAGTCGGTGGAGCGTATGATCACCCGTTCGTGGTTTGTGCTGCCGCCTGCGCAGGAGTACTACTATCGTCGCAGCCACCTGGACTACCTGCCGCTGCCGCCGTATCATCCGGATTGCCAGGGGGTGGACACCCGTGCGATCGAGGTGATCTATCCGGAACAGGGGGCGGTGCTGCACCTGCCCAAGGGGTTTTCCGGAGAGCGCGAGCGGTTTGTGTTTCGGGCCGCGGCAGCCGATCAGGAGACGACGCTCTATTGGTATCTCGATCAGGAGTATCTCGGCACGACCCGCGGCGAGCATCAGATGGCCTGTGAGGTGGCACCGGGGCATCATCTGCTGTCGCTGACCGATGACGACGGCAATCGACGCGGAGTCTCTTTTGTGGTGCGATGAATCCATCGGAGATGTTTTTGCGGCGGCCCGAACTGTCGGACAGAGGAGTTGGGCACGAAATCTGCACGAGGAGAGTTTGCCCAGGGAAATGTAGTGCTTCAGTCCCGAAATTTGGAGTGACGTTGCAACCATTTATTACGTATCTTTGCTCTGTTGAAAGAGGAGATTCTAGCAATGAATGATTTTGCAGCCATAGATTTCGAAACGGCCAACGGTCGGCGGAGCAGCGTGTGCAGTGTAGGCGTGGTGATTGTCCGCGGGGGCGAGATCACGGACCGTTTCTACCGGTTGATCCATCCGCGGCCCAACTATTACAGCTATTGGACGACGCGCATCCATGGCCTCACGGCCGTTGATACGGATGGAGCGCCTGATTTCCCGGAGGTGTGGGCGGAGGTGGCACCGGCGATCAGGTCGTTGCCGCTGGTGGCGCACAACAGCGTTTTCGACGAGGGGTGCCTGCGGGCCGTGCACGAGTTGTACGGAATGGAGTATCCGAACTACCGGTTTCATTGCACCTACCGAGCAGCCCGACGCCTGATGCCGCAGTTGGCCAACCACCAGTTGCAGACCGTGGCAGCCTATTGCGACTACGACCTGACCACTCACCACCACGCATTGGCTGATGCGGAGGCGTGTGCGAAGATTGCCTTGCGGATATTGTAAAGGGAGGACCTTTAGAGAATAAGCGTATGAAAAGGAGTGGTGTAGATAATAGCGCGGTCCGGCAACTTGACCTGAAGCGTTTCTTGGGCAAATGGTATGAGATAGCCCGCTTTGACCATGTGTTTGAACGAGGACTGGTGGGCGTTACGGCGGAGTATAAACTTCGTCCGGACGGCCGGATCGACGTACTCAACAGCGGTCGTGTCGGTACGTTGGACGGAAAGCTGCGCACGGCACGCGGCAAGGCCAAGGTCCCGGACCCTGCGGAACCGGGCCGTCTGAAAGTGTCATTCTTCTGGTGGTTCTACAGCGAGTATAACGTTTTGGAACTGGATCAGGAGAACTATTCCTATGCTTTGGTGGGAGGCCGTTCGGACAAGTATCTTTGGATTCTGAGCCGTATGCCCCTGCTGCCGGATGCAACGGTCGACTGGCTCCGGGAACGGGCCCGGGTGCGGGGATACGATCCCTCCCGTTTGATGTTTGTGGCACAGAAATGATATAGACACCCTTCTCCGGGTGACCTTTAATTCGAGATAGCATGGAAAAATATGTTATAGTGCATCAGCCAGAGCACCGTCGTTTCGAGACGGAGGTAGAGGGTGCTACGGCTTTCGTCGAGTACCTGCCCTTCGAATCCGGAGGTCTGAATATCGTGCATACCATCGTGCCGCCTCGGTTGCAGGGGCGTGGGATTGCTGCGGCACTGACACAAGCCGTGTTTGAATATGCCCGAGAGCGGGGCGTACCGGTCAAGGCCTCCTGTTCCTATGCCGTAGCTTGGTTGCTGCGCCATCCGGAGTATCAGTAAACGATAGTTTCGACCGAATGCTGCCGCCATCACGGGACAGCCCTCAGCGACTTTAGATAAAGGAAACGGGAGCGGTACCATGCCGCTCCCGTTTCCTTTTATTGTGAGTATCCCGATTAGGGCAGTGCGCGCGGTTCGCAGGCGAGTTTCACCTGGTCGGCAGCGTTGTCCGACAGCGTGGCAGCGAATACCACTACACGCTCATCCTTGGGCAGTACCAACTCTTTGGCATCGGTCGGGATGTCCAGAGCTACGCGATACATGTAGGTCTGGGCATAGACGTCATTCCGTTTGGCAATGGCATGGCGGTGTGAGCCGATATAGCCCGGCATGGCGTCGCGGACGTAACTCTCCGAATGTCCGGTCCAGCCCCACTGTGCGAAGAAGCCGGCATAGTAGGGCACCTCGGCGCGATACTCCTTGCCGTCAACTGTGAAGACAGCCTCGCGGTCGCCCTCATTCGAAGCTGCCAGCAGATAGAGCCTGTTGCAGTTGTGTCCTTCGGGCAGTTTTACGACATTGCCGTCACATACGACAGCATTCGGCAGATCGGCCTCGCCGGTTACAAACCGGATGCCTCCGCTGACGATCGTGTCGGGGATGATCTCTGCGGCATAGGAGTTCCATTCGCGATCCATGTGACCGTGCGCTACGAAGGCATCGGACGAGATGGCCAGGCGGTTGAACGGCAGTGCGACGAAGAGCGAACGGGCTGCCGGAGCCGTTACGGCAGCCGGCGCGAAATGTACGCGATAGCTTTTCGGTGCGAACTTGCCGGCCTTGACTGTCAGGGTTTTGCCGTTGAATTCGGCCTTGCCCACCGACTCTTCCAGACCGTTCACCTCCTCGGCCGATACGATGTTGCACGGGAAGGTGATCTGAGCATCGTTCACCTCCTTGCCGAAGGTTTCGAATACGCGGACGATGTACCCGTTGCCGTCTTCGGCTTTCTTCAGGGCCTTGAGGGCGATCTGCGGCGTAGAGAGACTGACGAATGAGAACGTACGGCCCAACTGTCCGGCATGTTTCGGTGCCGTGAAGGCCAGCAGCGGTTGGTTCAGTCCTTCGGCTTTGGCCGTGATGCCAGCCTGGAGATGGTCGCCGGCGTGGCCTACGATGGAGTAGGTGAATTCATGGTGCCCGAAATCGAGCGTGCTCTGGTGGGGGTAGCGGTCTTTGACTGAAGGGGTATGCAACAGCGTCAGGCGCAGGTTGTTGTCGGCGGGTTTGTCCCAGCCGTATTTGCAGTTGTTCAGTACGGAGATACCGTACGATCCGTCGGCGGCAGTTAGGTCGGCCCAATGCTGCCCGCAGACCTCGTAAGCCGTCAGAGTGTTGTTGCCGCGGCGCACGGTGCCGATTCCCAGGTCGTAGGTAGCTTCCGGATTTGCGAAACTCATCGGGAACTCGGCCTTCAGCAGGGCGTTTTTCGTTGCCCAGTCTACCGACATGCGGATGTCGATCCGGTCGTCGGTGGCACCGTCGGTCAGGATGATACGCTGTACCAGGTGCGACTCTCCGTAGTCACGTTCCACTTTCAGCACGGCACGCAGCTCTCCGCACTCCTCGACGCTGACCTTCACGTTACCGTTCACTTTGACGGGATCCGAGTCTACGACCTTTTTCAGAATTTCCCAGGCGGGCCACTGCGGCGAGGGATTCTCCGTGAAGAGGGCCAGTCCGAACGCTTTGCCGTTCTCCACCAGCTCTTTGCCGTTGCGCTTGTCGATCAGCGAGCAGATATCGCCGTTGGCATCAAGCGTAATCCGGTAAATGTCGTTTTCGATGCCGTTTTCCGAGGCTTTGATCTTGCTGCGGCTTGCACCGGCCGGTCGTACGTCGTAGACGCCGTAGCTGACGGGTTTCATGGTAGCTGCAAAGGCGATCTTGGCCATGCCGTTCTGGCAGGAGAGCAGCTGTGCGGGGACTTTCTTTCCGTCGGGGCCGTAGACGGCGATGCCTTTCGTGCCCGCTGCCATAGGGATTTCGGCTTCCACTACATCCGTGCGGGTGTAGGCTGCGGCATTGTAGACCACCACCGGCGAGCCTTTCGTCCGGGTGTCGAGAGCCTGCGCCACGGCTCCCGTAGCCGATGCCATCACGTCCATGAATTGAGTCTGCGACAGCACCTCGTCGTTCCAGGAGTAGGTATAGACTGAGGGTATGCTGGTGCCGGTGAGGTCGTCGTGGAACTGATGCCAGATGAAGCGCTTCCAGGCTTCGTCCAGCGCTGCGTGCTGATAGGGCAGGGCGCCCATCCAGTCGGCTACGACTGAAGTCCGCTCAGCAGCATCAGCCAGCTGTTCATTGCGGCGGTTGAAGCGCTTCATGACAGCCTGCGAAGTGTAGCATCCCGTGCCGTGAACATCCATCAACAGCTCCCCGTCGAAAACAGGCAGTTCCGGATGCTGGTCAAAGGGCATGAATTCTTTGAAGAGTTGGTCCGACGTAGCGCTGATGATCCGTACCGGGCCGTCGCTCACGGCGCTCTCTTCGACCCATTTCACGGCGCTGGCCAGCGGAGAGCCGCCCTGGTCGCCGTGCAGCCGTGAGGAACGGGTGCCGTAATAACGGAAAGCGTAGGGTTTTACTCCCTCTTCAGCCATTTTGATTAGATCTTTGTTATAAGAAAGATCTTCGTTTGGGTTGAAACCATAACCTCCGGTATTGAGGGCTGCCATCAGGCGCGAGCCGTCGACGCCTTGCCAGAGGCCATAGGCGAAGGGCCATTTTTTGTTCCCTTCATAGAAAGGATTGTTGCGCCATTGGAGTTTCTGTGTCGAGAAACCCGTTACGCCACAGTGCGCTGCGATCGTGGGTACCGTGTAGCTGAATCCGAAGCAGTCGGGCAGGAAAATGTCGGTCGATTTCACGCCGAACTCCTTTTCATAGAAGTGCTGGCCCAGCATGATGTTGCGCAGGAAGGCCTCGGGCGAGGGAACGTGCGTATCGTTGGCATCCCACGAACTGCCCGAGATATGCCATCGGCCCTGGCGAATGTATTCGACCAATTTGGCAAATTGTTCCGGGTAGTACTCCTTCATCCAGGCGTATTTCACACCGCCTTCGAAATTGAAGATGTAGTGAGGGTATTGTTCGAAGAGCCGGAAGTTCTGGAACAAAGTGTTGGGAATAAATTCCCCGATAGTTTGTTTTACATCCCAATTCCACTGGGTATCCAGATGGGCATTGGAGACCATGTAGGTCGTGTAGGGTTTTTCCGACGTTTGAGCCGGTACGGCCGCAGCGGAGAGTAGACTTGCTGCGGCTGTTAACAACAGGATCCTTTTCATTCAGATATTTTTTAGGTAAGAGTCTGGTTATGTCTTAACTCTGCAAATATATGAAAAGAAAAGGTCTGCGGCTCAGTAAAAATTGATATAAAAACGGTAAAAAATGATCAATAGACATTACTTTTTTTCTTTTTTGTGTCCGAGCAGGGCGACGATCCAGAGCAGGATGACAGCTCCTGCTACCGAGGTGATGAAGCTGCCCAGCGTCCCGATAGCGAACAGTCCGAACAGACTGAAGACCCAGCCGCCGACCACGCTGCCGATGATGCCGATAACCAAGTTCAACAGGAGGCCCGAACCGCTGCCTTTGACAATCCGGCTGGCCAGATAACCTGCTGCCAGACCGATGAGGATGAACCATAGAAAAGATGCCATGATGTGAATCTGTGTTTAATAGGGTGATGCGGCAATGGTGCCATCCGAAGAATGTTTCAAGAGATGTGCCAGATTCCGAACAGTAGGGTCGTGCCGTGAAAAAAAGAGTAAATGCTGCCCGGATGCCGAAAAATGGTCAGAATAGCGCCAAAAAGATACATTTGTGCTAGGGGATTCCGGATATAAAACCTATTTTTGTAATTTGTAAACTGAATCTGTTATCTATGGACCGTAAAAAAATATTGACTTTTAACGATGCCTGGAAAAAGAATCGTCCCACTGCCTTTTCGACGATGCTTAAACCCATCGGCTCGCGCTGCAACCTGGATTGCCACTATTGCTACTATCTCGATAAAGCCGACCTGTATGGCGGTACGCAACCGACCATGAGCCTTGAACTGCTGGAGGAGTATATCCGGCAGTATATTACGGCTAATGATGTGGATATCATTACTTTCGCCTGGCACGGCGGAGAACCGCTGTTGGCCGGACTCGACTGGTACCGGAAAGCGGTGGAGATCCAAAAGAAGTATGCCGGGAAGAAACGCATCGACAATACGCTTCAAACCAATGGTACGCTGCTCAATGCCGACTGGTGCGATTTCTTCCATGAGAATAACTTTCTGATCGGCGTCTCGATCGACGGACCGCGTGACATTCATGACGCCTGCCGTCTGAACAAGGGCGGAGAGCCGACGTTCGACAAGGTGATGCGCGGCATCGAGATGATGGAGCAGCACAACGTGGAGTTCAATACGCTGTCGACGGTGAACCACTTCAGCGAAGGGCGCGGCGTGGAGGTCTACCGCTTCATGAAGGCCATCGGAAGCCACTACATGCAGTTCCTGCCGGTGGTCGAGTATGTGAAATCGGTGAACGGAGTCGCACGGCCCTACATCGTGCCGCCCCATACGCCGGGGTCGGCGCTGGCCGACTGGTCGGTCTCGGCGGTGGGATTCGGCCGCTTCATGACCGATATGTTCGACGACTGGGTGCTGGGTGACGTGGGAACCTACTTTGTGCAGTTGTTTGACGTGGCACTGGCTCAATGGGCGGGTGTGCAGCCGGGACTTTGCTCTTTCTGCGAGACGTGCGGCGATGCGCTGGTGGTGGAACACAACGGCGATGTTTTCTCGTGCGACCACTATGTCTATCCGGAGTACAAACTGGGCAATATCGGGACCGATACGCTGGCGGCGATCTACAAATCGAAGGAGCAGTTCCGCTTCGGGCTCGACAAGCGTAACAACCTGCCGTCGGAGTGCTTCCGTTGCAAATACTATTTCGCCTGTCGCGGGGAGTGCCCAAAACACCGTTTCGACACCACGGCCAAGGGCGAGCCGAACCTCAATACGTTGTGCGAGGGATACAAACATTTCTTCTCGCACGTGGATCCCTATATGAAGTACATGGCCGATCTGCTGGCGCAGAAGAAGGCGCCGGCACTGGTCATGCCGTGGGCCCGCCTGCGTATGGGGTATTAGTCTCGGGGAGGGGAGAGAAAAGATTCTGAAAAAATGCTTTAACCAACTAAAATCAATCCTATGAAAAACCTTTTCATTATTGCAGCGGCGGCAGCCCTGCTCGCTTGCGGTAGCAACCCGCAACCGGCCAATAACGGTCCGGTTCTGTTCGAGGCCAATGCCTTCGACACCGTTCTGAAAGGCAAACCCGTATCGCTCTACACACTGCAGAATGCCAACGGTATGGCCGTACAGATTACCAACTACGGCGCTCGTCTGGTCGACCTGTGGGTTCCGGCTGCTGACAGCACGTTCAAAGATGTGATCTGGGGCTATGAGTCGATCGCTGGCTATTTGTCTTCGAGCGACAAGTACTCAGGCCCGGTCGTAGGCCGTTATGGCAACCGGATCGGTAAGGGTAAGTTTTCCATCGATGGCAAGGAATATCAGTTGACCACCAACGAGAAGGGCAACCAGCTGCACGGTGGTAAAGGCGGCTTCTCGACGAAAGTGTGGGATGCCAAAGAGCTGACCGATGCCGATGGCAATCCGGCCGTAGAGATGACCTATGTGTCGCCCGACGGCGAACAGGGATACCCGGGCACGTTGACCCTGAAGGTGACCTACTCGCTGACGCCCGATAACAAACTGGTGCTGCGCTATGAGGCTACGACCGACGCTCCAACGATCCTGAACCCGACCAACCACGCTTATTTCAACCTGCACGGTACGTCAGCCCAGTCGACCAATTCGCATATCCTGCAGATCAATGCTGATGCTTTCACGGCAACGGACAAGAACCTGATCCCGACCGGAGAGATCGTCCCCGTAGAGGGAACGCCGCTCGATTTCCGTACGCCGATGGCGATCGGTGCACGGCTCGACACGCTGACCTATGAGCCGATGATCTTCGGCGGTGGGTATGACCACAACTATGTGCTGAACAAACCCGAGGCCGGTGCCCTGAGCGAGGCTGCTGTAGTATACGAACCCGCTACGGGTATCGTGATGACCGTTCTCACCGACCAGCCCGGCATGCAGTTCTATAGCGGAAACTACATGAACGGCAAGGATGTGGGTAAACGTGGCGATATCCATAACCGCCATACGGCCATCGCACTCGAAACGCAGAATTTCCCCGATGCTCCCAACCACGAGAACTTCCCGTCGGCCGTGTTGCGTCCGGGTGAGACCTATACTCAGACTTCGATCTACGCTTTCAGCGTGAAATAATTAGGCCGCAGATGGAGAGGTGCTCCGTGTGTGGGCAAGCCCGTCCTTCCGGTAAAATACAAACATCGCCCTGCTGCGCCGTGCAGCAGGGCGATGTTTGTATTGTGCATCTTGTGAGAGCAAAGGCTCTTTTACTCCAGGGGGGGGTCAGCTTTTGCGGTATTCGTTGGGCGACATGCCGACATAGCGTTTGAAATACTTGCCGAAGGAGGAGACGTTGATGAAATTCAGCGAATAGGCAATCTCCTGGATGGTCAGGTTGGTGGATTTGAGTTGGGCCTTGGCATCCATGATCACGACGTCGGCAATGGCATCGGAAACGGTCCGCCCAGTCTGTTGCTTCACCGTCACGCAGAGGTGTTGGGGCGATATGTTGAGCAGTCCGGCATAGAACGACACACTCCGCTCCTTGAGGTAGTGTTTCATCACCTGCCGGGTGAACTGGCGGCACAGGTCCTCGCCTCGGCTCAGTGTACGCTCTGTGGCCGTAGTCGTACGGTAGAGTTGTCCCAGCCCGTTGAGAATGGAGAGCAGGATGGGGCGGATGATCTCCGGTTCCTGAATGGTAGAGTAAGTGAGGGCTTTGTGTAACAGTGCGAAATAGTCGCTGAACAACTCTGCGATTTTTGGGGTCAGGTGCAGTACCGGGTTTTCGAGAATATGCGGGAAGAAATCCTGTGTTGAGGAGATCAGGTTCACGTTGCCCATGAAGCTGTTCGAGAAGGCGGCAAAATAGACCTTCAGGTCTTTGGTCATGGTGTGAAACTGAATGACCGTGCCCGGAGGGAGCGTGGCGAAGTCGTTCGCCTGGATATGGTAGTCGGAGAGGTTGATCGAAGCGTCGATGCTTCCTTCCAGCACAAGGGCGAAGATGCCGGCCTTCAGGCGGCAGGGGAAACGGTATAAGCGGAGTACGTCTTCCGTGATGTCGGTCATCGCCAGGAAATCCACGGGGAGATCGACGTCGGGCAGGGGATTGTTCATCGTTTCATCTAATTTTTAGATTCGGATACAAATATAACGTATTTGATTCGATTTTTTGTATAAAGATGAATATTGGACAAACTGTTGGAGCCTGGGTGAACGTTGCGGAAGGACGCCCATCAGGGCTCTGTGGCGCTGGAGAGAGGTTCGACTTGTAGTGATCAGCCTGGTTGTAGTGATCAGCCTGGAACTGGCATAAAGACTACTCCCGCAGGGCGGGCGAGGAGAAACCCAATTTCCGCAATCCGGCCCGTACGTCCGGATGGCTCATGAACAGCCGCCACAGCAGTCCGGAACGGTGGTTTTCGATCATCACGGCGATCGGCCCCTGGTCGATGGCCAGGTAGACCTGCGGGTACCAGTCGTCCGTTTCGCTGAAGACGTCGTAGAAGCCGTAGGGGCCCCAAACCCGGTCGCCCATGGCATAGAGATGGCGCATGACCTCCATCGAATACTCCGGGGTGTAGACGATCGAGGAGAGGGCGGCCGTGGGAGAGATTACCCCTACGTCGTATTGCTCCTCCGGGGCGTGGGCCGCATAACCCTTTACCGAGTAACTGGCCGTCAGCCCCCAACAGTCGGGGCCGTAACCTTTGTAACGGTGCGGATTGCGGATGCAGTAGGCGCGGTTGATGAGCGTGTAGTTTCGCATCTCGCGGAAATAGTCGGCATAGCGGTCCTTGAGCCCGCGCGGTTCAAGCCCCAGGTAGGAGTAGTGCCCCCAGAAGAGCGGCCCGACCGTACCACCTTGGTAACGCAGGTCGAGGCGGATTCCCTCCACCTCGTGGGGTGAGACGATGGCACCGTTTTCGGCCCACCCCTCGTGATAGACGGCTGCCGGGACGCCGTGCGTGGGCGAGGATGCTGCCAGGATGTACATGATCAGGCATTCGTTGTAGCCGCGCACGGGGAAGTCCATGCCCCAGCCGTAGTCGGGACTCCAGTGCCAGTAGAGGACATTCTGTCCGTCCTGTCGGAACCAGTCCCATTCGACCGTGCGCCACAAGTGATCGATGCGGGCGGCGAGCGCCTGTTCGCGTGGCGTGCCCTGCCGGTAGTATTGCTGTGCGGTCAGCAACCCTTGGATGAGGAAGGCCGTCTCTACCAGATCGGCACCGTTGTCCTTGCGGCTGAAAGGCTTCACACGCCCCGTTTCGCCGTACCACCAGTGCGGAAAGGCTCCGTGGAAGCGGTCTGCCCGTTCGAGGAAGCTGACGATGCGTTCCAGACGGGTCAGTCCCTCCTCCGGCGTGATGTAACCGCGTTCGATGCCGGCCAGGATGGCCATGATGCCGAAACCGCTGCCGCCTGAGGTGACGACATTCTGATCGTTCTCCGGATAGACTCCGTTCAGGTGGATACGTTCGGGTGCCATGCCGCTTACGGGCTCGGCACCTTCCCAGAAGTAGTTGAACGTACGGCGCTCTACGCTGTCCAGAAGCGCTTCGTCACTGAGCGGAGCGGGGTGCCGTTGGTTGCCGCATTGGACAGCGAGGAGGAGTGCACCGGCCAGAACGACTGCCGACAGGAGTGGTTTGAATCTGTGTATGGTCATACGTTTCTGGTTATTTCAGGGTGAAACGGGCGGTTTGTAGGTTTTGGCTGTCACCGCCGACCATGACGTCGAAATCGCCCGGCTCCCAGACAGATTCCAGCTCATAGTTGCAAAATCGCAACAGGTCGGCATTAATCCGGAACCGAACCTGCACCGTTTCGCCGGCGCGGATTGCAATTCGCTGGAATCCCCGCAACTCCTTCACCGGGCGGGTGGTGCTGCCCACCAGGTCGCGGATGTAGAGTTGTACGACCTCCGTACCGTCGCGATGCCCCGTATTGGTGATCGGGATCGTTGCCGTGATCTCTCCCTCCGGATTGAGCGTCGGGGAGCTGAGCGTAAGTGGCCCGTATGAGAAAGTCGTGTAGCTCAATCCATATCCGAACGGATAGAGCGGTTCGTTGGGCGTATCGAGGTAGTTGCTGCGGAACTTCTCGAACCAATGACCCTCGGCCAGCGGCCGTCCGGTGTTTTTGTGGTTGTAGAACACGGGGATCTGCCCCACGTTGCGCGGGAAACTCATGGTGAGTTTCCCGGAGGGGTTCACATCGCCGAACACCACGTCGCCGATGGCATAGGCTGCCTCCGTGCCGCCGAACCAGACGTTGAGAATGGCCGGCACATGGTCGTTTTCCCAGGTGAGGGTCAGCGGCCGCCCGGTGAAGAGTACCAGTACAACCGGTTTCCCGGTGTCGAGCAGAGCCCGGAGCAAGGCCTGCTGTACGTCGGGAATGTTAAGGTCTGTGCGGCTGCTCGACTCGCCGCTGAATTCCGACGATTCGCCCAGCGCCGCAATGATCACGTCTGCCTGAGCCGCCGTTTGCAGGGCTTCGTCGAGCAGTTGCCGGTCGGTACGGTCGTCGCGACCCAGCTCCCGGCCAAACATCGTGGCATTTCGTTCGAGTGTGGGATCGGCCGTGAGGTTGCTCCCCTTGGCATAGATAACCTTGGCACTGGGTCCTGCTACGGCCTGAAGCCCTTCGACCAGTGTGGCCGATTTCGAGAGATCGGCCGCAACGCTCCACGTTCCCGGCATGTTGCTGCGTGTGGCTCCGAGCGGCCCGATGACGGCGATCGTACCCTGTTTGGCCAGCGGCAGGGTGCCGTCGTTCTTCAGCAGCACGAAACTTTCGCCGGCGATCTGGCGCGCTGCGGCACGGTGAGCCAGCGTGTAGATCTGACTTTGAGCCCGTTCCAGATTGCAGAACTTGTAGGGGTCGGCCAGGAGGCCCAGTTTATATTTGGCCTCCAGTACCAGGCGACAGGCCCGGTCGATCTCCGCTTCGGTGATTAGCCCCTCCCGGAGCGACTGCCGCAGGGTCCCGGTGAAGCCTTCACTCACCATATCCATGTCGATACCGGCTTTCAGGGCCCGGGCCGTGACGGCCTGCAGGTTGCCGATACCGTGGTCGACCATCTCGAGGATCGCCGTGTAGTCGGTCACGACGAACCCTTCGAACCCCCATTCATGGCGTAGCACGTCGGTCATCAACCAGCGGTTGGCTGTGGCCGGAATGCCGTCCACTTCGTTGAACGAGGCCATGACACTTCCCGCGCCTGCTTCGATGGCGGCCTGGTAGGGATAGAAATATTCATTGTACATCCGCTGTCGGCTCATGTCGGTGGTGTTGTAGTCGCGTCCGCCTTCGGCCGCTCCGTAGAGAGCGAAATGCTTTACGCAGGCCATGATCTCGTCGTCGGACGAGAAGGGACGCCCGGCGCCCTGATAACCGCGCACCATGGCTCGAGCAATCTCGCCGCCCAGATAGGGATCCTCGCCGTTCCCTTCCGATACGCGACCCCAGCGCGGATCACGCGAGATGTCGACCATCGGGCTGAAGGTCCAGCAGATGCCGTCGGCACTGGCCTCGATAGCTGCAATCCGGGCCGAGCGTTCGATGGCCTCCATGTCCCACGTGCAGGAGAGCCCCAACGGGATGGGAAATACCGTTTCGTAGCCGTGAATCACGTCCATGCCGAACAGCAGCGGAATCCCGAGCCGGCTCTCCTCGACCGCAATGCGTTGCATGGCCCGGATCTTCTCCACGCCTTTGATGTTGAACAGCCCGCCGACGGCTCCTTGCCGGATTTTCGTGGCGATGTCGCTGCTCTGGGCTTGGCCGGTGGTGATGTCGCCGGCACTGGGCAGATTGAGTTGCCCGATTTTCTCGTTGAGGGTCATGCGGTTCATTAAGCTGTCGATCCAACGTTCCATCGGGGTGGAGGGCAGAGAGACAGCTTGTACGGCCGGAAGCGGTTGTGCCGTCAGCAGGCGGAGAGTGCCCAGTCCAAACAACAGGAGAGCAGCACCTCCCTTTGCAAGCAGAGTGGTGGATCGGGCTGCAAGCGTGGTTTTTCGTCTCATGATCATGCTAGTTTGCGTAGTTGGGATTCTGTACCAGGACTCCGTTCGATTGGTCGACCTCGTTCTGCGGTAAGGGCAGCAGGGCGAACCGCTCCTCGTAGTGCTTGCCGGCTGCGGTCAGCACCTCGTTGGCGGTGCCCCAGCGCACCAGATCGTAGAAACGTCCCGGTTCCATGGCCAGTTCGATACGCCGCTCGTGGCGGATCGCCGTACGCAGCGCATCTTGATCGTCTGTTGTCACCTCTGGCAGGATGTCCGGGTTGGTACCCCGGGCCCGGGCCCGGACCATTTCGAGATACTCTTTGGCTGCGGTCAGATTCTCTTCTCCTCCCATCTCGCAGGCGGCCTCGGCAGCCATCAGCACTACGTCGGCATAGCGGATCATGCGGATGTTGAACCAATAGCCGTAACGATTACCGTATTTGGTGCGCAGGGCGGGGTTGGTGTAGGCTTTCTTGTTGAGATACTGACAGGACATGTCGGCCGCTGCGACCAATTTTTCGTTGTAGGGAGCATTGCCGTTGGGTGGGTAATCCGCAGGCCAGCTCTCTCCGGCCCGGACGAAGTAGAGCAGCGTTGCATCTTTCCGCGGGTCACCTGGTTCGAAGGCTTCGGCCAGGAGTTGGGTGGGGGCGTGCCATCCCCAGCCCAGGTCGAAATTGCCGGCTCCCCGACATCCCTGTACCTGTGCGAACTGACTACCGATATTGTTATCGGCTGGTAGAGCTACGGTGGCCGTACACTGAATTTCCCAGACCGATTCCGGGCCGTTTTCGTACTCCTCGCGAAAGATATCCTCGAACGGTGTGTTGAGATTATACAACTGGGTATCCATCACATCGACCGCGGCACGGTACATGTTCGGCCAGTCGTTGCGCATCATGTAGGCCCGTGCGTGCAGGGCCCGTGCAGCACCGTAGGTGAGCCGGCCCACGTAGCGGCTTTCCCAGGTCGGGGGCAGCGACCTTTCGGCAATGGTGAGGTCGCCGTCGATCAGGGAGTAGATCTCGGTTACGGTCGATTTGGGAACATTGGCATCGGCGGCATTCTCGATTTTGAAATCGATTAGCGGCACTTCGCCGAAGGCGCACACCAGGTTGAGGTATCCGAATGCCCGGAAGAAATGGGCCTCGCCGTAGAGGATCTGCTCCGTGGCGTCGAGATCCCCCCGGGCGTCCATGTCTGCGATGACGGTGTTGGCATGGTGGATCATGTTGTAGTTATCGCTCCAGTAGCTCTGGATTGCGCCGTTCGAGGCGTCGTAGTTGAAGTTGTCGTACATGGCGGCAAATGGAGCGCCGTCCGAGGGGGTGCTTCCCTTCTCGGAGTCCTCGGATCGGAAACAAGTGATGGCTAGGGCCGTGGTGCCGCTGGTGACGTTGTAACCGCGGGCGTCGCTGTAAAGAGCCATGACCTGGGAAGTGAAGCTGCCGCCCGGGATGTCGTCGATGGTCCACTGTCCTTCGGGTTTCTGGTCGAGCAGGTCGCTGCAGGCGGTTAGTCCGAACAGAAACAGACCGGTCGTGAGGAGGAATCGGATATTGTTTGTTTTTTTCATGACGGTTCAGGATTTAGAAAGTTACGTTGATGCCGAAGGTGTAGGTCGACGGTACGGGATAGGTGTTGCCGCTGTCTATGCCGAAGACGATGGCGCTGCCACCGATTTCCGGCGTATAACCCGAGTTGTGGGCCCAAGTTTTGAGGTTGTCGATGTTGATGAAGAGGCGCAAGCCTTGCAGACGCAGTTTTTGCAGTATGCGCTCGCTGAAGTTGTACCCCAGCTGGATGTTCCGCAGGCGGAAATAGCTGCCGTCCTCGATGAAATAACTGGAGTTTAACTGGTTGACGGCCCGGGCCGGATCGAGAATCGGTTCCCAGTTCGAAGTGCCCTCGCCGTTCCAGCGGCCCAGGCGTTTCTTCAGGTAGTTAAATTGGGCGTAGTCCGACTGATAGCCGTTGGCGTAGATCTCATTGCCGTGGACTCCCTGCAGGTCGATGCTCAGATCGAAGTTCTTATAGCCGAGCGTGAGGTTGCAGCCGTAAGTGAAGTTGGGAGTCGGATTGCCGATCTTGGTGCGGTCCTCGGCGTTGATGATGCCGTTGTGGTCGATATCCTTGAATTTGAGGTCACCCGGTTGGACGGTCGCCAACGTATTGGTGGGCGATTGCTGGATCTCTTCGTTGTTCTGGTAGACGCCCTCCACCACGTAGCCGTAGAAGTATCCGATCGGGAAACCCTTTTCGGTGACGGCTACGCCATTACCACCCGTCACCCGGAATCCTTGATTACCCAATGACGTCACCCGGTTCTGAATGGTGGTCAGATTGGCCGTCACGGCATAGCGGAAGTCTGATCCGATGCGGTCGCTCCAGCCGGCGCTCAGTTCGAATCCTTTGTTGAGGATGTCGCCGGCATTGATCAGGCCGTCTTGGGCACCCATGAATTTCTCGAGGTAGACGATCAGGTCTTTGGTCTTTTTGTGATAGTAGACTGCTTCCAGACGCATGCGGGAGTCGAGCAGGTTCATTTCGAATCCGGTTTCCCAGGCTTCGGTCTTCTCCCATCCCAGGTTGGTCACCAGGTAGGCCTGCGAGTAGGCCGATACGATGTTGTCGCCGAAGACGGCATTCGTGGAGTTCAACGTCGGATAGGAGGGATAGCGGCCGCCGGTGCTGCCGGTGTTCTGGTTGCCCAGGACGCCGAACGATCCTTTGATCTTCAGGTAGTCGATCACCCGTTGGTTGCGCATGAACTTCTCCTCGGAGAGTACCCACCCGGCTCCCAATGAGTAGAAATTGTCCCAGGTGTTGCCCGTATTGCGGAAGACCGATGCTCCGTCGCGGCGATAGGAGGCGTTGACCAGATAGCGATTGTCGTAATTGTATAACGCCCGGAACAGATAGGACATCGTGAAGCGGCGGTACTGGCTGCCGCTGTTGGTGGCCGAGGCTTCGTCGCCGATCGACGAGATCCACCATTTGTTCGGATCGTTCGGGATGGGCAGGTCGGCATCCTGATCCTGGTTGCGGCCGCCGCCCAGCGTCTGGTAGTCGGTGTAGTTGGTAGTCAGACCGGCTAGTGCCGTCAGATGATGCCGTCCCCAGGAATCGTTGTAGGTGAGGATGTAGTCCTGTTGGGCGTTCAGTGTGTTGGTCTTGGTCTGATTGATGCTTTCGGTGGTATTGGTCAGTTGCTTCTGTCCCAGCTCCGGATAGTAGGCGTAGAGCAGGGGGCTGAACTGGCGGGAGTTGTCCGAGGCATAATCGACGGAGAGGGTGGCGCGGAAGGTGAGATTTTCCATGAGGTCTGCTTCGCCGTAGATGTTGCCCGTAAGACGGTAATTCTGGGCTTTGTTGTGCCGGGCCACCTGCTTGATGTCGATCATCGGGTTGGCGACCTGTGCCCGTTGGAAATCCGGTAGGGCATAGTAGGAGTCTGTCGTGCGGTCATAGACCGGAGAGATCGGGGCGGCATGTACGGCCGAGGTGACATTCTTGGCATCGGCCGGGAGGGTGTAGGCTCCGTTGGCCTGGAATCCGAACCGCA
>CALYBN010000081.1 GCA_944414825.1 uncultured Rikenellaceae bacterium
TCGACAAGACCAACACCACGACGCCCCAAGGTCATATCCTGGGCTACGGCGATCTGATGCTCGAAAGCGCCGTCACAACCTGGACCGAAGTGGAGATTCCGATCATCTATCGGGAACAATACAACGACGAGGAACCGAACGTACTGATCCTGACCGCAGCGGCCAGCTACCGAGGCGATTATTTCGAAGGTGAGGTGGGGAGCACCATGTTCCTGGATGACGTGGAATTCGTATATTAGTATTCGGTTCATGAGAATCGGGAAGATTTTTGCACTATTGGTTCTAAGCCTCTGTGTGGCGAGGACGTCGGCAAAAGAGTTGCCGGCGTCCGACGTCGCAGCACCCGAAGCTCCGAACTCCACAACGCTGGAGATTGATCCGAAGCGTCCGCTCAAGGCAACGCGCGGTCTGACCAGCATGTCCAATCTGTTCGTACCGAAGGGCCAATGGATCGCAGGAATCACCGGATCATTCTCAACACATTCGAACAACAACTACACGTTCGTCGTCATCGACGGGATCAATTCCGAGGGACACACCATCCGACTCTCTCCCATCGTGGCCTATGCCTTCGGGAACAACACGGCTCTCGGCGCCCGGTTCTACTATACCCGTACTTTTCAACGGATCAACAGCGCCAGTCTCCAACTCGGAGATGAAGAAACAGGAATCGACCTGAGCGTCGACAACTACTATTCGCTGAAGCATACCTACGGAGGAGCCCTTTTATGGCGTCAGTACATACCATTCGGCACCAATAAACGTTTTGCTCTGTACAGCGAAGTGCAACTGGGAGTGGGAGGCTCGCAGGCGAAATTCGCCATGGACACCCCGGTCAAGGGAACTTATGAGACCGGAACATCTGTCTCACTGGGAATTACGCCAGGGCTGGTGGCCTTTGCGACCAACAACATGGCTTTCGAAGTCAATGTGGGCGTGATGGGTCTGACTTACAACAGCGTCAAGCAGGTCCATAATCAGGTCACCACAGGCAAAAGGTCGAGCAGTATGATGAACTTCAAGGTCAACATCTTCTCTATCGGAGTAGGGATGGCATTTTATTTATGATGGTACCACGTATGAATACACGGCTTTTTTTGACGATACTGGCAACTACCGTACTGACGGTATCGAAGGCTGCATCCGGGATTTCGGCCCCGGACAGCACGACCCGTGTGTCGACCCTCCCACCCGATACGGTAGAAACGGCCACAATCCTCCCGGCCGAGAAGTCGGCCTCACAGGCCTCGGAACGGAAACCGTTCCTTCCCACCCGTCGTCGCATCGACCGAGAAATCAATAAAATAAAATACGTCTATAAGGGAGAAATGGCCGTAGGGATTGCCGCATCATACGGCACCCTCACCAGCGACGATACCGATCTGTTGCTAATCATCGACAACATCAAACTCGACGGAAGTATTTTCACGCTGAATCCGTCGTTCGGGTACTTCCTCAAAGACAACCTCTGCCTGGGTCTCCGGTTCGGTTACACACGCACCGATGGCCATCTGGACAACGCTGCCCTCAATCTGGGGGAGGCAAACGACGTAAACATCTCCTTTGCGAATCTCAGTCTGAGCAGCCATGTCTCCTCGTGGGGTATCTTCATGCGATCTTATGCAGGCATCGACCCCAAAGGGCATTTCGGTCTGTTCAGCGAAATCGAAACCGCGCTGAAGTACGGATCGTCGAAATTCGCCTACGAATCCAATGGAGAGCTGAAACACACCAACAGCAACAGCCAACAGTTCAAGGTATCGTTCAGCGGAGGCGTCGCCGTCTATCTTTTCCCGAATATATGCAGTACGATCTCGTGCAGCCTGGGCGGCATACAGTTTAACAACATCACCCAGAAAAATGAAAAAGGAGAGATCATCGGCTCTCGCAAGGTGTCGAAAATGCGATTCCGGCTGAACCTGCTCGGCATCCAGGTCGGCGTGAATATCCATCTATAAAACAAAAGGCAGCAATCCATGCGTAGATTCAGTCGTTTAGTGATATTACCGCTCTTGATTCTCGTATCATGCATACGGAACGATATTCCGTATCCGGTGGTCGAACTGGAGATTCTGGGCGTGACGGGCGAAGGATTTACGTGTGCCAGTTCCGATATCGACACCAAAAACCGCATCGTGACACTCCATCTGGAGGAGACCACCGACATCAGTTGTGTGAAGATCTCGGAAATTACCATCACGGAAGGCGGCAGGGCCTCCGTACCAGTCTCGGGGGAGTTCGATCTGCGGGCCGAACAAACCATCGTCCTGTCACTCTATCAGGATTACGTCTGGACCCTCCGGGCAGAGCAGACGATTGAACGCATCTTCTCGGTCGAATCACAGATCGGAACCGCCGAATTCAACACCGACCAGCATACCGCCACAGCCTATGTTCCCCTCGGGACCGACTTGAACAACATCCGGATCAAACAGCTCAAACTGGGCCCGGAAGGAATCACCCAGATGGATCCCGATCCGGAAACGCTGACCCAGTTCGAGACCTATCGGACAGTCGACATCAGCTACCACTCCTTCCAGGAGCGTTGGAAACTGTTCGTTATCCCGACTGATATCAAAGTCGAATTTACGCAAACGGATGTCTGGTCGCGCCTCATCTGGCTCTATGCGCAAGGGCTCAGCGGCACGGAGTTGGGATTCCGCTATCGGAAACAGGGGACAGGCCAATGGATCGACGTTCCTTCCGACCAAACGGAGATCTCAGGCGGCGCCTTCTCAGCCTGTTTGACGGGACTCGACCCGGAAACCACCTATGAAGTGGTGGCCTTCTCGGGTGAGGATCTTTCGCCGATCCGCGAATTGACTACCGAACCTGAACAACAACTGCCCAACTGCAACTTCGAAGAGTGGTGTGAAGAGAACAAAATTGTCTACCCGGGCCTGACAAAAGACGGAGCCTTCTGGGGTACGGGAAATCCCGGAGCCGCCATTGCCAACTCGACCCTCACCAATAAGACTACAGAAACTCGTCCCGGCTCACAAGGGCAATATGCCGCCAGCCTTGAATCAAAACTGGCCGGAGTGGCCGGTGTCGGGAAGCTAGCCGCAGGAAATCTCTTTACAGGGCGTTTCGTGGGAATCCGCGGCACGAACGGCATCGTCGGGTTCGGACGCCCCTTCTCGCTTCGACCTACGGCCCTGCATGGATGGGTGAAGTACAACTGTGGCAGCATTACCGATATCGGGACCTTGCAACCATCCGGCGTCAACATCCAAAAAGGAGACCCGGACAATGGCATCATCTACATTGCCCTGGGGACTTGGACCCCGGAGGAGTATGGCGTCTGTGAAAAAGAGGACGGCAATCCGTTGCTCGGCACACAGGAAGTTCCGATCTGCGTCGACACGCGCGACAAGAATACCTTCTTCAATCCAAATTCACCGGCGGTAATCGCCTACGGAGAACTGGTCATGAAGGAGTCGACTGACGGCTGGCAAGAGTTCACGATCGAGCTGAAATACAATGCCACCAATCTCGTCCCCACGCACATCGTAGTAGTATGCTCGGCCTCGCGTTACGGAGACTACTACATCGGCAGCCGCGAAAGCAGGATGTGGGTCGATGATTTCGAACTGTTATACGACAAATAGAGAAACGATAGCAGCAGGGGGGGGGAGTCCCGCAAAATAATAAGGGGAGAGAGAAATCTTATGTAATTTCTCCCTCCCC
The DNA here is from genome assembly GCA_944414825.1 of uncultured Rikenellaceae bacterium. Lineage (GTDB taxonomy): Bacteria > Bacteroidota > Bacteroidia > Bacteroidales > Rikenellaceae > CALYBN01. The sequence continues at coordinate 3,691 of CALYBN010000081.1, forward strand.
TTTTATTATTTGGAGGCAGATCACTCGTCCGGCTAATCGGAGCACACCGAGGTTCCTAGCCAGACTGCAGTACCTTTCTCCTCCTCTCTCTCTGATTGGTCTCTTTTACTCTGCGGCCTCCTCGTCGTCCTCCTCGCGCATGGTGGTGAAGACATTGGTCACATCGTCGTCCTCCTCCAGCTTCTCGACCAGTTTATCGATCGATTCGCGCTGTTCGGGCGTCAACTCCTTGGTATCGGTCGGAATGCGGACAAACTCTCCGCTGATGATCTCGATGCCATGATCCTCCAGGTATTTCTGGATCGCACCATACGACTCGAACGAACCGTAGATCTGGATATTCCCCTCCTCGTCCTCAAAGAGTTCATCCACGCCGAAGTCGATCAGATCGAGCTCCAGTTCTTCCGGATCAATGCTCTCCGTCTTGGCAATTTTAAAAACGCATTTATGCTCGAACAGGAAACTTACGCTGCCGCTGGTTCCCAGCTGGCCGCCGCACTTGTTGAAATAGCTGCGAACGTTGGCTACAGTCCGGGTAGTATTGTCCGTTGCGGTCTCCACAATGATAGCAATACCATAGGGGCCATATCCCTCGTAGATCATCTCCTTGTAATCGGCAGCGTCTTTCGAAATGGCGCGTTTGATAGCCCGCTCCACATTATCCTTGGGCATATTCTCCGCCTTGGCATTCTGCATCAACACCCTCAGGCGCGTGTTGCCCGCCGGGTCGGGGCCTCCGGCCTTGACGGCGATTTCGATCTCCTTACCCAGTTTGGTGAACGTGCGGGCCATGTGTCCCCAACGTTTCAGTTTACGTGCCTTGCGGTATTCAAATGCTCTTCCCATGATTGCGGTCATTTTATCTGAATTTCGAAATGTGTTGCAAAGCTATAACCTTTTTAGAAAAAAGACAAAAAAATATTAATTTTGCCGGATTCCGATTCTAAAAACAGTACGATGAAAGAACAGATCGAAAAAGCCCTGGATGTACTCCGCAAAGGCGGTCTCATTCTCTACCCTACCGATACGGTGTGGGGAATCGGTTGCGACGCCACAAATGCAGAAGCCGTGGAGCGAATCTACAAATTGAAACGTTCCGAAAATAAAAAAAGCATGCTGGTGCTGGTCGATTCGGCCGACCGGGCGGCTTGTTACGTGGGACGGGTACCCGACGTGGCATGGCAGTTACTGGAGGTAGCAGACAAGCCGCTGACGCTGATCCTGCCCAATGCCTGTGGTGTGGCCGAGAACCTGATCCCGGAGGAGGGTACGCTGGGAATCCGCATCCCCGACCACGAGTTCTGCCACGGACTGTTGCGCCGATTCGGGAAACCGATCGTATCCACCTCAGCCAACATCAGCGGAGAACCGGCACCCACACGCTTCGAAGAGATCGCACAAGAAATCAAAGATGGGGTCGACCTGGTGGTAGATCCGCAATGCGAAGGCCGTTCGACCCATAAACCCTCGTCGATCATCCTGCTGGGCGAAAACGGAGAGGTCAAAATCATCCGAGAATAGCACCGTCCGACAAGAACTACGGCCGACAACCATCATAAAACCACAGAGAACCATGTCACCAATCATCACAGTTGACATACAGATTCGTTTCGCCGACGTCGACATGCTGGGCCATGTCAACAACGTCAACCTCCAGCACTATTTCGATCTAGGAAAAACCGACTATTTCCGCCGCGTACTCAAACTCGGCATCGTATGGGACCAGTTGGGCGTCATCACGGCCAATACCAACACCTCTTACTTCGCACAGACCCGAATGACAGACCGTATTTACGTAGAAACGCGTGTGGAACGGATCGGACAAAAGAGTCTGACGGTCTACCAGCGTATCATCGAACACGACAGCGAGGAGGTGAAAGCCGAGAGCCGGACCGTCTTGGTAGCATTCGATTTCAGCCGACAGGAATCGGTTCCGGTGCCGGAGAGCTGGCGTCAGCAGATCGGATTCTAGGTTGCCCCACCTCCCGAATTTTTGGCTGAAGGGGTCGCCGGAATCTGTTGTACGGTAGAAGACGGCAGAGGATCGGCAGAAGGAACAACGGAAGAATCCTGGACCACGCTTCGACCCGTCGACGTAAAATGACGCTGCCAGAATCTACGGATCCGCAAGACCACATTTTCGTAAGCAGCCACCACGAGAACAATTCCCAGAAAAATCAGAATGGCCGCCACGATGTTGGTCCGATCAAGTTGTTCCTGCCCGCGCCAGAGCGCCAACGAGGTTGCCACCACGGGTTGAATATAACGGTAAAGGGCTGTATGCACTGGAGTCAGTTTCTCAGTGCCGCGATACAACAGGTAGGAGGGCAGAACCGTACCCAGAATCAAAATATAGAGGATCTCCAACATCGCCCCATAGGGCAGCGTATGGTACTCGGTAGTGAACATCTCCCGGGCAAAGAAGGGTGCCGTGAGGAGTAAGCCGATGATATAGTACCAGCCCATAACCACCAGCGTTCCCACCTTCTCGAGCACCGGTTTGATGATCACCGTATTGATGGCCACGCTGATCACACTAATCAGTACCAGTAAATTACCAAAGGCCTCCGAGCCGTGGATCAGCACGCCGCCCTGGTCGAAAAACAAGGCTGCCGCTCCGGCCAACGACAGCAGAATCCCAATGAGGCGGACGGTCGACATGGTCTCTTTTTTTACCAAAATCGAAGCAGTGATTAGGGTAAAGGCCGGCCCCAGGGTGGCAATGATCGAAGCATCGATCGGATTGGTATAGGCAGCCCCCCACAAAAGCATGTACATGCCGCCATAAACCACCAGCAACGTAACCAGGAAAATCCGTCCGAAATCGCCCCACTGCATCCGATAGCGCCTCGAAAAGAGGGCAAAGGGAATAAAAAAAAGCGCCGACACGAAAACCTGCATGAAAAAAAGCGTGCGAAACGAAATCCAATGTTGCACGAGCGAGACCATGAACGAAAAATTGATCCCGTAAAAGAGATTCGAAAAGATCAGATCTTTATGGTATTTACGACGTTCGGTCTGCATGGCGGCAACATCTCAGGAGATTCCTCTTCCACTCTCCGGGCAACTACTGTACCAAGATCTTCCGCCAGGAGATGTGTAACTCTCTCAAGCCAGGAGAGAGAGTGTGGACAACCTTACGAAAAAGATACTATCTTTGCATCGCGAATCTACACTAACCCGAAACAAACCTATGGCAGACTTTCTCTCCGATCAAAAACTTCGTGACAAACTCGCAGAAATCATCCAGGAGGCCAAAGATATCCTGATCATCATCACACCCTCTGTGCGTCTGGTTGCTCCAACGAGGCAACTGTTGGACAACACTCTGAAAGAGCATCCCAACGTACGGTTGTATTTCGTTTTCAGCCGTACGGCCGACCTCTCCCAACCAGGGCTCTCGGCCGAAGATGCCGACTATCTGAAAAGCCTTCCAAACCTTTGCCTGGTCTACGACCCGAAGCTCAACGCCCGCTACTATGCCAACGAAAAAGGCGGTCTGATCACCTCCCTGACACTGGATCACTGCAACAAGGAGCTTCCAATGACCGAATACGGGGTCTATATGCCCAAATCCCTGTTGCCAAACTCCGATACGGAGGCCTTCGACCGTACGTCGGAACTGATCAAAGCCGGAGAGGCCTTATTCGTCAAACGCCCGGTTTTCCCGCGACACCGGGGCATCGTATTGCCGGCGCTGGGTGCGCGAGAGGACAAAACGCCTCTTGCTTCAAAGATCTTCTATGATTGTACGAAAGAATTCTATGCCGGAACAAAATACACGCCCAAAAGTGTCTCCGATTTCCCCTATGAGTTGACCAGTCCGGAGGACGGACACAACGGACGAGAGGCCTCAGCTCTGCAGAAAACCGAGTCTCGCCGACCGAAAAACTACGAATTCGGCTATTGCATCCGTACCGGCGTGCGAATCCCGTTCGACCTGCAGATGCCCTACTGTCCGGAGGCCTACGCCGAATGGAAAAAGTATGAACGTCCCGACTGGAAGGAGCGATATTGTCACTACAGCGGCCAGCTCTCCAACGGGCTTACGTCGCTGCGCCATCCCGTTCTGCCGGAGTACGAAAGCCGTGCCGCCGAGAAGCAGAAGGTACTCCATCCCGAGGAATAGGGACCGCGCATTACCACTGTACGTCTCTGTCCCTTCTGGCGGCAACGAGAATGCTACAATCGGCCGCGCACCAGGCGAATGACGCACTCCGGGAACTACCCGAATTACGATGTCGGCAAATTACTGTTTGAAACCGGGTGCGGTGAGTGTAATGTCGCTGCCATCCGGGGTCACAAGCACGGCCCCGCTTTGCTCGGAGGTGATGTGTCCGATAATGTCGATCCCGCCGATGCCTGCGACCCGATCCTGCAGAGCCAACGGAACCGTGAACAGCAATTCATGATCGTCGCCACCGTTCAGGGCCGCCACAACCGGATCGGCATGCAGCTCTTCGGCCATAGCATAGGTTTCCCGTGCGATCGGCAACCGATCGAGGTAGATCCGGGCCCCGCACTTCGAACTCCGGCACAGTTGCAACAGGTCGGAAGCCAATCCGTCGGTCAGGTCGATCATGGAGGTCGGTACAATCTCCGCCTCGCGTAGCGAATCAATAATATCCAACCGGGCCGACGGTTTCAATTGGCGGCGTAACAAATATTCATACCCCTCGAACTTGGGATGCGGATCAGGATGGCCTTCAAAGGCGCGTTTTTCCCGCTCCAACAGGTGGAGTCCCATATAAGCCGCACCCAGATCACCCGTCAGACAGATCAGATCATGCAGCTGAGCTCCGCTCCGGTAGGCAATCTGTTTCTTCGGCACCCGGCCCACCACCGAGAAGCTCAACACCAGCCCATTGACCGAAGCCGACGTATCGCCTCCCACCAGATCGACCCCATACTCCCGGCAGGCCGCCCGGACACCCTCGTAGAGTTCCTCCAGCTGCTCGACCCCCAGTTTGGCCGATACCCCCAGCGACAGGGTCAACTGCTCCGGCCGGCCGTTCATGGCCAGGATATCGCCGATGGCCACCACGACCGCCTTGAATCCGAGGTGCTTCAACGGAAAATAGACCAGATCGAAGTGAATCCCCTCCAGCAGAAGGTCGGTCGAGAGCAGCAGAAAATCCTCCCCGCCGGTATCAATCACCGCCGCATCGTCTCCAACACCGAAGACAGTATGTTGGTTCACCGAGTGGAAATTGGCCGTCAGGCGATCAATCAGGCCGAACTGCCCGAGTTCCGATATTTCAGTTCGTTTTTTATCTCCCATATTTTTATCCGTTAAATATCCTTACAAAGGTAAATTATCTTTTGTTTTGGCAAAAATAATCCTTAATTTCGCGCTTCGGTAGAGTTAATTAAAAAATTTTAAAAATGCTCAATATCGTACTGTTCGGCCCTCCGGGGGCCGGGAAAGGAACCCAGGCAGACAAACTGGTGGCAAAATATGGCCTGAACCACATCTCCACCGGCGAAGTCATCCGGGAAGAGATCAAAAATAATACCCCTCTGGGGCAAAGCGTCAAAGACTACATCGAACGCGGCGAATTGGCTCCCGACGAGTTGGTGATCAACATGATTGCCGAATATGTCAAAAAATGCGGCGAATGTGCCGGCCATATCTACGACGGATTCCCCCGCACCACGCATCAGGCCGAGGAGTTTGACAAGATCATGAAGCAGAACGGCTTTTCGGTCGACCTGATGTTGTCGCTCGAGGTGCCGGACGAGGAGTTGATCAAACGTCTGCTGTTGCGCGGCAAAGACAGCGGCCGGGCCGATGACTGCAACGAGGGCGTCATCCGCAACCGGATCGAGGTCTACAAGGCCCAGACAGCCATCGTAGCCGATTTCTACGACAAGCAGAACAAACACGTAGCGATCAATGGCATCGGAACGATCGACGAAATTTTCGATCGTCTGTGCCAGGAGATCGACCGAATCAAAAAATAGATTCCGGCCCCGGTAAGGACAGGGAAATTACGACGACTTGAGCACGAATGGACGTTCACACTCAGGTCGTTTTTCGTATCTTCAGCGCAGGGAGTAGCACAACGCACACGCTGCAAGCACTGCCATCGGTCCTTCCCCGGAACAAAAGCCGGCAAACCCGCCCCACCCCACCTTCACCGCGCCAGGCGCTCCTCCAAAAGAATAAACCGACGAAATGAGGCGGAAACTTTTGCAGATATCAAAGATTTCCGTATCTTTGCACCCGCATTTTGCACTAAAAACCAATAAAAATCAATTTTATGAACAATTACGAAACCGTTTTCATTGCCACTCCGGTTCTGTCCGATGCACAGGCTCAGGAGCTCTTCGGCAAATTCCAAGGTGTTATCACCGAGAACGGCGGTCAGATTGTGAACAGCGAGGACTGGGGCCTGCGGAAACTGGCCTACCCGATTCAGAAAAAGACCACCGGTTTTTACTACTTCATCGAGTTCACGGGCGAAGGCAACATCGTCGAAACGCTCGAAACCCAGTACCGCCGCGACGAACGCGTAATCCGCTTCCTGACCTTCAAACAGGACAAATACGCCGTTGAGTACGCAGCAAAACGCAGGAACAAAATCAGCAAAAAGGAGGAATAAACCATGACAGCAAACGCACAATCCGAAATCAGATACCTGAACCCTCCTACCGTAGAGGTTAAGAAGAAAAAATACTGCCGTTTCAAAAAGGCAGGCATCAAATATGTCGACTACAAGGACGGCGAGTTCCTGAAGAAATTCCTCAACGAGCAGGGTAAGATCCTTCCCCGCCGTCTGACCGGAACCTCGCAGAAGTTCCAGAAAAAGGTGGCTCAGGCCGTGAAACGCGCCCGCCATCTGGCCATTCTGCCCTTCGTAACCGATTTGATGAAATAATTTTAAGGAGGAGAAGACAATGGAAGTAATTCTTTTGAAAGACGTAGAAAAACTGGGTTACGCCAACGACATCGTCAACGTACGTCCCGGTTACGCCAATAACTACCTCATTCCGCAGGGATATGCCAAGGCAGCTACCGCCTCCGCAAAGAAAGTATTGGCTGAGACCATCAAACAGCGCGCTCACAAAGAGGCCAAACTCATCGCCGACGCCGAAGCTCTCGCAGCCAAGATTGCAGAAACCTCGCTGGTGATCACCGCCAAAGCCGAGGAAGGCAAAATTTTCGGTTCAGTTACCTCGTCGAACATCGCCGAAGCTCTCGCAGCCAAAGGTATCGAGGTGGATCGCAAGAACATCTCGGTAGATGCCGTGAAGACCGTGGGTGAATACGAAGCTGCTATCAAGATCTACAAGGATATCAAAGCAACGGCTAAATTCAGCGTCGTAGCCGAATAATCGTTAGCCGACAGAATGAAAAATCCTCGGGGTTATAATCCCGAGGATTTTTTTATGTCCAAAGTATTGAAATCTGACAATATTTTTGTTTATATTCGTATTTAGTTTCGATTTTTGATAAAAAACCATCAATATATGATGATTATGAAAAATCTATTCCTAATCCTGTTATGCGGTTCTTTCCTAATGGCAGGAAATGTTGCGGCCCAAAGTTCCGCCGAACCGGCCGAAGCACAAACCAAACGAGGGCCCTATCTGACCAATCGTTTCTTTGACAACATCTTCATCGGCGTGGGTGGAGGCGTCAACATCTATCATGGAAACAGCGAAAAGGGACGCTCCATCGACCGCATCCTTGCTCCGGCACTCGACATCTCGCTCGGCAAGTGGATCACCCCCAGCGTGGGCGTGCGTCTGCAATATGCCGGACTGAAAGCCAAAGGATGGACCGACTCCCGTAGCGCTTACGCCACGGGCACCCCCACGGCCAGCGGAATTTACCACGAAAAGTTCAACGTCTCGAACCTGCATGGCGATTTTCTATGGGACATATCGAATGCCATCGGAGGATACAACGCAAAACGAGTGTGGAGTTTCATCCCTTATGTCGGTCTGGGTTGGGGACGCTCCTCGGGTAACGGAACACACGCCAATGAAATCGCAGCAACGGTGGGCTTATTGAACAACCTCCGGATTTGTGACGCCCTGGACCTGACACTCGAAGCCCGCCATCTGTTCGTTAACGACCGTTTCGATGGCGTGGTGCGCGGTTCGGCATACGAAGGAATGTGGTCCGTGACGGCTGGCCTGAGTTTCAAATTCAACCGTCGTGGCTTCAAACGCGCTCCGCAGGTAGTAGTGCCGGATTACACACCCTACACCAACAAGATCCAAGCCTTGGAGAACGATCTCGAGGCCAAAGAGAACAAGATCAAGGCACTCAGCGATCAGTTGGCTGCCGCACAAAAGCAAAAACCAGAAACGGTCACCCAATCTGAGGTCGCCCCGATGGCCATCTTCTTTGAGATCGGCAAGGCCAATCTGACCGACAAGGAGATGATCAACCTGGGTTACATAGCTGAGGCAATCAAGAAATCGCCGGACAAAACCTTCAAAGTGGTCGGTTCGGCAGACAAGGCAACCGGCTCAGCCAAACGCAACCAGCAATTGAGCGAGATGCGGGCACAGGCAGTGTACGATGCTCTGGTGAACAAGTTCGGAGTCAATCCAAAGCAACTGAAAATCGTCGCCAACGGCAGTGAAAAAGAACCATTCAGCAAGCCAGTTCTCAATCGAGTCACCATTGTCCGCTAAAAAATTGTCATAATCAGATAAAAAAATATCCTCAGAGGTATCATCTGAGGATATTTTTTTTATCTTTACAAATGTATAAACAGACCAAATTTCGTATAATTATGAAAAAAGCACTATTTCTTTTAGTTTGTGTCTGTGCCTTAATGGAAGGAGCAGCGATAGCCCAAACCAATACTTCTTCCGACTCTTTTGTAAAAGAGGCCCAGACCAAACGCGGTCCTTACCTAACAAACCGCCTCTTCGATAACATTTTCATCGGAATAGGAGCTGGGGTTAATGTCTATCGGGGAGAAAACGACAGTTATGGTTCCTTTGGGAAGCACCTATCTCCAGCACTCGACATCTCGGTCGGTAAATGGGTGACCCCCAGCGTAGGACTCCGTCTGCAATACGCCGGACTAAACGCCAAAGGATGGACTAACTATCAGAGTACCTTTGCAAAAGGTACGCCTGACAATAACGGTATCTACAAAGAGAAATTCAATGTCATGAATCTTCATGCCGACGTAATGTGGAACCTCTCGAATGCTATCGGCGGCTACCGCGCAGATCGTACGTGGAGTTTCGTTCCCTATGTTGGCTTTGGTTGGGGCCGCGCTTCAGGCAATGACAATAAGAAGAACGAAATGGTTGCCAACATCGGCTTGTTGAACAATATCCGCTTGGGTAACGTAGTTGATCTGACACTGGAGGTCCGCGACATGATCGTAAACCAACGGTTCGACGGAGTCTCGCGTGGTTCGCGTTACGAGGGAATGTGGTCCGTGACGGCCGGTCTGAGTTTCAAACTCAACCGCCGCGACTTCAAACGCGCCCCGCAGGTAGTAGTGCCGGATTACACGCCCTACACCAACAAGATTAAATCGCTGGAAAACGACCTGGAGGCAAAGAACAACAAGATCAAAGAACTCAACGACCAACTGGCTGCCGCACGGAAGCAGAAACCCGAAACGGTTACTCAGTTTGAAGTAGCCCCAATGGCCATCTTCTTTGAGATCGGCAAGGCCAATCTGACCGACAAGGAGATGATCAACTTGGGCTACATTGCAGAAGCCATCAAGAAGTCACCGAACAAGACCTTCAAGGTAGTCGGCTCGGCAGACAAAGCAACCGGCTCTGCCAAACGTAACCAACAGTTGAGCGAAATGCGTGCACAGGCTGTTTATGATGCTCTGGTGAACAAGTTCGGCGTAAACAAGAACCAGCTCCAGATCGTAGCCAAGGGCAGCAACGACGAACCATTTGACAAACCGGTTCTCAACCGTGTAACCATCATCGAATAGGCGGTCGTAAGGCACGGAGCGAAAGCGGAGAGGGGGGGGGAAGAAGTTACAAAAGATAGATTCTTCGGAAACAGCCGATTCGCCACACTACAGATAAAAAAAGGAACGATCCCGGATTTTCGGGATCGTTCCTTTTTTATCTCAGACACACCAAACCGGTTCCCGTCTCACAGCAGATCGCATACCACGGCATGGGTATAGGCAACCAGATCACGGGGAGCAATCCGCAATTGCAGTCCCCGCATGCCGGCACTGACATAGATATGATCAAAATCCAGACAGGTAGTATGAATATAGGTCGGAAACTCCTTCTTCATGCCGATCGGCGAACATCCACCCCGGATATACCCCGTTGTGGAAAGGAGCTCTTTCATGTGGAGCATTTCCACACTTTTGTTTCCCGACACCTTGGCCGCCATCTTAAGATTCACCTCCCGATCACCCGGGATCACACAAACAAAGACCCCATTGCGATCACCACGCAACACCAGCGTCTTAAAAACCTGTTCAATATTCTCACCCAACTGCTCGGCAACATGGATCGCTGCCAGATTCTCCTCGTCCACCTCATACGACACCAATTCATAGGCAATCTTCGCCCGGTCGAGCAGGCGTGCAGCATTTGTCTTTGTAATTTTTGCAGCCATCTTACAATTCATTTCGGATATCCGTTGCAAAAGTACAAAAAAACAGGTGTCGTTCTCTGTTAGTTCCAGGGAACGACACCCGATTTATTACACATCCGGCATGCACGACCCGCGCGCGGCCGGACTCGTCTATTCAATCAGTCTCTACCAAGCAAAAAGCGGATACTGAGACATCATCGCCTCCACCTCCTTGGCCACGGCTGCAATCACCTCCGAATTCTCCGGATCGCTCAGCACCCGGTCGATCAGCGCTACGATGGCATCCATCTGATCCTCCTTCAGGCCTCGCGTGGTGATGGCCGGCGTACCGACCCGGATTCCCGACGTCTGGAACGGCGACCGCGTATCGAACGGCACCATATTCTTGTTGGTCGTGATCTCGGCTGCCACCAGAGCGATCTCGGCCTTCTTACCGGTCAGTTCCGGGAATTTCGTACGCAGGTCGATCAGCATCAGATGGTTATCCGTACCTCCCGACACGATCTTATAGCCCCGTTTCACGAAAGCGGCGGCCATTGCCTGTGCATTCTTGATCACCTGCTTCTGGTACTCCTTATAGGCCGGCGTCAGTGCCTCGCCGAAAGCCACGGCCTTGGCTGCGATCACATGCTCCAGCGGACCTCCCTGCACGCCGGGGAATACGGCTGAATTGAGCAGTGCCGACATCTTCTTGATCTCGCCCTTGGGCGTAGTCACACCCCACGGATTGTCGAAGTCACGCCCCATGAGGATCACACCGCCACGCGGCCCCCGCAGCGTCTTGTGCGTCGTAGAGGTAACGATATGAGCATATTTCACCGGATTGTCGAGCAGTCCGGCAGCGATCATACCCGCCGTATGAGCCATGTCGACCATGAAGAGTGCACCCACCTTGTCGGCAATCTCGCGCATACGTTTGTAATTCCACTCACGGCTATAAGCCGAAGCACCGCCAATGATGAGTTTAGGCTTATGCTCTACGGCCAGTTTCTCCATGGCATCGTAGTCGATCATTCCGGTATTCTCATCGAGTTTGTAGCCTACAGCCTTATAGAACAAACCGGAGAAATTGACGGGCGAACCGTGCGAGAGGTGACCTCCGTGAGCCAAGTCAAGCCCCATGAAGGTATCGCCCGGTTTCAGGACAGCCGTAAAGACAGCCATATTGGCCTGTGCACCCGAATGGGGCTGCACGTTGGCATATTCCGCACCGTAGATCTCCTTCAGGCGATCGATGGCTAGTTGTTCCACCTGGTCAACAATCTGGCAGCCGCCATAGTAACGGGCGCCGGGATAACCCTCGGCATATTTGTTGGTCAACACAGAACCCATCGCTTCCATCACCTGGTCGCTGACGAAGTTCTCCGAGGCGATCAATTCGATCCCGCGGAGTTGGCGCTGGCGCTCCTGGCCGATCAGGTCGAATATTTTAGTGTCCTTAGTCATAATTGAGTTGGATAAGTTAATTGATTGTGGTTTCGTGAGCGTAAAGGTATAAAAAAAGTATCGAACCCGAAGCATCTTGCGGAATTTAAAACAACTCTGGCGGAAATGTATTAATTTTACAGAAGGAGGCGATTCAAAAAAAATTGTTATTTTTGCACATTCAAACACTAAAAACCATTTGATAATGAAACTACTGGAAGGAAAAGTGGCTGTCGTGACCGGCGCTGCACGGGGTATCGGCAAAGCCATCGCGCTCAAATTCGCATCGGAAGGTGCCAATGTCGCATTCACCGATCTGAACGTCGACGATAACTTCAAGAACACCGAGAAGGAGATCAACGACCTCGGAGTCACCGGAAAAGGATATGTCTCGAACGCCGCCAACTTCGAAGATACGGCCAACGTGGTCAGCCAGATTGTGAAGGATTTCGGCCGCATCGACATCCTGGTCAACAACGCCGGCATCACGCGCGACGGTCTGATGCTCCGCATGAGCGAGCAACAGTGGGACATGGTGATCAACGTCAACCTCAAGTCGGCATTCAACTTCATCCATGCCGTAGCTCCCGTGATGGTAAAACAGCGCAGTGGCAGCATCATCAACATGGCTTCGGTCGTAGGTGTATCGGGCAATGCAGGACAGGCCAACTACTCGGCTTCGAAAGCCGGTATGATCGGCCTGGCCAAGTCGATTGCCAAAGAACTCGGGCCGCGCGGCATCCGTGCCAACGCCATCGCCCCGGGCTTCATCATCACCGACATGACCAACGCGCTGTCGGATGAGGTGAAAGAGGGCTGGGCTAAACAGATTCCGTTGCGTCGTGGCGGTACGCCGGAAGATGTGGCGAATGTAGCACTTTTCCTCGCTTCGGATCTGGCCGGCTATGTAAGCGGACAGGTGATCCACTGCTGCGGGGCTATGAACTGCTAGAAAAAAGGTACGATTCTATATCCATTACCTCATAAAAAAGAGCTTCGGAAATATTCCGAGGCTCTTTTTTTTATTTTCCAAAGATAAAACCACTTCGAAAGCCCTCTGGAAGGCAATCTGCCCGCCCAGAGTGGATCAATACACCATGCAAATAGAGCCATTTACGGCATCGGCACACCTAAATCGAGACATCGGGCCGTCGCATCCGGTTAGTTCCCCATGCCATGAATCCAGGGGAAGAGTATCTGCCAATCTTTCAGGCTTTAACATTGGAACGGAATTTGAAGTACCCTTACACGAAGCAACTTAAAAAATTTTATAACTATGACCATTAAAAAATTTCAATTTCTGCTGATTGTGCTACTAGGAGTCACAATCGCATCGTGTCAGAAGGATCCATCCACTTCCGACCTTCAACAAGATTATCTGGTCTACACAGCCCACGATTCCGACGTCGATTTCGCCGACTTCAACACCTACTACCTGCCCGACAGCATTCTTCTCATCGGCAACAGCGATCAAACCGAATATTGGAAGGATGCTGATGCTCAAGCCATCATTAATGCCGTTGTCGCAAACCTGACCACGTACGGCTTCCAGCGTTCGGCAGACAAAGAGACGGCCGATCTGGGTATTCAACTCAGCTATGTAAAAAAGGTTACCTACTTCGTAGGCTATGACTACCCCTACTGGTGGTGGTACTATCCCTACTACTGGTCACCCGGATACTGGGGCAACTGGCTGGGATGGCATTATCCGTATCAGGTATATTATGGCTACACGGCCGGATCACTGCTGACCGAAATGGTCAATCTGGGAGCCGACCAGGAGAGTGGCAAGAAACTGCCCGTCATCTGGGACAGCTATATCGGCGGCCTGTTGACCGACTCGCAGAGCCTCAACCTCGAACGCACGCTCAATGCCGTGGATCAGGCCTTCGCGCAATCCTCCTACCTGAATAAATAACCGATACAGACAACGTTAAATCAGCATCATTATGAAAACATCAAAATATCTGGCCATAAAAGCGGCTCTGCTCACCGTCGTGATGATCGCAGCCTTCCAGCCCAGCAAAGCGCAGATTTTCTATAACACCTACATCAACGTCGACTGGCAGTACAACGTACCGCTGGGCAGTTCTTTCGCCGACAAATCCTCGGGTTGGGGTATGAACTTCGAAGGCGGTTATTTCGTGACCCCTAACATCACCGTAGGTCCGTTCATCGCCTACCACACCAGCATCAAACCCATCGCACGACAGACTTTGGAGCTCTCGTCGACGGAAGCGCTGACTACCAATCAGAAACACACGTTGTTCCAATTGCCGTTTGGTGCCGTGGGACGTTACAACTTCATGACGGACCGTGTTTTCCAGCCCTACGTAGGCATGAAACTGGGTGCCAACTACGCACAAATGTCCTCTTACTATTACATCGTCAAACAATACCACGACACGTGGGGATTCTACATGTCGCCTGAGGTTGGTTTCAGCGTCTTTCCCAACCCCTCGCAACGTTTCGGTTTCCACATGGCTCTCTATTACAGCTATGCCACCAACAACGGCAAGGTATTGACCTACTCGATGGACAATATCAACAACTTCGGTATTCGACTCGGTATCTCGTTCTAGATACCTCAGATAGCATAAAAAAGGAGGAGACCCTATATATAGGGTCTCCTCCTTTTTTGTATCAATGCCGTTCCGATTTTTTCCGTTTGCAAACGGCACCCTCAAAAGGTTTAATACTCTACCTTATCCTCCTTTTCGCTCCACATGCGAAATGCCTTCAAAGCCTCGTCGCGGAGCATCTCCACGGCCGGGACCCGTCGGTCGGCCGGGGCCAGTTCGATCTCATCGTAAATAAACGAATCGTCGAAACCGATAGCAGCAGCATCCCGTTTCGTATTGCCGTAATAGATCTTCGTAATCCCGGCCCAATAGGCTGCGCCCAGACACATGGGACACGGTTCGCACGAGGTATAAAGCTCGCAACCGTCCAGTTTGAAATTCGAAACAACCGAACAAGCAGCACGAATGGCGCTCACCTCGGCATGGGCCGTGGGATCGTTCAGCAGCGTCACCGAATTGGATCCGCGCGCCACGATGCGCCCATCTTTCACAATCACAGCCCCGAACGGACCTCCGCCCTTCCGGACACTCTCTTCGGCAAGCGCGATCGCCTCCCGCATGAAATCTTCTTTTGTCATACCATTATTTTGAGTTAAAATTTCCGACTTTTCTGCATTTTTGGCAGAGTGGCTATCATCATGCCGTGCTGTCAAAGTCAATATAGCAATCATCACACACACGACCGCCAAGATCGAAAGCACCTTTCTCATCTCCTTGCCCGTTTAACGATACGATTGCGTAAAAATCCGGATCACATCCTCATCCGACAGCGGAGAGGGGTCATAGGCAAACAGACCGCCCATCGCATCACGGGCCAACTGCGCCATACGCGGAAAATCTTCCGGTTTGATTCCATAGTCCGACATCCGCAGATCGTCTACGCCGCAAGCAGCCTGCAGATCGCCCAGGGCATTGACAAAAGCCATCGGGCGATCCGCCTCGGCCACCCCGTTCAGATCTACACCCAGATTCTCGGCCATCTCCACGAAACGCTTCGGCGCATATTTGGCAAAATGCGTATAATAAGCCATCGAGATCATGATCAGTCCCGCACCGTGAGGCAGACCGGGGTACATGCCGCTCATGGCATGCTCCAGCGAATGTTCCGACGTACAACTCGACGTAGATTCCACCATCCCCGCCAGCGTATTGGCCAGCGCCACCTTCTCCCGAGCCTCCAGGTTGCTGCCATCGGCCACGGCCTTGGGCAGGTAGTCGTAGATCAGCTTCATGCTCTTGAGCGCAAACACGTCGCTTACGGGTGTTGCAATATTGGCCATGTAACCTTCCGAAGCGTGAAAAAAGGCATCAAACCCCTGATAGGCTGTCAGATTGGCCGGCACGGAGAGCATCAACTCCGGGTCGACGATCGACAGCACGGGGAAGGTTGCATCGCAACCAAACCCGACTTTCTCCTGCGTCGCCTCGTTGGTGATCACCGTCCAGGGGTCTGCCTCGGTACCGGTTCCGGCCGTCGTGGTGATCGCCACCACCGGCAGCGCCTCGGTCACGGGCTTGCCATTGATATAATCCCAATAGTCCCCGCCGTTTTTCGCCACGACGGCAATGCTTTTGGCTGAATCGATGGCACTGCCACCACCCAGTCCGATCAAAAAATCACATCCTTCTTTCCGGCAGAGTTCGGCTGCTTCGTGGACGTGGCTCTTCACCGGATTGGGGAGTACCTTATCGAAAACGACCGCCTCTACGCCGCCATTCTGCTGAAGCAGGGCGATCACGCGATCGAGATACCCAAAGCGTTTTACGGATTTCCCATTCGTAGTAACAATCAAGGCTTTGTGGCCCGGCAATTTTGCACGGCCCAGCGCATCGAGCTGCCCGGCACCAAACAGGATCCGAGTCGGAATGTAATAATTAAACTGAGACATAAGCTATACTGTTTTTCATTCTCCGGCACTGGGTGAGGCATGCCCCACATGACCGGCACCCATAATTCAACCTCTGCGCTCAATGGGCATTCATCGCCCGAGAGCGTAATCATACAAAGCTACGAAAATATTATGGGAAAAACAGTCCTCTCTCTAACGCTTCTCGGTCTGCCCCTCGTAAAAATTCACAAAGGCACGGCTCACCAGCCGGTTTCCACCCGGCGTGGGATAATCGCCCGAGAAGTACCAGTCGCCGCCATGTGCCGGACAAGCCTCGTGCAGCCCGGCAAGGGTCTGATAGACAACCTTCATTTCACACGGGCACCCCACCGGCGTGATCATCCGTGCAATCTGGGCCGAGATCTCCTCATCCGTGAAGGGAGCATAGATCTCCTTCACATAGTTGACACACTGCTCTTTGGGCAGATTCTCCTGAGCCTTGCATTTGCTGTACACCTCGTCGATCACCGCCTGACGGCCGCTCGCACGCAGCAGTTCGATCGCCGCACCAAAGGCAATGAACTCGGCCATGCGCGACATGTCTATACCGTAGCAATCCGGATAGCGCACCTGCGGCGACGAAGAGACCACCACGATCCTGTGCGGACGCAGTCGGCTCAGGATCTTAACGATACTCTGCCGGAGGGTCGTCCCGCGCACGATACTGTCGTCAATCACCACGATCGTATCGCGGTCCGGGGTAATCGTCCCATAGGTGATGTCATAGACGTGCGTCGCCAGGTCGTTACGCGTACTCCCCTCTGCGATGAAGGTCCGCAATTTGATATCCTTGACGGCCAGCTTCTCCGTGCGCACCCTATGTGCCAGCAGCCGCTCGACCTCCTCCCGCGAGGGGTGTTGCAGCGCCAGGATCTGCTCTGCCTTACGGGCATTCAGGTAGTTCTCCAAGCCCTCCATCATGCCGTAGTAGGCCACTTCGGCCGTATTCGGAATAAACGAGAAGACCGTATGGTCCAGATCATGATCCACCGCCCGCAGAATCGGTTCGGCCAGCAGGCGTCCCAGGGTCTTCCGCTCCCGGTAGATATCGCGATCGCTACCCCGCGAAAAATAGATCCGTTCAAAGGAGCAGGGTCTGGGGTGTTCGGCCGAAAGGATCTGCGAACGACTTACCCGTCCGTCCCGTTTCACGATCAGGCTCTCCCCCGGTGCCAATTCTCGGACCTGCTCCGCATCGACATTCATCACGGTCTGGATCACGGCTCGCTCCGAGGCTGCCACCACAATCTCGTCGTCCATATAATAATGGGCCGGACGGATTCCCCACCGATCACGGAAAATGAACGAATCACCACTACCCGTCGCACCAACGATCACAAATCCTCCGTCCCACAGTTGCGAAGCACGGCGGATGACGCTCTCCATGTCGAGGCTGCGCTCGATCCGCTCATTGAGCTCCTGCCCGCTATATCCCTCCGCTTTGTAGTGTTCATACCAGTGCTGCACCTCTTCGTCCAGCAGATAGCCCAGTTGTTCGAGTATGATAAAGGTATCGGCATTGTGGCGCGGATGTTGTCCCCGGGCCACGATATCGGCAAAAACCTCGTCGACGTTGGTCAGGTTGAAATTCCCGGCCAGGCAGAGGTTACGGCTCTGCCAGTTGTTGCGTCGCAGAAAAGGATGGGTATAGGAGATGCCCGACCGTCCTGTGGTGCTATATCGCAGATGCCCCAGGTAGAGCTCTCCCACATAGGGTTGCTCCGCCTCCGGTACTCCTTCGGCAGCCGCCTCGGCCATCGCCCGATGCGCCTCGCTGAACACTTCGCCGATCGCCCCGCTTCCCAAGGCCCGGCTCCGGAAAATATACTCCGCTCCGGGAGGAGTATCGAGTTTGACACACGCCATGCCGGCACCCTCCTGCCCGCGGTTGTGCTGCTTTTCCATCAGCAAGTAGAGGTTATCCAGGCCGTAGGAGGCTCTGCCATATTTTTCACGATAATAAGAAAGAGGCTTCAGCAAGCGGATCAGCACGATCCCGCATTCATGTTTTATCGCTTCGCTCATTGTTTGAGAACTTATAGATTCATTGCGTGCAAAGATAGGTCCATTCCCTAAAATTTATCTCCTCCGATACCTGTCCCCACTAAAAATCCACCCTCTCCCTCTAAGATCAATATGCGTCCAAAACAATCTGAACAGCATCCGTTCCAAAGACTACTTCCCCTCCGCTCGGCGCACTCGATCTCAGACCAGGTATTCTCTCCGCACACCCATCGCACAAATATACATATTTTAGAAGAGCACCCCTATTTTTTCGCATATATTTTTCTAAAAAATATACATTACCATAAAGCACCCCCACAAAATTACATTAACACACAAAAATAATGCAAAAAAAAATCAACCACACTGTCTCAACGATTCGAGTCCACGGTTCGCCTCCTCGTAAAGGGCCAAAAGCCACATGCGCCCCGGTTCGGTTTCGCCCTCTCTACACAAACTCATGGTAAGTCTAAAAAAAGGCAGTCAACACAAGTTTAACTGCCTAATAAAATTTACGCGCTCTTATACCTACTCCACTGTCACCGACTTGGCAAGATTACGAGGCTGATCGACATCTCGCCCCTTGTTCACCGCAATATAGTAGGCCAGCAACTGCAAAGGCACGGAAACGACCAGCGGCATAAGACATTCGGGAGCTGTCGGCACCTCGATGCAATAATCTGCAATGTTACGCACCACCGTATCCCCTTGCTCCACAATGGCGATAATTCTTCCGCCACGAGCCTTGATCTCCTGTATATTGCTGACCGTTTTCTCATAGATGCTGTCCCGCGTCGCAATCGCAACAACCGGCATCTCACTGTCAATCAACGCGATTGGGCCGTGCTTCATCTCCGCAGCCGGATACCCTTCCGCATGGATATAAGAGATTTCCTTTAATTTCAACGCCCCCTCCAAGGCTGCCGGATAGTTGTATCCCCGCCCCAGATAGATGAAATTACGAGCATAAGTGAACATCTTCGAAAAATCCCGAATCTGCGCATCGAGCTCTACGGCCTGCTCAATCAAAGCCGGCAGGTGCAACAACCCATTTGCAATCTCTCGGAAATGCTCCTCTCCGATCGTTCCCTTCGCACGCGCCAGCGTCAGCGCCACCATCGCCATCACGGTCACCTGCCCCGTGAAAGCCTTTGTCGAGGCCACGCCAATCTCCGGCCCCACATGAATATAGGCTCCGGAATCCGTTGCTCGCGCAATCGACGACCCTACCACATTACAAATCCCGAAGATAAAAGCACCGTTCTTTTTGGCCAGTTCGACCGCTGCCAGCGTATCGGCCGTCTCCCCTGACTGCGAAACGGCAATCACTACATCGTCGGGACCGATCACCGGATTCCGATAGCGGAACTCCGAAGCATATTCCACCTCAACCGGAATGCGGCACAAATCCTCGATTAGGTGTTCGCCGATCAGTGCGGCATGCCACGACGTACCGCATCCCACAAAGACAATCCGTTTCGCCTGCAGGAAGCGCTCGCAATTGGCCATTACACCCGACAGCACTACATTGCTCCCGTCGGCCGCCACCCGGCCCCGGATGCAATCCACAATGGTTTTGGGTTGTTCGTGGATCTCCTTGAGCATGAAATGCGGATAGCCTCCCTTCTCAAGTTGGCTGATACTCAGTTCCAACTTTTTAATATCAACTCGTGACTCGATATTATCGAGGTTGACAATTTTCAAAGGTTTGTTCCGATTGATGACTGCAATCTCACCGTCATTCACATAGACCACCCGGTCGGTATACTCCACAATGGGCGTAGCATCCGAAGCCAGGAAATACTCCCCTTCGCCCACACCGATCACCATCGGGCTGCTCTTGCGGGCTGCGATGATCTCATCACAATTTCCTTTCTCTACCACAGCAATAGCGTAGGCCCCAACCACCTGTTTCAACGCCGACTGTACCGCTTCGAACAACGAACAGTTATTGGTCGTCTTCACATATTCGATCAACTGCACCAACACCTCGGTATCGGTACCACTCTTAAAAGTATAGCCATTCTCAATCAGAGCGTCCTTCAGCACACCATAATTCTCGATAATACCGTTATGGATCAGCGCGATGTTTCCCGATTCGGAATAATGCGGATGGGCATTCACATCATTAGGTTCCCCATGCGTTGCCCAGCGAGTGTGAGCAATACCGATATGTCCACTGACATCTTTCGACACCGTGAAATTCTCCAGGTCAGCGACCTTCCCGCGACACTTCTGCACATTCAACCGACCGTCGTCGCTCACCAGAGCGACACCGGCGCTATCGTAACCTCGATATTCCAGCCGATGCAGTCCGCTGATCAAAATGGGAAACGCCTCCCGATATCCCACATAGCCTACGATTCCACACATACATTATTTTATTTATAATTCGTGCAAATATACACTATTTTTGTCAGAGTACCTTTCACGAAAAGGTCAAAATATGCTCTTCACAACCACATCTCCAATACGGGCAAACCTTCTATAATCAGCACCGACGCAACAGACACAACCCCATCTTATCGAAAGGTCCAAGAAGAGAGAATAAATAACCGGCCTGCAGAGTGTGATATTTTCAGTAAAAATGAAAAATATTTAACAAGTGTTCCGATTATCATTTTTTTGACATATATTTGTTGCGTAAAAAAGAGGGAAAATTTTTGTAATATATATTACTTTTTTGATTTTCCAGACATTTTTTCATATCTAATTGATAGTGAGTAAAATAAACAATAAACCCCTAATATCATCGACAAAATGAAGATAGTTGGTGAACCCAAGGCATTCTTAAGCAACGAAGCACTGCAACTGCTCGACCTGTACCGTTCGCTCGGCGAACGGGCGGAAATCTTCCTTCCACGCCACATCTACGACAACCTGACAAACTTTGTCAGCCTATGCATGGAAGAGCCCGACGACCCGGCCAAACAACAGGCCGAAATCAACAAATATCTGCTGCGTTTTCGGGAAGACATCCCCGGATATGTGGACGTCTCGTTGATGCTCATCCCGCACAACAATTCCAAAGCGTTCGAATTAAGTAATCAGCGGGGCCGCTTCGTCCGCAAGATCGACGAATTGACCGACACCGACGGAACTACCACCGAACTGCGCACGTTACTGAAAAATATCCGCGACACGCATGACTTCTCGGTCGGGACACCGCCCGTAAACAGTTCTCACATCGATTTCATGTCGCAATTGCAATTGGGCGGACATGTACGCGACTTGCGCAAATACCGTGACGTGATCGGCGTAACGGGTGACCTAAATGAGGCCCATTGGAACTACATGATGGATACGCTGGAGCAGATGATCAGTCAGAGCACCCACTACACGACCAACGCCGAAAAGACCGACTTCCTGAACCGCACCTGCTGGACCGTCAATTTCAAAGGATTGAACGGTATGATCCGCACGGTCGTCTCGGGCAATGCCGACAAGGCGGTGGAGCTGCTCAAGGGCGACGTCTTCAGCAGTGCCTCTGTGGTTGTGGCAGACTCACCCTCGCCGGAAGATCTCTACGAGCGGATGACGACCGACACGACCAGCATCTTCGTAGTAAAGGTACCGCATGTGCGCATCAACCACTACTCGGGAGAGAAGTGGTTCCCGCTGCTGACCCGTCTGGTGATCGTGGACAACTCGAAGGAGTCGCGCAGTTCGAACACCTCGCTGGTGTTCTGCTTCCACAACGGCATCATCAACACCCTGAATAAGGTACACACCAAGAAGTTGGGTTCGCCAGCCAACACGCAGTTGAACCTGCGTCTGATTCTCGAGAATGTGAACCCGTCCTACCTGAGTGAGTTCCGCGAGAAAATCGAGGCCCAGATCGCCGTCTATGCCCGCGAGCTGGAGCAGATGCTCACCGAGCAGACGGGCAGCGTGGACAACATCGAAAAACGGATCACACTCTTCAAACTGGATGCCTTCTCGCGCCAGGTGGTGCAGGACAAATATTCGCTCGAGAAGTTGCGCGACTTCATCTTCTTCCTTGAGAATTGCCACCAGCCCGAAAGCAAGCAGATCCAGACCCAGGAACTGATCGACGAGTTTGAGAACCGGATGAAGCAGTACTTCTATGCCGGCAATAAATACATCGACATCGTGACCATCCTCGAGGGCGGCGGCCGCAACCAAATCCGCACCTTCGGGCAATACCTGCTGGGCCGCACGTTCATTGGGGCCAGCAGCAAGGTGCGTTATGCCTGTCGGCTGATCCTGGACATCATTCCGAGTTGCTACGAGCGTACGGTGAAGAACCACTTCCACAAAAACTTCGGCATCAACCTGTTCCTTGAGAAATACAAGGAGTACATCACCAAAGTGGGCAAAGATGCCGACAACAAGGGACGCTTCGAGAAGTTCCTGATCGACCTGGGCATCCGCGACAAATATTTCGCTCTGGGCGACGAGGACAAGGAGATCGTCAAGAACTTCATCTCGGCCTTGGGCAACCTGGACCAGACTTCAGTGTCGGACTCCGTACAGATGATCATCCGCGACCTGCTGTTCAATCCGAACGGCAGGCCCAAACCCTATATTATCTATAATGCACAGCAGGCTTGGGAGTACAAGGACCTGTTGCCGGACGACTGCTTCGACGTCAATCCGTTCGACATCGAGATCGAAAATCACGAAGATGGCCGGTTGGCTTACGACAGACTGGTGGACAAACTGCTGCGCATCAAATCTACGCTGTCGCTGTTCGATGAAAGCGGCTCTCTGTGGGATCTGTTCTGCGACAACACGACGATCGTAATCAACGACCCGAACAACCCGACGGGTTACACCGATTTCAACAGCGAGGCCGTCAATTCGTTCCTCAAGTTCCTCAATACGTCCAAGATCACGCTCTTCCTCGACGAGGCCTATGCCGAGAGCGTGAAGATCGAAGATCGCGAAATGCCCAAATGGAGGACCATCTCGCGCTACATCATGAACAACATCAACGCCCAGTCGCGCATCAAGGCCATCTCGTCGCTCTCGACCACCAAGAACCTCTGCGCTACGGGTGAACGTCTCGGAGCCATCGCCACCACGCCGCAGGCCGCCGAATTCGCCGCCTATGCCCGCAAGTGCAACGAAGCGGAGCACGGCAACAACAACTCGCTGCTGATGCTCAACAACTCGCTGGAAACGGCACAGGAAGCCAAGAGCATCAAGGATACGATCGAAGCCAAGCTGCCGAAAAACGCCTCGCGCAGCAGCATCCGGAAAGTCATCGTCAACTTCATCAAGGATCAGATTGACAAGACGGAACGCTACAACCGCAACAGCATCAGCAGCCAGCTGCACAAAACGGCCGGATTCGAAGGTTCGCCGCTCTACCTGTTCCTGTTGGACGAACTGGTGGCACTGGACAAGCTGGACGTACTGGGGCTGCCAGACGACTTCAAGTATCACGACGAGCCGTTCTTCAGTTACTACCAGAGCAAGCTGATCAAGAACCTGAACAAGTTCCGCGTCAACAAGAACTTCCGCGAAGAGTCGCTCAAACGGCTCTCGATGGCCAAGAAGACAGCCCATCGGCTGCTGGAACAGTACGGAACGGATGCGCTGGAGGTAGTGGAGAGCGACGGCTCGTATCTGTTCAACTTCCGAATCAAGGGCCACCCGTCCTATGCCGATCTGCTGTCGTTCTGCAACTTCCTGGCCCGCAACCGCGGTATCGCAACGGTACCCTACCCCACAGGATTGGTACGTTTCGCAATCGGCGGCTACATCAGCGCCTCGAAAGAGGGCATGAAAATCTTCTCGGCCGAGGTGGAAGACGCCTTCTCGATCTTCATCAAATACTGGCTGCGCTTCGCCGAAATGCGAGCCGACGAGGCCAACAAGGAGGTGGATTCCAAGACGCTTCTGAGCCGAATCTTCAGCAGCGCAAAAGACAAGGAGTTCATCGAAACGGTCATCGCCGACTATGCCGCTTCGGCCAAGTACAAAAAGGACAAGGCACCCTCGCTCCAGATCCGCGACGTGCGCTCGCTCTACCACGCCTCGCCGGAAAAGAGCGGCGTGACGATCACCACGATCGGCCGCTCGGCCAACTCGGTGATCGAACTGCACGGCGATCTGGTGGGTTCATGCTCCGATGTATTCGAATTCATCCGCAGCGCGGCCTTCACGAAGATTTACGAAAACTTGTTGGCGCAAATTTACAAGCGCATCCCGGCGCTGGCCGACCTGGACTTCAATACGGTCAGCTCGCGCTACTCGAAGGCGGTGATTCTGAAATACATCACCAACAAACGGACCTTCCAGCCCAATCACCACGTACTGGATAATCCGGAGGAGAAGAACATCATGCGCGAGGTGCTGATCGAGATGGAGAACCTGCTCTTCTCGGACAGCAAGATGAAGATCATGGCCATCAACGCCACCGGCAATCCGGCCCTGGACAAGGCCAAGTTGGAGGGTCTGAATGCCATCATCAAGAAGTATATCCGCGAGATCCTGCTCCACTTCAACCTACCGTTCGAAAAGGAGAGCCTCGAACCGAGCCGCCGCGAGATCATCCGTACCGCCGGCGAATGCTTCGAGGAAATCACGGGCATCAAACTCACAGAGCTTAATCTCAACATCTGGGTCGACGAGTTCATGACTGGCCTGCGTGAGTTGCCCGAGTTCAGCAGCATCGCCCTCTCGCACAAAAGCATCGGATACATTCTCGATGCGATCGCCGACGGAGTGAACAAATCGGGTGAGGTGACCGACAAGATCCTCTACCTCTACCTGCTCAACAACGACCATTCGTTCTACAAGATGGTATGCGCACGGCTGAAATACTTCAGCGACCGCATTGCAGCCTGTGAGGATGGCGAGATCCGGATGTTCACCGAGGAGTTCGTCACCAGCATCCTGCCCATGCAGTTGCAGGAGATCAGCAGCTACATCATGCGCAAGCGCGACATTAAGATCGCCGAAAACGAAATCTATGCCGTCAGCCGCAAGGTGGTGCGGTTCTATATCAGCCTCATCAAGCGGACCAAGGGTACGGACTACTACAACCGTTACGCCCACACGCTGGTGCGGATTGTTGAAACGGCTTTCCGCAAGCAGAACTCGAGCGTGAACGAGATGGTGCAGCACGGCATCTCGATCTACAAAGGCTTCACGATGGAGAACAAGGCACTCGAAACGTTCGAGGGAGGCCGCATCAGTTGGATCAACGAGTTGATGAGCAAGTGCGGCGTCATCAGTTCCGAGCAGCCCGTACAGGAGCACACCCGCATCGTGACCGACGCCAAGAAGCGCGAATATCCGTTCCACAAGATCGACCGCGTGGAGCTGAAAAAACGCGAAGGCGAGCCCGATGCCGACAGTCCGGTCGACTACATCCGGTTCATCAACCCGCGTCCCGACTCGACGTTCTTCACCGAACGGCTGGCGCGCTTCGTGGCCAACATGGACTCGGACGACTATCGCTGCAAGGTGGTTAAACACGGTATTGTGAAGGAATTGGTGATCTTCCAGAAGGGTTATCTGAAGTATCTGACCGACAACTACCGGCTCAACTACACGGAGGATATCCCGCTGGAGGCGATCCGCAATTTCGTGCCGGACGTGATCAGCCTGCTCGGCGCTCCCGAGAAATTGATCTCCTTCCCGCAGATCGGATATTTCGACATCAAGGGCCCCTCGGGCAACATCAAGACCATCGTCACCCCGCTCAAATCCGAAGCAGACTATTTCGGCGATGTGAAGAAACCGCGTCTGACCGTGATCAACGAAAAGGTGAAGGAGATGGGCGGTATTCCGCGTCACGGCTCACTGTTCCTGGTGGAGGAGAATGACGGAAGCGTCTTTGTAATCGAAATTAACGGTGACAGCGGCGTGGGCAAGAGCGAGATGATCGCAGCCTTCGTCCTCAAGTGGCTGAAGAACAATCTGGAAGGTATCCGTTCGGTGAAGATGATCGCCGGCGACATGTTCCACGAGTTCCAGGATGCCGAGGGAAATCTCTACGGCATCGGCACCGAGGTAGGCGACTTCTCCCGCACAACAGATTTCGACCCAGATTATATCAAATATTACAAATATCTGTTCGAGAGCAGTGCCGACAGCAATGCCAGCGACCTGAACAAGCGCAGCACGGTGAGCGGCATGTGCGACATCACGATGCCCTATAAAATCGACATCATGCTCAGCGCCAGCAACTACTCGAAGCAGGAGGCCGGCATCACCCGCGTGGACAATCCGGAAAACTTCCTGCTCTACATCGACGCCCACGGCGAACGCAAGGAAAAAGCGACCAGCAGCGACGGCCCCAACTTCCAGCGGACCTTGAAACGCTATACGGCCGACAAGAACATCGTCGATGTAATCGCCCGCCACGGCAACTATCTGGACGATATCCTCGACTGGGATTTCAATCCGGCCGACCGGAACTACTACCTGGCCTCGTCATTCAAACTGCTCGACAAGATCGACGTGACGGAGGTCGTGAAGATGATCTTCGTGGGCAAGGAGTTCGCAGCCAACGGATTCAGGTATACGATCAAAGACGTGGCGTTCGACATGATCCAGAACCGGTTCATCGCCACCGTCTCCTACAAAGAGGGCGAAGAGGAGTTCGAAACCGACATGCTGCTCGACCGCAAGATCTTCAGTTCGATCTTCGACTCGATCGCCAGCACGCCGGGCGGACAGCCCTTCATCGCTGAAGAGGGTCAAGTGGAGTGCGTGAAGTCGCTGATCGACTGTCTGCGCGGCGGCAAGGACGGCAAGGGCAAGGCACGGTTCATCCAATGCGGCGTCCTCTCGACCGAGATCGGCAAGAAGGGCCGCGAGATCACCGGTCCGCAAAAAGCTGCCGCAGCCCTGAAGCAGTTGATCCAGGAGGTGCGTGTGAACAAACCCGAGATCAACGAGGGTAAGATCAAGGTGAAACGCCTGCTCAACGAGAAGTATCACCACATCTTCGGCGGCAACATGAACAGCAGCGAATTGTGGCGCTACAACTTCTACCTCTACCAGTTGGAAAACATGCGCAAGGCCGATCTGCGCCGCATGGACAACAAGAGCAAGCGGGTGGACATCAGCAATCTGGTGGATTTCGTGCCCGTGGACAAGAACAAGGAGTTCAGTCCGCTGTTGGTCAACCCCAACCTGAACATTGAGTTGAGCAGCTTCAGCGAGACGTTCGAAGAGTTGATGAGCCTACCGAACTATCCGGATTTCGCCGAGGAGTTCGCAGCCCGTGTCGACAAACTCTATATCGCCGAAGGATACAGTCGCGAGACCAACATCAACAACATGATCGTACAGTTGCTCATGATGGAGGATTACGTCTCGTCAGACGACATCGCACGCGGCAGCGTGATCGAGAAAGTGAACCGCGAAACGATCGCAGCAGCCAAATACGCCGTCGTACAGTTCCTCGCCGCAAAGGAGGCTGCCGAACCGAAGGTAAAAACAGAAACGGCTAAAAACGGAAAATCGAAAAAATAGCTCACTTGTGGGGCAATAAATGCAGAAGGCGTCGGCTAATGCCGACGCCTTCTGCATTTATTAATCACCTGCACATGGCAGGGAAGAACATAAGGAAAAAGGCGACACTACAGCAATCCAAGAGGAAATTCTTGTTCCTCGCAACGTGTCGCCTGCACGGATCTAAGCCCCGTGCGACCGCCGGCTATCCGACAGACGCCTTGCCGGAAGTCCGAGCGGCAGTAGTAGACTCTGCAGAACCCTCTTCAGGCACTGGCCGACAAAACAGGCTTTTTACAAATCGGATAAACCCAGAGATGCGGCACACCAGTTCCTGCCAAGAATCGAAATGACGGGAAACAGCGCCTGTCAAATAGGTAAACGAAAACACACCGCGCAATTGTTGCCCATCTTCAAGAAGTCGAGCCTCCTGCATCTCGATCAGCATCGAGAGCCGGAATCGTTCGGCTCGGAGTTGTTCGAGAGTCCGGATACGAGAATAGTCACTGCTACAGCCGGTCATCTTCATTCTCCTTTCGGTTACTGAAAAACATTTTGCTGAACATCGCCACCATCCGGTCAGCGAACATTCGCCGCCGCAATGCGAAAAAAATCATCGCAAGCAGCAGAAAGAAAACTCCAACCAACAGGCAGGCCAACAAAAAAGACCCGGTTACCACACCCAACCACAACGTCAAAGCCGCCGAAAAAAGCACCAGCGCAATCATCCCCAGTGCCAGCCCAAACAACAGGCCGAAACCGTCGCAGAAGATCTCGGAAAGGTTCTCCACAACAGCAAGTTTCGCGGCATTGACTCGCAGGTTGACATACGAGACCAGATCCTTGGTGAGTTTCTCAGTCAGGTTTGGATTATCCGTCTCAGTCATCATTGTTTCGCATTCTCGGCAACGTGTTCCAGTCTGCCCTTGAGTTCTTCGCCTTTCTGGACGCCCTTGTCGATAAAGACCTTGATCTTACGACGCGTCTCGTCCCCACTGTCCGGAGCCAGCAACAATGCAATCGCAGCACCGGCTACGGCGCCGCCCAAAAATGCCAAAATACCTGCTTTCATAATCCAACCTTTTAAATTGATTAATAAGAAAATTTGTTACAGCACGAAGAAGTACAAATATGATTCCAAACCCTGCATCTGATGGATCAACCTTGACAAATAGGGTAATTATTTCGGCAGAGGAAAGTATCAATCACCGCTTATTACCGTATCTTTGTTTCTTACAACAAACTCGGCCCCTACACACATGATGACGCCTAATTTAAAATCCGTGGCCTTCACCGGCCACCGCACCTTCAAGATGCAGCGAGGTGCACCTTCACTTTTCGATCGGCCCGAAAGTCCACAAGCATTACGCGAACGATTATCGCACCTGTTACGAGGTCTGATCGAGCAGGGTTACACCCGATTTCTGAGCGGCATGGCCGAAGGGTTCGACCTGCTGGCAGCAGAGGCGGTGCTGGCCCTGAGAGTTGAGTACCCCAACATTCAATTGGTAGCTGTGATTCCCTTCGCGGGACAGGCGCAACACTTCGCTCCGGAGGTCCGCAAACGTTACCAGGCAGTGCTGGAACAAGCCAACCAAACCATTACCCTGTCGCAACACTACTCTGCAGATTGTTTCCACCGCCGCAATGACTATCTGGTCGAACAGGCCGATCTGTTGGTGGCTTACTACAACGGCACGCAAGGAGGTACGGCTTATACTGTCCGACTGGCGAATCGGCACGGCATCACCGTCATCAATCTTGCCTCTGCCTAAATTTACATAGCGCCACAACAAGAGATCCGGATCACCAAAAGACTCTATAAGAAACGGGGAGTTACCCTTACGGATAACTCCCCGTTTTAAAATATGATTCTTTCGAATTACTTCACGGTGTTCATGTACTCGATCAGTTCGAGAACCTTGTTCGAGTAACCCCACTCGTTGTCATACCACGATACGACCTTCACGAATTTCGGGCTCAGCTGAATACCGGCTTTTGCATCGAAGATCGAAGTACGGGGATCGCCCAGGAAGTCGCTCGATACGACTGCATCCTCGGTGTAACCCAGAATACCTTTCAGTTCGCCTTCCGAAGCCTCTTTCATGGCTGCGCAGATCTCATCGTAAGTAGCCTCTTTAGCCAGCGTACAAGTCAGGTCAACTACAGATACGTCGAGCGTCGGCACGCGGAGCGACATACCGGTCAGTTTACCATTCAGCGAAGGAATTACTTTACCTACAGCCTTGGCAGCACCCGTCGACGAGGGGATGATGTTGCCGCTAGCGGCACGGCCACCACGCCAGTCTTTCATCGAAGGACCGTCAACGGTCTTCTGCGTAGCGGTGGTCGAGTGTACGGTCGTCATAAGACCCTCAACCATACCGAATTTGTCATTGATAACTTTAGCGATCGGAGCCAAGCAGTTGGTGGTGCAGGAAGCGTTCGATACGATCGGCTGACCGGCATAGGTCTTGTTGTTTACACCCATTACGAACATCGGGGTGTCATCTTTCGAAGGAGCCGACATTACGACGCGTTTTGCACCGGCTTTGATATGAGCCTCAGCTTTCTCCTTGGTCAGGAACAGACCGGTCGACTCAACTACATACTCGGCACCTACCTCGTCCCATTTCAGGTTGGCAGGATCCTTCTCGGCAGTTACGCGGATTGCATGACCGTTAACGACCAATTTGCCATCTTTCACTTCGATGGTTCCGTTGAACTGACCGTGCATCGTGTCGTAACGAAGCATGTAAGCCATGTAGTCCACATCGATCAGGTCGTTGATACCTACAACCTCAATTTTGTCCGTTTTTGCCATTGCAGCACGGAACACCAGACGGCCGATACGACCGAATCCGTTGATACCAATCTTAATCTTTGACATAA
>CALYBN010000082.1 GCA_944414825.1 uncultured Rikenellaceae bacterium
TATTTTTGTTTTCCATCGCCACAATGGCGGTTAGAGAGATATAGTGTTTGCTTCGTTCCCCGTAGGGAAATCTGGTACATTTCGAAAGATACTGGGATAGAACAATCGACACTTATCACTTGCCTGAGTATGTATTGTATGAATACATAAAGCAAGTGTGGAGCATTGTTTTATCAGTATCTTAGGTTACCAGACCTCCCTATCGGATAAAACGAATGACTCCACACTCTTTATTTGTGGGGTTGTTATGACAACAAACGTGCCGAGACTGTTAGAGTTTGTGGATTGGGGAAATAACGGTTAAAAGTGTGAAGAAGATGATGGTTTACAAGGTTACGGAGAGTGAGAAAACGGGCAATGGTCCCGGGGATTATCGTTTCCGGCTGGAGTGTCGGGGAAGACGTATGTTGTTGGTACTGGGGATCAATCCCAATGCAGTGGACGAACGGTATCCCGATCCTACGACCTATCGGATTATGGGATTTGCCTCCAATGCGGGATATGATGGATTTATGTTGTTGAATCTCTCTTCCGAACTTACGGTCCGCAAAGGAGGATTGGCAGAGGAGCTTAATCTCCAGATGCATGTCCGGAATCTGGAGACCATGCGAGGCGTTGCTCGACAGTATCCCGATGCTGAAATCTTGGTAGCATTGGGGAACGACATCACGTCTCGACCTTATTTGATACCTTGTTTGCGGGATATTTATAATGTACTGGGTTTCCGACGCAAGTGGTTGAAGATCGGTCGCCTGACAGTTGAAGGCCATCCGCGTCATCCGCTCTATGCTCGTTATGAGGACGGATTGACTCCATTCGATATAGGAGCCTATCTATTGGAGTGGACCTAGCGTTTCACAGTTAAAAAGATAGCTGGGGGGGGACTCTGTTTGCTGGGTTCCGGCCCGAGCGCCCCCCCCTCCATTGTACAGACTTCCCGAAAGGAGATTACATCCTGAACCGGGGGTATTCCGAATCCGTATGGGATTCAGCCATGAAGGTCCGGATCTGTTCGATCACCTCGGGATGATCGGCCGCTACGTCATGCAGTTCTTGCAGATCGTTCTCCAGGTCGTAGAGTTCGATACGGTCGTTGCCTTTGCGGATGTTGCGGATGATTCCCTTCCAGTTGCCCCAGCGGACAGCCTTCCAGCCGCCCGATTCGGGGAATTCCCAGTAGAGATAGGGGTGTTCGGCCTGTTTCTTGGGTTTCCCTTGCAGGGTAGGTAGGAAACTGATCCCGTCGGTTTCGGTTGGCGGTTCGATGCCTGCAATCTGGCACAGTGTCGGCATGACATCCGGAAAGTAGGAGATGTGATCGGTCGTCGTACCCGGTTCGATGACCCCCGGCCAGACAGCGATCATCGGGATGCGGATTCCGCCTTCGTGGAGCGACCCCTTGGCCCAGCCCTTCTCGGATTTGAACTCTCCGCCGCTGTTGAACCACGGGCAGTCGGTGCCGCCGTTGTAAGTGGGGCCGTTGTCACTGGTGAAGATGATCAGCGTGTTGTCGTAGAGGTTCAGTTCTTTCAGTTTGTCAACGAGTTGTCCGATCTGGCTGTCCAGATAAGAGATCATGGCTGCATAGGTTGCCCGCGGGTAGCGGCAGGGGTAGTAATTTGCCCCGCCGGTGTAGGGCTCCTCGTCGCCGAACTTTCCGACGTAGTATTTTACGATGCTGTCCGGAGCCTGCAAGGCGACGTGGGGAATGGTAGTGGTCCACATCAGGAAGAAGGGGCGTTGCTGGTTCTCCTCCACGAAACCAACGATCTCGTCGAACATCAGATCCGGGCTGTAGGTGTTTTGTGTGAACCGGGCATAGCTCTGCTCATCGTACGGGTCGGCATCTTTGGGCAGGCGTGTGCCGGGTTGGATGATGTCCGGATTATCCAGATAGACCCGGTCCCCGTTCTTCCAGAGGAAGGGCGGGAAATAGGTGTGTGCCTGCCGTTGGCAGTTGTAGCCGAAGAAGAAGTCGAAGCCCTGTTTGTCGGGCGTACCTTCCGACCCGGGGTAACCCAAACCCCATTTGCCGATGCAGGCGGTCGTGTAACCCGCTTTTTGCAGTTGTGTGCCCAGCGTGACGGTACCCTTTTTCAGCGGGCGCTGCCCTTCGAGGTGAGGATCGGCAAGCATGGCCTGGTGGCTCTGCACGTCGCCCCGCTCGGGCATTTCGTCATTGCCCCGTATTTGCATGTGGCCCGAGTGAAGACCGGTCATCAGGCCGCAACGGGAGGGAGCCGATACTGGTGAGGCGGCATAGTGGTCGGTGAAAAGGATGCCGTTTTGTGCCAGACGGTCGATGTTCGGCGTCTCGATTTTCAGTTGTCCGTAACAGGCGGCGTCGCCGTATCCGAAATCGTCGAGCAGGATGTAGATGATGTTGGGCTGGCGGTCGGGAGCCTGCGAGCAAGAGGCCAGACACAGGATGGGTGTGGCAGCAATCAGGATTTTGAAGGTGTTCATAGGTTAGAGAGTTAAAAAGAACAGTTCGGTTGTAGTTTATGAGGTTATAAATATACGTATAATTTTGGAATGACTCGTTTAGAATCCAAATATTTTGTGTCGATTGGCCGCTGAGATTGTGCCATTTGTAAAAATTTTGTATCTTTCGAAAGACGGTCGAATGGAAAATGAAGAACTTTCGCTGCTGGCAAATTCCGATCGTCTCCGAAAGGAGGGTTTGCCGACACGATGTGATGAATCAAAACTATGGCTCTTGTTAAAAATCTGGTAAGTGGGACAGTCGTTCTGTCCGCTGCCGTACTTCATGCCTCGGGTGCCGATCCGCGGCCAAACATTCTGTTTGCTTTCGGCGATGATTTCGGCCGTTATGCCTCGATCTATGCCCAGATCGAGAAGGATAACCAATTGTGTGAGTTGGTGCATACGCCCAACTTCGACCGGATGGCCCGCGAAGGGGTGCTCTTCACGAATGCCCATGTGCCGGCGCCCTCGTCGACTCCGTGCCGCAGTTCGCTCTGCTCGGGGCAGTATTTCTGGCGAACGGGCATGGGAGCCATTCTGCAGGGGGCTGTGTGGGATGAGCAGATTCCTACCTTCCCGCTGCTGCTGGAGCAGAACGGCTACCATATCGGCTTTACTTATAAGGTCTGGAGCCCGGGAACCGTGAAGGATGCGCCTTACGGGGGCGACCGTAACCGATATGCCAAACGCGGTAATGCCTTCTGTTTCTTCTCGCAGAATGTCAGCAAGGCTCCGGAGGGTCAGTACGAAGAGGCCAAACAACGGCTTTATGACGAGGTGGCCGGGAATTTTGAGGACTTTCTGGCCGCTCGCAAGGGCGACGAACCCTTCTGCTACTGGTGGGGGCCGTGGAATACGCATCGCCCGTGGGTGCAGGGTTCGGGAAAGAAACTGTGGGGGATCGACCCTGACGATCTGCGCGGCAAGATGCCGTCGTTTCTGCCCGATGTGCCGGAGATACGGGAAGATTTTGCCGATTATCTGGGCGAGGTGATGGCCTTCGACCAGGGGTTGGGCGTGCTGCTCGACATCCTGGAGAAGCGGGGTGAACTGGACCGGACGCTGATCGTCGTCAGTGGCGACCACGGTATCCCGGGATTCCCGCGTGGGAAGACCAATCTGTATGATTTTGGAACTCGCGTAGGACTGGCGATCCGCTACCCGGCCAGCGTAGCAGGCGGTCGGGTCGTGGAGGATTTCGTGAACCTGATGGACCTGGCTCCGACGTTCCTGGAATTCGGGGCTACGGCCGTTCCGGAGGTCATGACGGGGCGCAGCCTGAAGCCGCTGCTCGAGAGTGGCCGTTCGGGACAGGTCGAAACCGACCGGACCTTCGTGGTGACGGGACGCGAACGCCATGTCGCAGCGGCCCGCGAGGGCTATCTTCCCTATCCGCAGCGGGCGGTGGTGACGGCGCGTTACAAATATATCCGCAATTTTGCTCCTAACCGCTGGCCCAGCGGGATGCTCGAGAATAATCTTCCTGATCTGGACAAGGGCCCGACCAAGGAGTGGTTCATCGCCAATTTCGAGAATCCGGCTTATGCCTGGGAGGTGGAGCTGGGCTTCGGGAAACGGCCTTACGAGGAACTTTATGATCTGAGCAAAGACCCGTGGGAAGTGCATAACCTGGCCTACGATCCGAAATACCAGCAGGTGCGGCGCGAACTCTCCGAACGGCTGGATGCCACGCTCTCCGCAACGGGCGATCCGCGCATGAGCGAAGGGGTCTGCATCTACGACCTGCCGCCCTATGCCGCTCCTTTCGGTGATGAAACGCCTTC
This sequence comes from uncultured Rikenellaceae bacterium, assembly GCA_944414825.1. Classification (GTDB taxonomy): domain Bacteria; phylum Bacteroidota; class Bacteroidia; order Bacteroidales; family Rikenellaceae; genus CALYBN01. The sequence goes on from CALYBN010000082.1 coordinate 4,272, forward strand.
CAAAGCGAAAAAATAGCCCATTGCCCCCCCCTCGAATAGATGAATATGAAATCTGCCTGTGCTTTATTGTGCCTGGTGCTCTTGCTGTTTTCGGGCGAGAGCTTTTCTCAGATTGTGCTCCGGGGAGAGGTTGTTGTGACGGAGCAAGGAAAGTTGTCTCCGTTGGCCGGGGCCAATGTCGCGATTTACGACGAGGCAGCGGATACGATGGCCATGCCGGTCGACGTTTGTGCCACGAGGGAGGATGGCTCCTTCGCGATGCGGGCGGAGCCAGATCGTTACCGCCTGGAGGTCTCCTATGTGGGGTATGAAACCTGTGTCCGGAAACTCGATCTGTCGGATGTGGCGCAGGATACGCTCTGCATCGGGCAAATCGTGTTGCAGGAGGACGGGACGCTGATCTCCGACATTCTGGTTACGACCCGGCGCGAGCGGCAGGAGATCGATCGACGTGTCGTAACCTTCTCTGAGGAGCAGGTCCGAGCGGCACGGGAGGCCCGCGATCTGATGCTCAACCTGCCGAACCTGCTCATCGACAGGATCAACAACAGCCTGACCACGTCGGACGGAAAAGGTGTGCTGATCCTGATCAATGGCGTGCGGTCGAACAACTCGGAACTGAAACTGATCCCGGCCGACAAGGTGAAGCGGGTGGAGTACTATGACATTCCACCGATCCAATACCGGACGTCGGGACGCGTGCTGAACGTGGTGACGAAGGACCTCGACGCCGGGTGGTCGGGCGATCTGTATGTGATGGCGGCACAGTTTTTCTCGATGGCGACGCCTTACGTTTCGTATGTCAGCGGGGCCAGCCGGCTGACGCTGGGCGCCGACCTTTTCATCACGCCCAAGCGGAAGGTCTGGGATACCTATGAGGGACAGTATAATTATCGTCTGGAGAATGCCGATTATGAGTATGCCTACCAGGAGGAGGAGCGAAATTGGGGCCATCAGCACAGTGTGAACCTGGCCTATTCTCATGTGAAGGCGGAACGCCATGTCGTTCAGGCAAAAGCCTCATTGGGTTTTACGAAGGATCGTTTTCAGGAGAACCGGGAGGCCCGCTATCGGGTGGCCGATGCGCTGGATGCGGAGAACGGCTGGACCTCCAATCGGGTCAAAACCCTCTCACCGACGGTCGATCTCTATTACTCCCGGAAATTCGACCGCAGGAGTGAGCTGAGTTTCAATTTCGTTACAGCCCTGTATCAGAACGACCAGAGTCTCTATTCCGAGGAGGGAGGCTCGGCAGCCTATCAGGATGATTCCGATCTGGAGAGCACCAAAAAGACCCTGATCGGGGAGGTGAACTACATGACCCGGATTGCCGAGAACCGTCTCTCGTTCGGCTATCGGACCAGCCTCTCACAGGCGGAGAATCGATGGACGGACCCGGTGGAGGAGCGTCGCGAACGGTTCGATCAGCAGGAACATTATCTGTATGGAGAAACGGTGGGGAAGATCCATGATTTTTCCTATCGGATCAGCCTGGGCGGGCGGCTGAACCGGACCAAAACCGCCTCGAGGTGGGAAAACCAGTGGACGCTGATCCCGGTCGCGGTGCTGGGTGGAGCCCTCAACGATGAGAACTATCTCCGGCTGACTTACGACGCCTCGACGCGGGTGCCGCAGATCCAACAGTTCTCCGAGAACGCCATCATGGTGATGCCGAATATGGTCCGCCGGGGCAATCCCAAGCTGAAAACCAGCCTGAGCCACAACTTGAGGCTGGTGCATACCTATTCGGGCAAGTGGCTCGATGTGGAGACGAGCCTTTTCTATCGGAATGACCGGCACCATATCTTCCGGTCGTTCGGCACGGAGACCCGCGACGGGCAGACCTGGATCGTCATGGCCAATGCCAACGCCGAAAAGAACTATCGCTATGGGTTGGAGTCGGATTTGTCCGTCACACCGGTCGAAGGGGTGCGCCTTGGGGTTTATTTCGAACTGTACCAGCACGGCTTCCAGCCGGACAAGCAGGCGGCTGAAATTCGGCGATACTTTTTCCCCGTCACGGTCTATTGCTCCTTTTCCTATAAGAATTTCTCGCTGGATTATTCCCAGAAATTCGGCGGGGATTGCCTGGACGGCCTATATATCATGGGTGTCGAGAAGGTTTCCTATCTCACTGCCGGCTACTCCTATAAGAATCTGGATGTACAGCTCTCCTATTATTTCCCTTTCGTGAGAAACACCTTCGGAAGCCATACTCTGGCCGGAAGTCTCGTGCAGCACTCCTATGAAGCTTGGCTCAGAAACAAGGAGCGTACCTTCGGTTTGTCGGCCACCTGGCGGTTCACCACCCGTTCTAAGCCCTACAGAGCCAATCGCCGGATCGAGAATATGGATAATGATAGCGGTGTGTTCGATATAAAATAAGTGCCGTTAATCGGTTTCGACTAACGGCACTCATGCAGTTCGAAAATTTGGTCGGGGTGACTGGATTCGAACCAGCGACCACGCGCCCCCCAGACGTGTACTCTAACCGGGCTGAGCTACACCCCGAACTGGTTTGCGGTTGCAAATATAAGAACTCTTGGTTTTATACCAAAATAATTTGACTATTTTCTTGCTCTTTTCTCAGATCGTACGTCCCGGATAGACCTTCAGGGCCTCTTCCAGACATTTGGCGGCGGCCAGCAGATCTTCCTTCTTGAGCACATAGGCGATCCGTACCTGGTCCTGCCCGAGGCTCATCGTGGCGTAAAATCCGGTTGCCGGAGCCAACATCACCGTCTGCCCCTCGTATGAGAACTCCTCCAGCAGCCATTGAGAGAAGCGGTCGCTGTCGTCAATGGGCAGTTTGACCGTGGCGTAGAATGCTCCCTTGGGCAGCGGACAGTAGACCCCTTCGATCTTGTTGAGAGCCTCTACGATACAGTTGCGACGGGCTATATATTCATTGTAGACGTTTTCGAAATAGCTGGCCGGAGCATCCAATGCCGCTTCGGCAGCCACCTGGGCAAGGTAGGGCGGGGACAGACGGGCTTGGGCCATATTGAGTGCTGCGGCGATCACCTCTTTATTGCGCGAGACGAGAGCTCCGAGCCGGATGCCGCACATGCTGTAGCGTTTCGACATGGAGTCGATCATCACCACGTTCTCCTCGATTCCGTCGAGGTTCATCACCGAGAGGTGCTTGTGTCCGTCGTAGCAGAATTCACGGTACACCTCGTCGCACATCAGGAACAGATTGTGCCGTTTCACGATGTCGCGCAGCAACTCCAATTCCGCCCGACTGTACAGGTAACCGGTGGGGTTGTTCGGATTGCAGATCAGAATGGCCCGTGTACGCGGGGTGATGTGCCGTTCGAACTCCTTCATTGGCGGCAGTGCGAAGTCGTTGTCGATGGTCGAGAAGATCGGCTTGATATTGACCCCGGCCTCCATGGCAAAGCCGTTATAGTTGGCATAATAGGGTTCCGGAACCAGCACTTCGTCGCCGGGATTCATACACACGGTCATGGCCATGAAGATGGCTTCCGAACCGCCTACGGTCATCAGCAGATCCTCGTGCGTAAGGCCTTCAATGCCGACGCTGGCGTAGTATTTGACCATTTTGCGGCGCAGGCTCTCGATGCCGGCCGAGTGGGTGTATTCAAACACCTTGTCGTCGATGTGGCGTACCGCTTCGATGGCCTCTCGTGGGGTTTCGATGTCGGGCTGTCCGATGTTGAGGTGGTAGACCTTGATGCCGCGAGCTTTGGCTGCTTCGGCAAAGGGGACCAGTTTGCGGATGGGGGAAGGCGGCAGGTAGACGCCTTTATCGGAGAGATGAATCATGTGCTGTATGGGTTTTATGGATAGGGTTAATGATCTTATGCTTGTTTACCGCAAAGCTAAAAAAGATTTCCGGAATGTATCGTGGTCCATTGGGTTTTTTGTACCTTTGCAGCGAAAAACGGGAAAGAATCTACGAAACGCACGAATTTCATATTATTGGTGATGGCCCTGACGATTCTGGGGGCGCTTCTGAGCCGGGAATATCCGCGGACAGGTTTTTTTGTGACGCTGTTCGTCATGTTGTTTTATTTGTCGGTAGGGCTTCGGCGGACGATGAGTTGCTTGCGCAATTTCCGGCAGGTTGATTCACGACACCGTTTACGGGCGGTCCTGGCCCTTGCCATGGTGCTGGTTTTGTTGAATGCGGTTTTAGGCAGAGGCATTCCTTATTTTCTGATGTTGTTGGTGTTGGCGGTCGATTATTGGATCAGTCAACGGCGATCGTCCGAGCAAGGCGAATCGTGAAAAATGGGGAATCGGAAAGTTTTTTAGGCAAAAAATTTGTACATAATATCTTTTTGATTACCTTTGCACCGCTGAAATCACCGCATGACAGCGCAACGATGGCCCATTCGTCTATCGGTTAGGACGCAAGATTTTCATTCTTGAAAGAGGAGTTCGATTCTCCTATGGGCTACAGAAGTAAAAGTTTTTTATACGGCAAAGATATGGCAAACCACAAGTCATCGAAAAAAAGAATCCGCCAGACCGAGACCAAACGGCTGCAGAACAGGTATTATCATAAAACGACGCGTAACGCCGTGAAAGCTCTTCGCAACACCACCGACAAGAGTGCTGCCGAGGCTCTCTTCCCGAAGGTTAGCGCTATGCTTGATAAACTGGCTGGCAGCGGTGTGATTCACAAGAACAAGGCTGGTAACTTGAAGAGCAGCCTGCAGCTTCATGTGAACGCTCTCTAGGCGTACGATAGATTCTATATCAAATTTTATAAGCTATCTGCACAAGCAGATAGCTTTTTTGTCATCTAGCTATGTGTGGCAGGAACCGGGACGGTACCGATTGATCTGCCGGAGACGCAGTGCAGGGATTCTTCACGAAAGACCAACATTTAGTGAATATGAAATGCCCGGCGGAATGCAGCATTAAGTATTCCGCCGGGCATTTACTGGGTGTTCCGGAAGTCCGAATCAGATTACGATCGTGTTCGGATCGAGATTGTCTTTCTCGATGTCTTTGAAATAGCGGTAAGTTCCCACTTTCAACTCATAAGTAGCCGGTTCGTCACAGATGATGATGCTGTGCGGGTGAGATTGCAGGGCGCTGAGTGTCCAGGCATGGTTGAATCCCTCCTCAATGGCGTGGTGTAGGGCGCGGGCCTTGTTGTGTCCCGTAGCGAGAACCAATACCTCTCGAGCATCCAATACGGTGCCGATGCCGACCGTCAGCGCATTGCGCGGAACCTGATTTACATCGCCCCCGAAGAACCGTGAGTTGGCAATGATTGTGTCCATTGTGAGGCTTTTGACCCGAGTGCGAGAGGTCATCGAGGAGAAGGGCTCGTTGAAGGCCAGATGTCCGTCAGCACCCACGCCTCCCATGAACAGGTCGATGCCGCCAGCCTCTTTGATGCGGTCCTCGTAGTCGAAACATTCGAATTCAAGATTGGCGGCATTGCCGTTCAGGATGTTTACGTTCTCTGGCTTGATGTCGATGTGGCTGAAAAAGTTTTTCCACATGAACGAATGGTAGCTTTCGGGATGGCTTTCGGGCAGCCCGACATATTCGTCCATATTGAACGTGATGACGTTGGCAAACGATACTTTTCCTTCTTTGTGCAGACGGATCAATTCGGCATAGGTTCCCAGCGGGGTGGAGCCGGTGGGAAGTCCCAGTACGAACGGCGAATTGTCGGCTTTCTGGGTGAGGTTGATCTTGGCGGCGATGTAACGTGCGGCCCACTGGGCTACCTTGTCGGCATTATCCTGAATGATGACTCTCATAATATGGTATAATTTTGGGGTTATGAATGGTTAAAACAGTCGGACAAAAACTTCAATGGCTTGGTATTCGGCCATGCCCAGCTTGTCGTAGATATGGGCTGTGTTTTCGGTACGTTCCTCGGCGCGCTGCCAGAACTCGCGCTTATCTTCGCCCGGGAAAGGCATGATGTCCTTTTGGGACAGGTGGCGGTAGATGGCGTGACGCTTTTGGATCACTTCGCCAGGGCTTAACGGAACGGCCATGTCGACCATGTCCAGATCCCACTCCTGCCAGGCTCCGCGATAGAGCCACATGCGGCAATCCTGGAACCACTCTTCGTCTTTGATCACGTTGATGGCCTCCAGCACGGCCTCGATGCAGACACGGTGCGTACCGTGCGGATCGGATAGGTCGCCGGCGGCAAAGATGCGGTGGGGTTTCAGCTCCCGTAACAGTTTGACGATGATGGCAATATCCGTCTCGCTGAGTTGTTTTTTCTTGATGCCGCCCGTTTCGTAGAAGGGCAGATTGAGAAAGTGAACGTTTGTATCGGGATTCAGACCGAAATGGCGACAGGCGGCCCGGGCTTCGCCTCGGCGGATCGCACCTTTCATTTGTCGCAACTCAAGTGGTTCGGGTTGGCCGGTCTGCTTGTCGGCGATGAGTTGGCAGAGGTGGTTATACTCCTTGATAAAACCGCATTCGCGGGCTGTGTCGAGTGTTTGGAGGACCACGTCGTCGTGTACGGCAATGTTGCCCGATGTTTCATAGGCCACATGTACATCGTGTCCCTGGTCGACCAGTCGGAGGAAGGTGCCGCCCATTGAGATGACGTCGTCGTCGGGATGGGGACTGAAGATCAGGATTCGTTTCGGATAGGGAGTTGCCGTTTCCGGACGGGTCGAATCGTCGGCATTGGGCTTGCCGCCTGGCCATCCGGTGATGGTGTGCTGCAGGTCGTTGAATACCTTGATGTTGATCTGGTCGTAGCTGCCGGCAGCTTCGAGCAACTGCCCCAGGTTATTGTCTACGTAATCCTGGTAGGTAAGTTTGAGGATTGGTTTCTGAATCTTCCGGCAGAGCCATAGGACGGCTTTGCGAATGAATTTGGGCTCCCAGTGACAACTGCCTACCAGCCATGGGGTTTTGATACGCGTCAACTCTTCTGCAGCGCCCTCGTCAATCACCACCTCCAGTTTGGGATGGCGTTGCAGATTGGAGGCCGGGATGGCGGGGGTTATGTCGCCCTCTACGATGGAACGGATGATGGCAGCCTTTTGTTCGCCCCAGGCGATGAGAATGATCCTGCGGGCGTTGAAAATCGTTTCCAGCCCCATGGTGATGGCTTTCTTCGGAGTATTCTCGATGCCGAAAAACATTGAGGATTGTTCCTTCCGGGAGCTGTTTCCCAGTGCCACCAAGCGAGTGCGGGAGTTGGAGAACGAGCCGGGTTCATTGAATCCCAGTTGACCTTCGGTGCCTGTTCCCAGCAGCATGAGATCGATGCCGCCGCACTGTTCGATTTTGGCTTCATAGTCGTGACAGAACTGCGAAACCTGATCCTGCGGAATGGTCCCGTCCGGGAAATGAACGTTCTCCGGGCGGATGTCGATGTGGTTGATCAACTCTTCGTGGATACGGAAGTTGCGGCTTTGTTGCTCGCAGGGGTTTATGGGAAAGAATTCGTCCAGGCTGAATACGGCCACGTTGGCGAAACTGACGGCTCCGGCACGGTACTTTTCGAGCAGTTTCCGATAGATGCCCACGGGTGATTTCCCGGTGGTGAGACCCAGTACGAAGAGTTGTCCCGCTTGTTGTTTTTTTCGGATGGCTTTTATGATGAGGCCTACGATATATTCGGCACCTTTATCCTCGGTAGGGAAGATGGTGGTATGGGCTCGTTCGAAGCGGCGTACGATGTCCTGTGGTTCGGCCCCTTCGATGAGTCCGCCTTGTTTTTCAATTTTATAGGTTGCTTTCATGTTGAAAGATGGTTTATCTGATGATTTTCACGATAAAGATAATGAAAATAATAGGAATAATGAAGTCGGGGCAGGTGAGAATATTTTAGAAATCGGATCATGTAGCATGTTGGGTGTGAGGGAGGATTGGAGAAAAAGAGAAAAAGAGATGGAAAAAATGGGCAGAAATTTTGTCGGAATGAAAAAGTGTGCTAAATTTGCACCCTGATTCGTCCGAGGGACGGTCCTAAACGGTGGATGTAGCTCAGTCGGTTAGAGCACCGGATTGTGGTTCCGGGTGTCGTGGGTTCGAGTCCCATCTTCCACCCCTGCGAGCAGAAAAGAGTCGGTGTTTATCTCCGACTCTTTTTTTGTAGATACCTTATAAACATATAATGAGTCAATTGGAAACATTCGAGGCCTTGGGCCTGTCGACGCAGATGCTCGAAGCAATCCGTGCGAAGGGATTTGAGACGCCGTCACCCATCCAGAGCCTTACGATCCCCGTATTGTTGCGCGGCGAGCGGGATGTGATCGCCCAGGCCCAGACCGGAACCGGAAAAACAGCTGCTTTCGGACTGCCCATTATCGACCGGCTCGAGCCGTCGAAAAAAAACGTGCAGGCACTGATCCTGGTCCCTACGCGTGAGTTGGCCCTGCAGGTGACCGAGGAATTGCTCTCTTTTAACCGTTTCAAACGCCTGTCGATCGCAGCCATCTATGGCGGTGCGTCGATGAGCGAGCAGCTCCGGCGCCTGCAACGGGGGATCGATATTGTGGTCGGCACGCCGGGGCGTATTCTGGATCATATCCGCCGTGGGACGTTGAATCTGGCGGGAATCCACTACCTGATTCTTGACGAGGCGGACGAGATGCTCAACATGGGGTTCATCGAGGATATCGAGGAGATCATGGGGCATACGAACGACACGAAACGGGTCCTGCTCTTTTCGGCAACGATGCCCGATCGGATCGTGGCGCTGTCGAAGAACTACATGCGAGATCCGGAACTGCTGCGAGTAGAAGCAACGCAACTCACGACCGAACTGACCGATCAGATCTATTTCGAGGTGCGTGAGGCGGATAAGTTCGATGCGCTGACACGCATTATTGACGTGGAGCCGGAGTTCTATGGTATAGTTTTCTGTCGTACCAAGGTGAGTGTCGATCAGATCGTGAGCCGCCTGCAAGAGCAGGGGTATGCGGCGGAGGGATTGCATGGCGATGTGTCGCAGGCGCAGCGGGAGAAGATTCTGCGCAGTTTCAAGAACCGGAAGGTCAATATTTTGGTGGCGACGGATGTGGCGGCGCGCGGCATCGACGTCAACAACCTGACGCATGTCATCAACTATTCACTGCCGCAGGACTCCGAGAGTTACGTACACCGGATCGGTCGTACGGGGCGAGCCGGAAACCAAGGGACGGCCATTACATTTATTTCCCACTCCGAGTTGCGGCAGTTCGGTTTCCTGAAACGCGAGATCCGGGCCGACATCAAGCGTGAGACGCTGCCCACGCCGCAGGATGTCGTGGCCATGAAACGGGCCCGGATCAAGGAGGAGCTGCAGGAGATCGTCGAGAGTGAAAACTACCGGGAGTGTGCCGATATGGCGCAGGAGATTCTGGCCGATCTCGATCCGGAGGTGGCGCTGAGCGCGCTGTTGCGCCTGGCTTTCAAAAATGAACTTTCGGAGAACCATTATCCTGAGATTCGTGGTTTTTCGGTCGACCGTCGCGGCCGGTCGCGGCTGTTCATCTCCATCGGGCGGCTCGACGGCTATGATGCACGCAAGATGGTGGCGCTGC
>CALYBN010000083.1 GCA_944414825.1 uncultured Rikenellaceae bacterium
GCAAGCTCCCGTCGAACACATTCCGATCCACATCGCCCCGAATGCCGGCAACACGATGCGAATCCGTATGCTGCCAGAACTGCCAACGCAGATGGTCGGGATTGCCTCGGTAATCGGCGATCCACATCACATAATCGCGATCGCTGAAATCCTTCTCCAGATAGTGTTCATAGAAACTCGTAGAGCAATATATGATGGGGGTTACCCCATAGTAGCGTTTAATTTCTCGGCAGAAAGCCTTCGCCTCGCGCACCGAACGCGCCGGATCGGTCATGAAACGGTGTTTCTCGATATCGAGCACCGGGATCAGATTGCCCTTGCACAACCGCGTAGTCCGGATAAAATTCCGCGCCTGCTCCTTTCCCGAAGTACGATGACCGAAGAAGTGATAAGCTCCCCACAACACACCCGCTTCGTTCAACTCCTGTGCATGCCGTTCGTAGGTAGGGTCAACGATCAACGTTCCCTCGGTGGCTTTCACAAAGACAAAAGCCGGCGGATCGTCCTCAGCCAGAACTCGTTCCCAATCGACGTGGTCCTGATGGCGCGAGATATCGAGCCCCCACACCTGATAATCCTCGGCTTTTTGGGGGCCACATCCGCAAATGAGGCAGCAGCACGAAAAAAGAAAGAATATAGTAAGGATATGTTTCATAACGGTCCGCAAAACGTCGCAAAGGTAGTAAATTCTTCGCGAATTTCCCGTCTTGGCGCAACTCCTGTCTGGAAAATAGCAGAAAACGCCCGGAAAAATCGTCCGAAAAGAGGGGTTTTCCCCGTACGGCAACCGATTTTTTTATACCTTTGCGCTTCATTCAAACGACAAATTCTGCCGGCAATGAAACATCTCCCACTTCTGATACTCCTGTGTCTCACTACTGCAGCGACGGTTCTCCACGGCTCCGACCTCGACTCTGTACGCAATTACCGCATGGAGGACGTGGTGGTCACAGCCACGCGCACTCCGCTGCCTATCAAGAACACACCCGTCATTACGCGGGTCATCTCGGCCGTTGAAGCCGAACGTTCCGGCGTCGCCACGATTCAAGACCTGCTCCAACGGGAGTTGGCCGGTGTGGAGTTTCACCAGGCCGGCTACGGCACGACGCTCTCCTTCCAGGGGCTCGACGCCCGCTACGTACTGTTTCTGATCGACGGCGAACGCATGGCCGGTGAAACCTATGGCAACATTGACTATGCGCGTATCCCGCTGAACAACATCGAACGCATCGAGATCGTCCGCGGCGCTTCGTCGGTCCTCTACGGATCGAACGCCATGGGAGCCGTGGTGAACATCATCACACGGATGCCCAAGGAGCGGGTAGAGGTGAGCGGTTCGATACGCTACGGCACCCGCTTTCAGAAAAATTCAGACGAAACCCTCCCCGAAGGTACACCGGAAGACCAGTTGCAACGCTATCACGACCGCATCGACCGTCCCAATACGTACGGAAACCTAAGCCTCGGACTGAATCTGGGGCGTTTCCGCTCACTCACCAGCGGGACGTTCCGCACGGTGGACGCTTACAAGTTGCACGGCCGCAAGGAGGAGGTCCGCCACTACAAGAGCCTCACGCCGATGCAGATCGCCAGCATGGGATCGGGCATGCCGACCTTCAGTGCAGGGACGCCGATTGCCGACACGACCCTGGCGGTGGGCCCGGACAGCCGTGGCCTGGGCGTAAGCGGATGGCGCGACTGGAACCTCTCGCAACGGTTCGACTACACGTTAAACAAGCAGTTCCGGTTCGAACTCTCGGGCAACTACTTCAACAAGGCTCGGAGCGACTTCCAGACCAGCATCATGGACGACAACCCGCTGTCGGGAATCCTGCCGGGCGATCCGGGCTGGAGCTATGAGACCTATGAAGGCTACAACATCAAGGCCCTCATGGAGCACTCGCCCAACGAGCATCATAAGATCTACCTTTCGTTCCTGCGCGATGAATACTACCGCGACCTGGATAGTCTCAACGGCTATCATGCTCCCAAGCAGCGCCACACCTACAACATCCCGCGCCTGCTCTGGACCTGGAACGCCGGCAGTTGGAACCGTCTGACCACCGGCATCGAGATGATCAACGAGCAACTGCGGTTTGACCTGAACCCCAAGGGATTTGACGATGTGAAAAGTATGAACTCCGCAGCGGTCTACGTGCAGGATGAGTTATGGTCCGGCCACCGGCTCAGTTTCGTGGCAGGCCTGCGGGCCGACTGGAGCGACCAGTTCGGATGGCGCGCCACGCCGAAACTATCGGCCAAATACACTGTCGGCGACGTCTCCCTGCGGGCCAACTATTCGAACGGTTATCGCTCGCCCACGCTCAAAGAGCTCTACATGCAGTTGGATATTCCGATCGCCAACTCTCCCCTGCTGCTGGGCAACGCGAATCTTAAACCCGAATCGAACCACTACCTGTCGCTATCGCTGGAATACAACCACGATGGGGTAAACCTCTCGGCCACGGTCAACAAGAGCTACTTCCGCAACAAGATCGACGCCCGCCGGCTCTCGCCCGAGGCGATCGAAGCGGCCGGCATCGAAGCCGAAGAAGGAAAGCAGGTGATGCGTTATGAGAATATCGACCGCAGTGAGTTCGGCAGCATCGAACTGATCGGCCGCCTGCGCCTGGCTCGCGGACTGCATCTCAACGCCAATTACAACTACGTTTACCAGAACGACGACAATACTCCGGAAGGGTCTACGCAATACATCTTCCC
>CALYBN010000084.1 GCA_944414825.1 uncultured Rikenellaceae bacterium
AGTTCGGCAGCATCGAACTGATCGGCCGCCTGCGCCTGGCTCGCGGACTGCATCTCAACGCCAATTACAACTACGTTTACCAGAACGACGACAATACTCCGGAAGGGTCTACGCAATACATCTTCCCCAGTCCGCACACGGCCACCCTGGCATTGGACTATGCCTTTACATTCCACGACTGTCGCATCGGACTGAATGGCAATGTGCGTTACGTGGGAGCGAAAGATTATGAGGATTTCATGCCCTATCTGAATATTCCAAAGGCCCTGGCCGACTTCATCGTCGACCGCGTAAACGGCAAACCCATGACGGGGCCTCCGGGTCCGGAGGTAATCGCAGCCATGCGGCAATTCAAATACTACACCGGCAGCTACACGGCTCATCACGAAGGCTATGCCGTCTGCAACGTGATACTCAACATCGAGTTCCGCCGCTATGTAGCTCTCACACTGGGCGTCGACAACCTGTTCGACTACCGGCCGGCGGTGGTCAACTTCAATTCAGCGGTACTGCCCGGCCGTAACGGATTCGCCTCGCTGTCGTTCCGCTTCTAGGTTCCGGAGAGGAAGAAAGCTCTCGCAGTGCGGCACAAACCTTGCACGGGAGGACCGGGATACGGTATTGATCGTATCCCGGTCCTCCCGTGCAGCGTCTCTACCCCCGACAATTATGCAGAGCACTCGCCGAGCGGGCACAGGCGCACTTCACACCCCGCGCCAAACACATGACAAACGATCTCCGGCCCATGACGTTCAAAAAACAATACTGGAAATATTCGCTCATCGTGCTGATTCTCGGACTGGGTGTAGCCATCTTCGTCCGCATTCTTCCCTTTCTGGGCGGGCTGCTGGGCGCAGCGACCCTCTACCTGCTTCTCCGGAATCAAATGCGTCATCTGACTCAAAAACGCATGTGGCGACCGTCGTGGGCTGCCGCCTTACTGTTGATCGAGGCCAGCCTCTGCTTCCTGATCCCGCTCTCAGGTGTCGTCTGGATGCTCGTAATCCGCATCCAGGAGATCGCGGTCGATCCTCACGAGCTACTCAACCAGATCGAGCACCTGGCCCATCTGGTCGAAGCCAAAACCGGATACGACTTTCTGAGCCACGTCAATCTGACGCTTCTCCTTTCCGGGCTATCGCAGGCCGGGCAATTCCTGATGGAGGGGATCTACAGTTTTGGGATAAATCTACTCGTTCTGCTCTTCGTCCTCTACTTCATGCTGATCGGCGACGAGCGAATGGAGACCTATTTCTACGATCTGTTGCCGTTCGACCCGGCAGATAAGGGACGCATTCTCCACGAGATGCACCTCATCGTGCGATCGAACGCCATCGGGATTCCGCTACTGGCCGTCATACAAGGAGCCGTAGCGTGGGTCGGCTACATGATTTTCAAAACCCCTGACCCGCTCTTCTTCGGGCTCCTGACCTGTTTCGCCACGATTATTCCCATCGTAGGCACGGCTCTGGTATGGCTTCCGCTGAGCCTCTACATGGCTGCTACGGGAGCCTGGAGCGGCGCCATCGGCGTAGTGGCCTATGCCCTGCTGGTAATCATCCATGTGGATAATCTAGTACGGTTTCTCCTGCAAAAGAGAATGGCAAACACCCACCCTCTGATCACGATCTTCGGCGTCATCATCGGCCTGTCACTCTTCGGGTTCATGGGTGTGATCTTCGGGCCGTTGCTGCTGGAACTGTTCATCCTGCTGGTCGACATCTTCAAACGGCAGTATCTGGACTCTCCGCAACCGGCCGACACCCTCCCGGACAATCCATAATATCGGGTGCCCTATCCGCTCAGAAAGACAAACGACGAGTCACCGCGGCTCGTCGCATAATACTTTTACAGCAAATTACTTACGGCAGCGGAACGAAGCCCATCCATCCCTGACGCGCGTTGCCTCGGGAGTCAGACCCAACGAAAGGGCCTTCTCATGGATCACCTCCAGATCCTGCTCCAGAATACCGCTCATCAACAGAAAAGCACCCGGGTTGAGAGCCACAGCATAACGATCCATATCTGCCAGCAGAATATTGCGATTGATATTGGCCAGGATGAAGTCATAATGCCGCCCCTCGATCGCCGACACGTCACCCAGCAGAGGTGTAACCCGATCGGCCACGCCGTTGACCGCGACATTCTCGGAACAATTCTCGTAGGCCCATTCATCAATGTCGACGGCATCCACTTGTTCGGCGCCCAATTTGGCAGCCACGATGGCCAGCACACCGGTCCCGCTACCCATGTCGAGCCCGCGGCGCCCCCGGAAATGCTCGTCAAGGATACCGGCCGTCATCAGCCACGTGGTAGCATGATGGCCCGTCCCGAACGACATCTTGGGCATGATCACCACCTCCACCGCACAATCGGGTCGCGGATCGTGGAACGGCGCCCGAATCACGCAACGCCCTTCCACCTCGACAGGTGTGAAGTTCGACTCCCAGAGGGCGTTCCAATTGACGGTCTCGATGGTCGTATAGTGGCATTCGACGCCCGTCGTGCGCAGGAATGCATCCACCTCCTCACGGCATTCGGCCAGCCGATCCTCGCGGATGTAGGCTTTCAGGCTGGTATCCTCCTGTTCGAAACTTTCGAAAGGGAAATCGGCCAACTGGGCCATACAGATTTCGGAATGTAGGGCGTCCGGAGTCGGAATGAGAAGCTGAATGTAGTTCATCGTCGCAAAAGTTTTGTTAACTTCGCCGTAAAGATAGGAATAATCATGGAGAGTTATCGCACCGACTGGGAGAGCCTGACACAAAATTACACCGATTTTCTGCGCTTCGAGAAGAATCTGTCGGCCAACACCGTGGAATCTTATCTGCGCGATCTGGCACAACTGCGCTCTTACGTCGAGCACGAAACCCCCGGCCGCCTGCCTGCGGAGGTAACCTCCGAACAGATCGAAGGATTCATGGCCACGGTCTACGACCGGGGAGCCGAGTGCAGCAGTCAGGCCCGGGTTCTGAGCGGCGTGAAAAGTTTTTTTAACTTCTTAATGATCTGCGGATTGATCGACACCTCACCCACGGAGTTTGTCGAAACCCCGAAACTGGGACGCAAACTGCCCGACGTGCTGAGCGTAGAGGAGATCGACGCCATCATCGGCAGCATCGACCTCAGCCTCCCCCAGGGGCATCGCAACAAGGCAATGCTCGAAACGCTGTACAGTTGCGGCCTGCGCGTATCGGAATTGATTTCTCTGCGGATGGGCGACTTGTTCTTCGACGATGGGTTCATCCGTGTCACGGGCAAGGGCAACAAGCAGCGTCTGGTCCCGATCAGCGACACGGCCCGCGACAATATTCTGCTCTGGCTCGGCCAGCGCCGTACGATGAAGATCGATGCCAAGCATCAGGAGTACGTCTTTCTGAATCGCAACGGCCGCCGACTGACTCGTGTCATGGTATTCACCATCATCCAGCGCGCGGCCGAGAATGCCGGCATCCACAAACAGGTGAGTCCGCACACCTTCCGACACTCCTTCGCCACCCATCTGCTCGAGGGCGGCGCCAGTATCCGGCAGGTGCAGGAGATGCTGGGTCACGAATCAATCCTCACCACCGAAATCTACACCCATCTGGATCGCACCCACCTGCGCCAAAGTCTGCAACAACATCACCCGCTCGAGAAAAAAAAGTAGTGCGCTCATCGGCACCTGCCCGACATTTTCACCGGCCCGACAATCTTCACCCCTTTTTCCGCTCTCGCCCCTAGTGCGACCGCACGCAATTCACACCGTACAGATCTTTGGCCCAGTCGCCCCGGGCGCGCAACACTTGTTCCACCACGTCGCGCACGCAACCGCGACCCCCGTCGAACTGCGACACATAACGGGCAGCCTCGACGATCTCCATGGCCGCATCAGCCGGGCAAACCGGCATCCCCACATGGCACATGCACTCCAGGTCGGGAATATCGTCCCCCATGAACATCACCTCGTCACGTTCGAGCGACAGTTCCTCCATCAACCCCTTCAAAACAGTCAGTTTATCAGCCACATTGGGATAGAAGTGTTTCACGCCCAGCATCCGGAAGCGCGTCTCGAGCGTTGGCCCCCGCCCGCCGGTGATGATCGCCACGGTATAGCCGTGTTTCAGGGCATAGGCTACGGCATAGCCATCCTTGGCATAATACGTACGAATGAAATCACCATCAGCCAGCGGCACGATACCCCCGTCGGTAAAGACCCCGTCGACGTCGAACACGAAGGTGGTTATTTTGGCAATGTCTTCTTTGAAGTTTCCCATATATTCTTGCTCAACATGATATAAATACTCTTCAGATCGGGTTTCTCGCGCAACATCTCGCAATGACGGCTCTTGGTCTGAAAATCGTTGCGAACGGCCGGCCCGGTCTGTGTCAGACGCGGCGACGAAGCATCAGCCGCCTTGTGTGCCGTTTCGAGAATCAACGGACGGAGCAGCGAGAAATCCAGCCCCGCCTCAGCCAACAACTCCTCACCCACCGTATACATATAATTCGTGAAATTGCAGGCAAACACCGCCGCCAGGTGCAGCATCGCCCGCTGGGCCGAATCCATCCGCACCACCCGCTCCGAAAGCGCCTCGGCCACTTCCGTCACACAGGCCAGCGCCTGTGCCGTCGCACCTTCCACCAGCAGGGGGACCGTCCGGAAATCAATCCGCCGTCCCTTCGTAAAGGTTTGCAACGGATACAACACCGCCCGATGGTGTACCTTCGGGGCCAGCGCCTCCAATTCGGTTGTTCCCGAGGTATGGGCCACCACGGCATTTCCGGCTTCAAACGAAGCGGCCACCGAAGCGATCGCTCGGTCGGTAACGGCAATCAGGTAGAGATCCGCCTGCATGACCTGTGCTCCGTCGTCCGTATACGCTGCACCGCACTGAGCGGCCAACTCCCGGCCTGCAGCGCCGTTGCGGGCATAGATCTGCACCGGAGGCATCCCCGCCTCGGTCAGGGCCAGCGCAAAAGCCTGGGCCACATTCCCGCTACCGACAATTACAATTCGTTTCATTCATCTATTATTTCCTTCGAGTTAAATCAAGTCCGTGAGGCGGACATTCTCCGGCGACTCAAAAGCCGTCTGCTGCAATCGGTCGATCACTCCGCTGACCCGAGCCGCCTCGGCCGTAGCATTGATATTGATCGCCGAACTGCTCCCGCTACACTCCACAGCACTCACCACATCGTACACCGTCAGTTCATGCACATCGCGGGCCGGCGTATAAAGATTCACCTTCTCATCGGCATCGCTCCGGACCGACACGACCAGTCCCGCCTTCTCCAGTGCGAACACCACATCGCGCACGGTTCGTACTGGCAGATCCAGTTCCGAAGCCACATCCTCGGAATTCACCGGCCCTCGGTTATCCATAAAGTGTCTGACGATGGTCAACATGGCGGCCACCATCACCTTCCGTCGTTGATCGACGCTCATGTGCATCGCCTCTCGCTCCTGCTCATAGCGGCTCACGTTCTGGTACGCGAACGACAGTTCTGCGCCAAACAGCAAAATCTGCCAACTCGACTGCAACCAGATCAGAAACAACGGCAGGGCGGCAAAGCTTCCATAAATAGCATTATAAGAGCTCACCTGCGTCTGAATATAGACGTACGCCACCTGGAAGATCTGGAATACCGTACCTGCGATCACCCCTGCGATCAACGCCCCGACGATCTTGACCCTCGTATTGGGCATCACATAATAGATAAAGGCAAACAACAGCCACATCGAGATCAGCGACACGAAACTGAACAGAACGTCGAGAGCCCCCGAGTCGGAGAGCTCTGCCAGATGGGTCCGCACGTAGATGGCCAGACTATTGGAGATGATCCACAGAATCGGGGCAACGAACACCACCGTAATATAGTCGCTGAACTTGCGGGCCAGAGAGCGCGGTTTGCGCACCTCCCAGATATAATTGAAAGCGCTCTCAATGTTTCCGAACACCTTCATCACCGACCACAGCAGCACCACGAAACCCACCGAGGCCACCACCCCGCCGCGCGTACGCAGCAGCAGTTTATTGGCAAACTCGATCACATTGTCGATCAACGTCGAATACTGCGGAAATTGCATATAGAGATACTCATTGAAGTTGGTCTCCATGCCGAATCCCTTGACGACGCCGAAGATCAGGGCCGCAATGGGCACGATCGACATCAGCGTATAGAACGTGAGGGCCGCCGAACGGATGATCAGGCCATGTTCGCTAACGCCCCGGGCCGTGAAGATCAGAATCTTGAGCTGCCGGATACCCCACCGCACCTTACGGGAACCGAACTCTGACTCTTTTTTCTGCCAGATGTCGTTGGTGATGAAGTCGATGATCCGTTTAATCATACGCGTAAGGATTTAGTGCAACAAATATACGAAAAAGCACCGTCATATCACACGTTTGCGTGCTATTTCAGCCACAAAGTCCACAGTGCGCCATCCCGGCTGGTGAAGGCCACGAACGGCCCGCCCCCTTCCGCCACACCCAGATCGCGGGCAATGGCCGCAGCACTGAACGGAAAATCGCGTCGCAGAAGATTGATCCGCCGGATACCGTGCTGGCGAAGCTCTTTCCTCATCCGTTTCGGAGCATAGGGTTCCACCGCGACTATCTCAAAGACTTTGCCGGGAAGCGACATATCCGGCTCCCGACGAAAGAAAGCAAACGAACTGTCGCTAGCAATACTGGCCCCCAATTCCGTAAAACAGCGACGGGCCACGCGGGCTTTGGCCAGCGCCACATCCGGTACGGCCAGCCATCGGAAGTCACTCAACGGAACCCCGGCATCGGGCACCACACTCGCCCGGTCGTCCGTTGTTTGCAGAGGCGAAGGGCCTGCACTCCTTGCCTCCTCCGCAAGGCCCGGCCCCTGATAGGTATAGCTCACAGTCGCCCACGGAGCGCCCGCCGGATTCGACAGCGCTGCTCCTATTAGGGGTTTTGTAATATGCCCACCGGTCTCGACCAGCACCTCCTTGCACTCACCGCCGAGCGACAGCACCGTCACAGCCGTCTGCGGGCCGAACACCCGGAACGCCTCGTCCACATCGAACAACGGCGACAACTTGACCACTACTTTCGGTGCCACCTCGCGCAGGCGCGGCAGCAACATCGAAACATCCGGCGAACAGTCGCTCAAACGAACCAGTTTCCGGCCTTGGGCACTCCGACGGTCCGGGTCGAGATAGAGCAGGTCGGCCCGCAGGTCAGGATTCCGATCCAGGAACTCCTCCGCCGAAGCATTCACAACCGTAATATTCGTCAATCCCAGCCGGCGGAAGTTCACCTCGGCCAACCGAGCCAGCACCGGGTCGCGCTCCACCGTCACCACGCGTCGGAACCCGCTGGCAAGCGCCGCCGTATCAACCCCCAGTCCACAAGTGAGGTCTACACACAGATTCCCCTCGAACGACCGATAACGGGCCGTCGGCTCGCTGCTGGCCTGTTCGAAGGCCAGCGAAGGCAGCAGGCATCGGGCTGCATAGTAGGAAGGCAGTTTGGTTCGGGCGCGCTGGAGATACTTCACCTGCGTGGCAACCAGTGCCGCATGGGGAAGGTGTTTATCGAGCGCCACTCGCACCGGATCGTCGGTCAAGTGCTCCTCCACGGCCTGCAGCAGCGGATCGCTCAGCAGAAGTTCTACATCGGAAAGGGTCATCATACGGGCAAAGATAGCGATTTTTCCCGCTTCCGGCGGTGCAGCACCACAGCCAGCACGATATAAAACGCATAGATCGTCAGCACACCCCACAACGGAAGGCGACCTCCGGCCGACGCCCAACTCTGCGCCGCGGCCCACACCACCATTTCGTTCTGCCACCGGGCTGCCGTCGAGATCACCCCGCCAAAGAGCGGTGCCAGCCACCCGATCGGACACACTACCCAAAGCAATCCACCCATGACCACGACATGCGCCATCAGCACGACCGCCGGATTGATCACCACGCCCACCAACGGGAAACGTCCGAACCAATAGGAGACCAGTGGAGCCGTACCCAGCATTGCGACCAGTCCCACCGCTGTCACGCCCCACACCACGTTCCAAAGCCGGGAACGCGTACGGCCCCAGCGGTACAGCGGTGAATAGAATAACAGGATAGCCAGAACCGCCGCATAAGAGAGTTGGAAACTCACGTCGCCCGCATAATTGGGATTAATGGCCAGCATCACCACAGCCGAGGCCAGCAGGATATTCAAGGCACTCCGTCCGGTGGAAGCGGCCAGGGCCACTTGAGCAAAAGAGAACATTAGCGCGGCTCGTACCACCGAGGGTGAAAGTCCGGTCAGAGCGGCATAGAGCCAGATCAGCAGGATTGCCGCCAGGTTCTTGGCTACATGTCCGCGCGGAAAGGCGGGTAACAGCCACAAAAACAGGTTGATCAGCACGAACACCATTCCTACATGAAGGCCCGACACGGCCAACAGATGCGCAGCACCGGAACGGGCATACGCCTCCCGCAGATCACTGCCAATAAACCGCCGGTCGCCCAGCGTCATAGCCGCCGCAACGCCATATTCATCCGGAGCCAGGTGCAAACGCGCCAGGCGTTCGACCGCACGGCTCTGCAAACGTGCGAAAAAGAGTGACGGAGAGTGAGTCTCCGCCGCCAGTGTATCCAGCAGATTTCCCGGCGTGACATACACCCGGCCAAACACTCCGCGCCGATGCATCAACCGAACATAGCTCTCTCCATCCGAATCGTTCTTCACGGCAGAATCATCGTCTGTCGTCGCGGCTGAAAAGCTCACCAGCGGATTGAACCATCCCCGCACCAGCAGTCGGTCTCCAAGCCGAAGCCGGTAAGTGGTATCCACCGACAACAGTACTTTCTCCTCCACCCGCTGCCAATCCAGACCCTTCGGTCCGGACGCTGTATCCCGATCCGAATAGTTCCATTCAGAAGATCCGTCCAACTCCTCGGCATAGCGCCACCAGGAGACCCGGGCCGTGGTTGCCCGCCACCGTCCTCGCACAGTCGGAGTCTCCAGGACCTCCGCCTCGAAAACAATACGCCGTCCGGCCGGCAATGAACTCTCCGGACGGCGCACTTCCGACATCGTAAAAAAGAAAAGTGCTACGGCCAGCCAGGCATAAATCTGTCCCGGCACTCCCCGGCGAAAGATCCACGCACACGCCACAGCCACTGCGCAACACGATGCAGCCACCGCTAACGGGACATAACACACCATAGCCGTCAGGATCCCCACCACGGCAGGAATCAAAATACGCAGAAAAGGTAATCCGGAAAGTCCGCTGGCCGATTTTTCCATCGTATTTATCAGTATATCATATAACTCTCCTACCGACCCCACTGACCGCGGTCGAGGCTGCGATAGTTGATCGCCTCGGCCACATGCGCAGGTTCGATCTGTTCCGCGCCGGCCAAATCGGCGATCGTACGCG
Organism: uncultured Rikenellaceae bacterium; assembly: GCA_944414825.1. GTDB lineage: Bacteria > Bacteroidota > Bacteroidia > Bacteroidales > Rikenellaceae > CALYBN01. The sequence continues at coordinate 9,394 of CALYBN010000084.1, forward strand.
CCACCTTCACGATCCGGTCGTAGGCCCGGGCCGAGAGGTCGAGCCGGCTCATCGCCTTCTCCAGCAACCCCGCACAAGAGGGCGACAGCGGGCAATACTCTCGCAGCATGGCGGAGTTCATCATAGCATTGGTATGCACCCCGGGGCAGTCGGCAAAGCGCCGTTTCTGAATCTGCCGTGCCCGGACCACCCGTCTCCGGATATCGACACTGCGCTCCTCTGCCTGCGGACTGTTCATCTCGCCGAAGGCCACCGGCGTCACCTCAACATGAAGATCAATACGGTCGAGCAGCGGTCCCGAAATCCGGTTCATATAACGAGCCACCTCGCCCGGCGTGCAGACACACTCCCGCGTCGGATGGTTATAGTAGCCGCACGGACAGGGATTCATTGAAGCCACCAGCATGAAATTGGCCGGATACTCCACACTATATTTCGCCCGCGAGACAACGACCCGCTTATCCTCCAACGGCTGTCGCAACACTTCCAGTACACTGCGACCGAACTCAGGCAGTTCGTCGAGGAAGAGAATCCCGTTATGTGCCAGCGAGATCTCACCCGGCTGAGGATTGGTCCCGCCGCCTACCAGCGCCACCTGCGAAGCCAGGTGGTGCGGAGCACGGAACGGACGCTGCAGCAACAGTCCTGCCCCGGCACCCAATTTACCCGCCACGGAGTGTATCTTGGTCGTTTCCAACGCTTCGGCCACCGTCATGGGCGGCATGATCGAAGGCATACGCCGTGCCAACATCGTTTTTCCCGAACCGGGAGCTCCGATCATCAATATGTTATGCCCACCGGCAGCCGCCACCTCCAGAGCCCGTTTTACCTGGGCCTGGCCGCGTACATCGCCGAAATCCTCGGCATAAGGCTCCGCCAGTTTCGCTTCGGAGAGAGCCGCAGGAGCTTCAGCCGGCGAAATCGTGATCCGACCCGACAGAAACGCAACAGCCTGCCCGAGACTCTCCACTCCGATCACATCCAACCCGTCGACCACGGCGGCCTCCGGGACATTCTGCACGGGCAGCAACACACCCCGAAACCCCTCGGCCTTGGCTCTCACAGCAATCGGCAGGGCTCCGCGGATAGGCTTCAGCGTTCCGTCCAACGACAACTCACCCATCGTCACATAATGCTCCAATCGCCCGGGCTCTACCTGTGCCGTCACGGCCAGGATCGAAAGGGCAATCGGAAGGTCGTAACCCGAGCCCTCCTTGCGCAGGTCGGCCGGTGCCAGATTGACCACCAGCCGCCGCCCCGGCATCCGGAATCCGCTGTTCTCAAATGCCGAACGAATACGCTCCTGGCTCTCTCGGACGGCATTATCCGGCAGTCCGACCAGATACATGCCGATCCCGGTCGAGACATTGGCCTCCACCGTAACGGTCATCGCATCAATGCCGACCAGTGTACTCGCATAACATTTTACAAACATGGGATGTATTTTGGTAAAAATTTAGAAATAAAACATATTATTTCTAAATATATCAAAAAACTAATCTTAATCAAATAAAATATTTTAAAAAGGAGGCTCTCCATCCGAAGGTGTCGAACCGCCCGAGAAATTACCGCCGAAGCCCCCCTGAGGACCAAAATCCCCAGACGGAGCAAAACCACCACCCGACGACGGCAGATCGAACTCCGTACCGGCACCACCCTGCAATCCGAATCCGGCAGCAGCGCCCCCGGCAGGCGGCAGTCCGTCGTTCATACTGCTCTCATAGGCTGCATAGTCGCCGTTGGCGGAAAGGTCATCCTCATCGTAATCCAGAAAACGGGCCTGCTCCTTGCGGAAACGCAGTTTTACGGTATCCACGGCACCATTTCGGTGCTTGGCCACAATGATTTCGGCCAGGCCCGCCGTCGGCAGCCCCTGTTCGTCGACCGTCATGCCATAGTACTCCGGACGGTGGATAAAGGCCACAATATCGGCATCCTGCTCGATGGCTCCCGACTCTCGCAGGTCACTCAACTGCGGGCGCTTGCTCCCCGTACGCGACTCCACCGAACGGTTCAACTGCGACAGAGCGATGATCGGGATGTTGAGTTCCTTGGCGATCGCCTTGAGCGAGCGCGAAATGGAGGCCACCTCCTGTTCGCGGTTGCCGCGTGTTTCGGCCGTACCGGTCATCAACTGAAGGTAGTCGATGATAATCAACTGGATGTCGTACTGTTTTTTCAGTCGGCGCGCCTTCGACCGGAATTCGAAGATCGACAGCGCCGGCGTATCGTCGATGAACAGCGGCGCGGCCCCGAGCGGTTTGATCGAAGCCTCGAGATGGCTCCACTGCTCGGCCGTGAGTTGTCCGTTGCGGACATCGCGGCTGTCGAGTCCCGATTCGGCCACCACCAGTCGCATCATCAACTGAGTGGCGCTCATCTCGAGCGAAAAGAAGGCCACCCCCTTCTCATAATCCACCGCCACATTACGGGCCAGCGACAACACGAAAGCCGTCTTTCCCATCGACGGGCGGGCCGCAATGATAATCAGGTCCGAAGGTTGCCACCCCAGCGTCAGGCGGTCGAGATGCGTGAAGCCCGAAGGTACGCCACTGAAACCGCCCTGGCGTTTGGTAGCCTCCTCGATCACCTTCATGGTCTTGGCCAAGATGTCTTTCGACTTCTGCACGTCACGCTTGATATGTCCCTCTGCCACTTTGAAGATTTCGCTCTCGGCCGAATCGATCAAATCGGTAACGTCGATCGACTCATCGTAAGAGCGTTTCTGTATCTCGGTCGCGGCACGGATCAACTCGCGCTGTACGTATTTCTGCGCAATGATCTTGGCGTGAAACTCCACATGGGCTGCCGAGCCCACCTTCTGGGTCAACTCGGCCAGAAATGACGCCCCGCCCACGGCAGCCAGTTTCTTTTGCTGCTTAAGTTTTTCGGTGACGGTATACAGGTCGATGGGCTTCAACTCCATCGACAGGTCGGAGATCGCTTTATAAATAATCTGGTGTGTTTCCTTATAGAAAGCCTCCGGAGTCAACACCTCCTGTACGGCCACCACACTGTCCTTTTCCAGCATCAGGGCCCCCAACACGGCCTCTTCCAGTTCCACAGCCTGCGGAGGCAACGTACCGCCTACCTCGGTCATAGCCTGATAAGCCTCTTTGTTTTTCTGCGAGGGAGTAAAATTCTTAGCCATCGTTTAGTTCGGATTTTAGAGTGTAAAGGTAGGCAAACCGCCTCGGATTTGCAACCCTATTTTTTCGGAGATCGAGCCGGGTGGCCCTGCCGTTTTCGGGGACGGGATTCCTCCTTCCGGGAGACCTCGGGAAGGTGCTTTTTTGCCGCCGGGTGCGACAGGCCGGAGTGGTGTACATCGCCCGACGAAGCCGGGCGATGCGATGACCCAATCCCACCCGGTTCACGAGTCGGCGAAGTGAAGAACCAACTCTTCTGTCGCCGCTTATCATCCTGGTTACGGGCGACATACAACTTCTCTCCCGTATAGGGATCCAGCCCCGTGCAGAACATCACCGAACTGAGGGTCATGGGGGTCGGCGTGAGGTCCTGCACCTGTTCGAGGTGGAAATGCAGGCCGTGCATCTTCTCCGACAAGTGTTTCATATCGGTCTCCGTGCAGCCGGGGTGGCTCGAAATGAAATAAGGTATCAACTGGTAGCGCAGTCCCTCCTCCGCGCAGATTTTTCGGAAATCGTCGTTCAGCCGTCGGAACAGCTCGAACGACGGCTTGCGCATCAGCCGCAGCACATGCTCCTCGGTATGCTCCGGTGCCACCTTCAGACGGCCTGACGTATGGTTCACGATCACCTCGCGCAGGTAGCGTCCGCCATCGTTCCGGTCGAACAGATCGTAGCGGATGCCGCTGCCCACGAAGGCCTTTTTGATCCCCTTCCGGGCCGCCACTTTGTCATAAAGCGCCAGCAGCCGCTCGTGGCTGTTGTCCAGGTTGGGACACATGCGCGGAAAGAGACACGAAGGGCGTACACAGCGGGCGCACAACATCCGGTCGCGGCCGCCCATACCGTACATATTGGCCGAAGGGCCGCCCACATCAGAAAGGTACCCCTTGAAACCGGGCATGGCCGCCACCCGGTCCACTTCGGCCAGCACCGAACGTTCAGATCGGCTGCTGACAAACTTTCCCTGATGGGCCGAGATGGTACAAAAACTGCATCCGCCGAAGCATCCCCGGTGCAGGTTGACCGAGAACTTGATCATCTCGTAGGCCGGGATGTCTCCCTTGCCCGCATAGCGCGGGTGCGGCAACCGGGTATAGGGCAGGTCGAATCCATGGTCGAGCTCCTGCTGCGTCAGCGCGGCGTGCGGCGGATTGACCACCACGTAGCGGTCGCCCGTCTGTTCCACGATCACGTCATGCTGCTCCATGCGGTTCGATTCGGTTTCGATCCGGACAAAGTTATCGGCAAACGCCCGCGGATTCTCCACACACTGCTCATAAGAGTTAAGTCGCAGGGTATGGCTCGGGTCGAGACGCTCCACGTAGTCGGCATCGGCCAGGAAGGCCACCTGTCGCAATTTCCGCAACAACTTGGCATTATAACCGTTGGACATGGCTTGTGCCACTTCGACCACCACCTTGTCGCCCATCCCGTAGATCAGCAGATCGGCGCCGCTTTCGACCAGTACCGACGGTTTCAGCCGATCGCTCCAATAATCGTAATGCGTAAGCCGACGGAGCGACGCCTCGATCCCGCCCACAACCACCGGCACATGCGGATAGAGTTGTTTCAGAATGCGTGTATAGACCGTCACGGCATAGTCCGGCCGGAATCCGGCCCGGCCGCCGGGCGTGTAGGCATCATCGCTTCGCAGGCGCAGATTGGCCGTGTAGTGGTTCACCATCGAATCCATGCTTCCGGCCGAGACGGCAAAAAACAGGCGCGGAGTGCCCAGTTTCCGGAAATCGCGCAGGTCGTACAGCCAATTGGGCTGCGGCACGATCGCCACCCGGTAGCCTTGGGCCTGCAGCAGTCGTCCCACGACAGCCGCCCCGAACGACGGATGGTCGACATAGGCATCACCGCTGAAGAGGATCACATCGAGGTAATCCCACCCCAGCGCCTCGACCTCCTTCACCGAGGTGGGCAACCAATCTTCCGTACGGAATCGTTCCATCATCACTGTGTCTGTTATCTATATTCCGGGACGGCCCGGAATCTTCGTCTCACCATACGCTTTCCAGCCAGCCATCACTTCTTCTCCGCCTGCCGGATCAGCACCGAACTGTCGCCATAGCTCAGGAAGCGGAAATCGTTTTCCAGAGCATAGGCATAAATCCGGCGCCACTCCTCCCCGACAAAGGCCGACACGAGCAGCAACAGCGTACTCTTGGGCTGGTGGAAGTTGGTCACAATAATATCAGCCACACGATAGCGGTAGCCGGGCATGATCATGATCTGCGTAGCGGTTTTGAGTTTGTCCAGCCCCTCACCACGCAGGTAGTCAAGCAATACACCCAGCAGCTGCACACCCGAATAGTGTTCCGGAATATCGTACAGTTCCCACTGTCCCACAGGACGCGTTTCATCGGGTGTACCATCGCACAGGATCCGGTAGCCCAGCCCTGCCAGGCTCTCGACCGTACGCACGGTGGTCGTCCCGACGGCCACCACTCGGCCGGCATGGGCGATAAGGTTCTCGAGTGTAACGGGCGTGATCTCGAAATGCTCGGTGTGCATGTGATGCTGCGTCACATCGTCCTCCTTCACCGGCAGGAAGGTTCCCGCCCCCACATGGAGCGTCACCTCATCAAACGCAAAACCGGCACTCCGCATCTCCGCAATCAGCTCCGGCGTAAAATGCAGTCCAGCCGTCGGCGCTGCCACCGACCCCTCGAATTTGGAATAGACCGTCTGGTAGCGGCTGTTGTCGATCTCCTGGCTCTCGCGGTTCAGATAAGGCGGGATGGGTATCCGCCCCAGATGCTCAAGCAATTGTCCGAAAGTCATGTCGGCATCCCAGGCAAAACGGACGATCTGGTTGTTGCGGCCATCGTTCACCTCGCGCCACGCCTGCAGGCGGCACGCACGGCCGTCATATTCAAACGGAATCTCGAGCGGACCCTCCTTCCACTTCTTGGAGTTGCCCACGATGCACTGCCACCGGCACTCGCCCCGCACGGCAAAGGCGCGTTCGTAATCGGCCGGGTCGTACGGTTCGAGGCAAAAGACCTCGATGCGGGCACCGCTGGGTTTGTGCATGATGATCCGCGCCCGGATCACCTTCGTATTATTGAATACGAGCAGTGCCCCCTCAGGCAGCACGCTGCCCAAGTCGCGGAACTGCCGATGTGAAATGTCGCCTCCGCGATAGATAAGCAATTTGGAAGCATCGCGCCGTTCGAGCGGAAATTTGGCAATCCGTTCTTCGGGAAGCGGATAGTCGTAGTCCGAAATATGGATCTCTCGTTCAATCATTTGGTTCGTTTTTCAGCTGTCCTCCGATTTGCCACGCCGCATAGGCCACCGTCACCAGCAACAGTCCGCCGCGGATCCACACCCACGCTCCCTCGTACCACACGAACGAGCCGGCCAGCAGCACCAGCAGCAGGACCTCGAAAAGACGGTTCCACAAGCGGAACCGGCGTTCACAACCTGTCGTCATACTCCTAATCCGTATTAAAAAAACCGAAAAGAGAGCTAGCGCGAGGTATAAGCCGGGTTCTGTCCTCCGCACGGTTCGCACCGCACGTCGTCTCCACCATTTATCTATGCCCGACGGTCACCCGCAGGCTAAAGCAACCTACCCCCCGACAACGGACGGGCCGTCCTTAAATGCCGGTATACATGGTCTTGCAACCCGTCAGTGGTACGCCCGCACGCGTCGCCACGCACGGCGGTGAGCTCTTACCCCGCCTTTTCACCCTTACCGCAGCCGGAACGCGTCCGACCGGGGCGGTCATTTTCTGTTACCTTGAACTATGCCCTCTCGGACATCTTCCCGTTAGGAAGCACGGTGCCCTGTGTTGCCCGGACTTTCCTCTCCCCGCCATTCATGCCCCGCGAGGGGTCCGTGACGGGCAGCGGTGGAGTCCTCCCGCTCTCTCTGTTCGGTCTAGGTCACAAAGGTAATACAATTTCGCGGGATTCGCTATCAGAAAACACATCCAGGCCCATTCATCGGCGTTGGCCCAGCAGCAGGATCGGGTGATAGGTCAACACCACACGGCCGTCAGTGGTCGAAAACTCCCGGCGATATGCGGCATCGAAATCGGCTAGCTGTTGCCGTCCCCAATGCACCCGGCGCAACGAATTGACCCCTGTGGCACGGATATGGCGCAAGACATCGGCAGGCGTATCGAAGTGTAATGTTTCGGCATACTCATCGCTATGCAACAGACGGAATCCACAACTCGCCAACATCGTTTCCAATTCAGACCGGGTATAGTAGAAAAGGCCTTCGCCCGTCGTGGCACGAATCTCCCGAAAGTTATCCCTGCCGAAAGTCGATACAGCCAACACTCCTCCCGCCCGAAGGGCCGACGCCGCCCGAGCCACAAAAGCCGGCAGATCGTCGAACCATTGCACGGTAGAGGCCGACGCCAGCAGATCGAGTCGGGTGGGAAGGACAATCGTCTCGGCATCACCCCAGCAGTATTCAATGGTATTTCCGGCGACATATTTCGCTACGAAAGACTCGGCTGCCGGCGACAGATCGTTCAGATACCACCGGGCATTCGGGAACAGAGGAACAAGACGGCGTGTCAGAAAACCCGTTCCCACGCCGATTTCCAGACAACGAAATTGCGACAACCGCTTCCTCCCCGCAAAACCTCCGGCACTCGCCGTCCAGGGAAGAGTCTGGCCCGGCAGTTCCGAGGACGGCCCGAATGAGACGCACAATGTTGCAATGCGTTGCGCCAACTGGTCGCAGATCCGCTGCTGGACCCGCGCAAGACGGTCATAACGACGAAAGCCCGCAGCAAAACGCTGCCGGATCAACTCCTTATCGGCTGGTGAGTTCACTGATGATTCGTTCCGCATCTCCGAACGGATAATGCGGCAAAGATACGATTTCCGCCCGAGCCCCCCAATAGGCTGCCATATTTTCCGGCGGGAAAATCACATCTTCGCAGCCAACCACCCCCTTGTCCCACTGCAAAGAAGGGACATAAGGATTCTGTGCCGCCTGGAACAGATATACCAATTCATCGATATTGGCATGCTCCGGGCGAGGCGATAGCACATCGTGCAGGCGGTTATACCACGCACCGTAAGCACGACGGTTAAAGGCATCCGGACCGCCCGCCGCCAATCCTCGGATCGTGACCGCCATACGCCGTGGATCAATCCCGTAGCGAGCATCCACCGGCAGTGGTGTTCCATTCAATGCCACCGCCCGGTCGAAAACGAGCGGTTCCGACCCCGGACAGGAGACCCTGTTTCCACCTTGGCCAAACAACTGCTCCGCCACCCATACGCCAAAACTCCAGGCAAACAAATAGCGATGAGCATACCTCTCGAATCCATCGCATTCCGTCCACGGCGTCAACTCCCGAAAATCGTAGAGGCAACAAACGTCGTATCCCGCCGGAAGGATATGTTCCACCACACGATGGTCACTGGCCCATCCCAACACGAACAACAGAAGCGAAGGATTTCCCTCCCGTCTCAACCAATACTTTTCCATACCTCCATAAATTGTCCAAGATCCTCCTCCGACAGAGCTGCACTCAACGAGATCCGCACACGGGCTCGTCCCTGCGGCACGGTCGGCCAACGGATTGGGGTTGTCCAGAAACCCGCCTCGCGGAACCGTCCGGCCAGCACCAAGGCTCCGGCATTATCACCCGTCAGCAGGGGAATGATCTGGGTAGCTGTCTCTTCGCCCGGGCGAAGCATGTCGATCAATTGCCGCAGGTGCTGCCGCCGTGCCGTCATCTCCGGCAGACGTTCGATCAGGAAACGGGTCCACTGCAGATTCAAGGGCGGCAACGCCGTAGAGAAAATCAGAGGACGCATCCGGTTTACCAACCATTCACGCACGAGAGGATCAACTGCCACAAATGCTCCACAAGAGGCCAAGGCCTTGCCGAATGTTCCCACCAACAGGTCTATTTCGTTTACGACTCCCATCTCTGCTGCCAAACCGGATCCCGGAGCATCCACAGAACCGTATATACCAAAAGCATGGGCCTCGTCAACATAAAGTTGCACATCATAATGCCGCCGTAATTCGACCAGTTGGCGCAGCGGAGCCCGATCACCATCCATACTGAACACCGATTCGGTCACCACCCACACCCGGCGATACTGCCCGCGCAGGCGCCGCAACAAGGTTTCCAGATGCTCCATGTCGTTATGGTTGAACCGCCGCCAGTCGCATTCGCAGAGTCGCAAACCGTCGATCAAACTGGCATGTACCAATTTATCGGCCAGGATCAGATCACCCTTTTCGGTCAAGGCAGGCAACACCCCCGAATTGACCAAATAGCCGCATCCCAACACCAGCACTGCACGACCCGGATAAAGCCTTGCCAGTGACGCCTCCAGCGCCTCATAATCGGGACTATTCCCCGTCATCAGGCGCGAAGCTGGATTACTCATCAGAAAACGATCTGGCGAAAGCCCCGCAAGAAATTCGTGCTGCAAGGTCAGATCGGCTGCCAGACCCAGATAGTCATTCGACGAGAGGTTGACATAACGCCGACCGTCACAAATAATGTATTTTCCGTCACTGTCCGACATGCGAAGCTGTCGCAAATTGTCGGCAGTAGCCAACGCCGCAAGTTTCTGTTCAATATCTTTCTCTATCATAGCCTAATTTCATTTATGATGGCGCCGAGGATAGTTTCTCTGGCCTCCCCGAATCTTGGCACGGCTTGCACTATCTTTCCATTCCACGTCGGACAAACCCCGAAAGCCTCCAAACAGAATCTTCAGGCCCGCTCCTTGGTCTTAATCCGCACGACATGCGTCGTCACCCCCACACCCACGGCGAAAAACAACAGTCTCGCCCACACATACGGTACCAACCACACGCCACAAGCCGTCAGACTCCCCCACAACAGAACCAGGATATAGACTTTCACCCGACGCGGAATGCCCTTTCCATTTTGATAATCCCGAATATACCGCCCGAACAGCCGATTCCCGACCAGCCATGCCTGCATCCGCAGCGAACTCCGCGAGAAGCACCACAGCGCCAGCAGCAGAAACGGCGTCGTGGGCAACAATGGCAGCACAATGCCAACCAAGCCCAGTCCCACAGCCACCAGGCCACATATAAGATAAAAGGTCCTCAACGCAGCAACCGTCAGTTATTGACCCGATAGGCCCGTTGCACGCCCTTGATACGCATGATGTTGTAGATCACCATATCAACGATCTGCGAACCGGTAACTTCGACATTGATCAAGCCCGCCAGCGTTCCTTTCCCATTAGAGGCTAGGTTCATCGACCGGATATTGATCTTCAGATCGTGATTAATAACCTCCGTAATGCGGTTGACCATGCCGGTCGTATCGTCGGCCACCACGCGGATCGAGGCACGGAAAGCCCCCTGCCCCTTCGTGCTGCGCCAACGCGCCGGCAACACCCGGTAGGGGTACATTGCACGCAGACGCATGGCATTGGGGCAGTCCTGACGATGGATCGTAATACCGGAAGTCACGGTCACAAAGCCGAAAATCTCGTCACCGAAGATCGGATTACAACACTTGGCCAGTTTATAGTCCAGATTATGAATCTCCTCGTCGATCACCAACGCATCGCCCGATGCGGTATCCGCCGTACGGGTTGCAGCCGTACCGCGTGCCTGGGTCTGCGTCAGCGGCTCACCATTCAAATGACGCGTGATGAGCTCCTTGACGTCGGCGATATCGATCTTCCCCGAGGCGATCTGCCCGTAGAGTTCGGTTCCGGTCTTCAGTTTATAGAACTTACAGAGCACGCTCACGGCGTCGTCTATCGTGATCGAAAGTTTCCAGTTTTTCAGTTTGCGCTCCAACTCCTCTCGCCCGAGGTTGGCCGCCTTGGCCGCCTCCTCGCGAAGGTAGGCCTTGATCTTGTTGCGGGCCTTGCTCGTAGTGACGATATTGAGCCAATCGGCCTTGGGCTTCTGCGTCTTAGAGGTCAGGATCTCCACGATGTCGCCATTATGGAGCGGCTCCTTGATCTGCACGTTGCGGTGGTTGACCCGACCGCCGGTGCAGGAAGCCCCCAGGTTGCTATGAATGTCGAAAGCGAAATCGAGCACCGTCGCCCCTTCCGGCAATTTTCGCAGGTCTCCGTTGGGCGTGAAGACAAAGATCTCATCAGAGGGTGCCGGGGCATCGAGCCGTTTATCCAACGTATGGGTATCGGTCTCCATCAGCTCGCGCAGTTTGCTGAGCCACTGCTCGCTTCCCAAACCACCCTGATTGACGCCTTTATAGCGCCAGTGGGCCGCAATACCGCGTTCGGCCACCTCGTCCATGCGTTCGGAACGGATCTGCACTTCGACCCAGTGTCCGTCCTTGGTCACCACTGTCGTATGGAGTGACTCATAGCCGTTCGACTTGGGGATTGAAATCCAGTCGCGCATCCGGTCCGGATTCGGCGTATAGAAATCGGTAAAAATGGAGTAGATCATCCAGCAGAGCGGCTTTTCCATCTCCTGCGGGCAGTCGATGATCACCCGCAGGGCGAAGATGTCGAACACCTCCTCGAACGGGATGCCCGCTTTCCGCATCTTCCGCCAGATCGAATAGATCGACTTGGTGCGGCTCTTGATGTGGTACTTGATGCCGGTCTGCCGCAGCTTCTCTTCCACCGGGGCCAGGAAACGCTCGATGAAGCGGCTCCGTTCCTGTGCCGTCTCCTCCAGTTTGCGATGGATATGGCGATAGGCCTCCGGCTCCAGGTGGGACAGGGACAAGTCCTCCAATTCGCTCTTGATTGTATAGAGACCCAGTTTATGAGCGATCTGGGCATAGAGATTCAGACTCTCCCAGCTCTTCTTCTCCTGTTTCTCCGGGGGGAACATATCCAGCGAACGCATCACCTCCAAACGGTCGGCCAGTTTGATCAGGATCACCCGCGGATCGGTGGAATAGGAGACAATCAGGTCGCGGAAATTATCGGCTTGTTCGTCAGCTACTTTCGTATTGACGTCCGAGATATTGCAAAGTCCTTTCAAGATATTGGTACAGGGTTCTCCGAAACGCTCCCCGACCTCCTCGGCCGATACCATACCCATGCGCACCACGTCGTGCAGCAGGGTCGAGATGGTAGAGTTACGTCCCAGTCCGATCTCCGAGATGACGATCTCGGCCGTATGCACCGAGTGCATGATCAACGGCGTACCGTCGTAGCGCACCATCCCCTCCAGTTTCTGGTCGGCCAACGCCAGCGCCGCATCGATCAATTCCACACTATGGGGGCTAAAGGACTCCCCGATCAATTTGTAAAACGCAGCATAACGCTCCTTCACATCACGCGCCTCTACTCCTTCCATAATTGCTTGGTTTATCTGGCACAAGATACGAAAAAATTGTGGAAACGGATCAGTCCTGCGGCCGTTATTTTAGTCCGATCAGTTACAAAGGTCCGCTTTCAGATCGAGATCCGGCTCCGCATGGTAGAATTCGTCGTCGAGCGCGGCGATCAGCGATCGCAGGCGGGTGGCGCACACCGCCCAACTGAACGTCGCGGCAAAAGCCGAACGGTCACGACTGCAAGCCTCCTCGATCGATTCATAGAGGGCAATGCCGACCAGACCCAGGAAATGGGCCTCGTCCTCCGCCAGGTGAATCCGGCCGCGGAACTCCTCCAGCGCTCCGGTATCTATGGCTACGACTCGCTTGCCCATCCGGAGGTAATGGACCACTTCGTCGGGAAAGTTGGCCGCGGTCACTTCATTCTGCGGCTCGGGGCTGATACAAAGGTCAAAACGGGAGACATAGGCCGGCAACTCCGCGGTGGGTTTCTCTCCGAGGAAATAGACATTCTCCAGCCGGTGCAGCGAATGGCGTGCAAAGACCTCGTCCTGCCCGCCCACCAGCACCAGAGAACAATCCGGATAGGTACGAGCCAGACGGTAGAGCAGATCGGCCGATACGTGCATCGCGCCCAACAGACCGGTCATGCCGATCACCGGCCCGCGGATTCCGATCAGATCAGGCGGAAAGGGGCGGAAACGGCCGGGGATATACCCCGTCAGATCGACCCCACGCCCGATGTTATAAGTATTTACATTGTAGGGTGCCACCTGCCGTGTAAGGTAGTCGCTGCTGGCCACCACCAGATCGCTTCGGCGGAGCAGTTCCCGCTCGGCACGCACACCGTGACGGCGCCACAGGGCGAAATCCGTAAAATTGCCCCGGCGATAATAGATCGACAGTTCCGGCACCAGATAGTCGTCCAAATAGAGGCTGCGGAAGATATCGTTGTCGATCAACAGGTAGCGGATCTCCAGCCCGGCACACTCCAGGGCCCAATTAATGGCATCGGCATAACGGCGATTGTTGCGGCGGTTGAACAGATCGAAGATCCATTCCGAGGAGGTATTCACCGGTGGAGCCAACACTACCGGCGGTTCCAACACCCAAAGCCATCGGCTCAGGCGGCGGATTGCGGGTTCGCTGCCACGCAAAACGCGGTTTTTGCGCGAATGCTCCACATCCCGATCGCCAGCCAGCAGCGCCAGCAGATCCAGCGGAGGATTGACGTACAGAACCGGATCGGTCTGCGCCAACTCCCGAGCCAGGTACTGGGCATATCCGGGACAACGATCGTCCCAGGATTGCAGAGAGGTGATCACGTATGCTTTGTTGATACCCATGACTTCCATGATTTTCGATTCCGCCGCGAATCGGTTGCGGAGTCATTAGGACTTTCAACAATCGTGCAAATATCTCCGGCGGACGATCTTTCCCTCTCCCGGTTCGGTTTCCTGGGCAAATCCCTGCTGCCCGCCCCCTAAACGGCAAGAGGGCATCCCCTTCGTTCCTGGGGGACACCCTCTTCTGAAAAAGTGCGCAACGGCACGGACAACGCCCCGCCACACTCCGGATGTTGACCGGCCGGCAGCCCGCAGGCCGTGTGACCCGTTGCGCAGACTACTCGGCAAACCGCTTCTCGACGGTTGCCCAATCAACCTTCTCCCACGCCGCCGCAATGAAATCAGGACGACGGTTACGATAGTCTATATAATAGGCATGTTCCCACACGTCGATACACATCAATGGAACCAATCCCTGAGTCATCGGGTTGCCGGCATTGGAGGTGGTCACAATCGAAAGTTTCCCCGCCTTGTCTTTCACCAGCCAGGCCCAACCGGAACCGAACTGACCCGCTGCCGCCTTGAAAAATTGCTCCTTGAAGCGGTCAAAAGAGCCAAAATCGCGATCGATCGCCGCAGCCAAAGCTCCGGTCGGCACGGTTTTTGGGCTCGGGGAGAGCGAATAGAAGAAAAACGTATGATTCCAATCCTGAGCCGCATTATTGAATATCGGGCCGTCGGACGTGAGAATGATCTCCTCCAGCGGCATTTTTTCGTATTTGGTGCCGGCAATCAGGGCGTTCAGATTGTTGACATAGGCCTGGTGGTGTTTCCCATAGTGATATTGCATCGTCTCGCGGCTAATCTGAGGTTCAAGGGCTTCCAACGCATAAGGCAATTTCGGCAATTCGTGTGTCATGGTCATCAGGTTTAAAATAACGAACAATTTTATCATACTGTACGGTACATGGTTAACGACCCTACCGTGGCAAAAACTATACCACACCAAAACTCTTTAAAATTAATAAAATTATGGCAACAATGAGTCTAAAAGGCACGGAAACCGAAAAAAATCTGATGAAAGCCTTCTCCGGCGAATCGCAGGCCCGCAACCGTTACACGTTTTTCGCAAAACAGGCCCGCAAAGAGGGATACGAGCAGATTGCCCAGTTTTTCGAAATGACGGCCGGAAACGAAGAAGAACATGCCAAGATGTTCTTCAAACAACTGGAGGGCGGCATGGTCCAATTCTCCGGCACCTACCCCGCCGGCATGATCGGTTCCACAGCCGAAAATCTTGCCGCCGCGGCCGAAGGCGAATACGACGAATGGCACCACCTTTATCCGGAATTTGCCCGCGTAGCCCAGGAAGAGGGGTTCACGAAGGTAGCGGCCCTGTTCCGCCTGATCGTCGAGGTGGAGAAAATGCACGATAAACGTTACCGCAAGTTACTGAAAGAGGTGAAAAATAACCGCGTTTTCAAATCGGAAGAGAAAGTGGTCTGGGAATGCCGCAAATGCGGATACCGCCACACGGGGACCCAAGCCCCCGACGTCTGCCCCATCTGCGGCCATCCGCAGGCTTTTTTCGAAAAAGTCGTGGATGAGTTCTAAGGCTTCCCAAAAAAACACTGGCAAGAGTCGTGCAACCCCAATTGTGCGACTCTCGTTTTTTTTCTAAAAAACAACCAATAACACAACTCAAACACCCGACAACCGGTTTCCCTCAATGAATTGCAAACAGCCGAAAAAAGACCATAGATTTTCAAAAAATTTAAATTCTCCTCCAATTTTTGACAATTCGATAGAATTTTTCATACTTTTGCATAATTCATACGGATCTGAATTTAAGAACAGTTATTTTTTACTTTTTGCGGGAAAATGACAATAGACGATTTTGTGGTAAGAGTTGCCACTGAAGGGGATACGCCCTTCGCAAAAGCAATCTGTGATGAGATGGCGGAATCCGCCAAGGCGCGCGGTACGGGTATCGCCAAACGGACTCCGGAATACGTCAGCTCAAAAATGAGAGAAGGGAAAGCCGTCATCGCATTCCACAAGGACGGAACTTGGGCCGGTTTCAGCTACATCGAATCGTGGGGTCACGGCCACTATGTGGCAAACTCCGGTCTGATCATCAACCCCAAGTTCCGGAAACTAGGGTTGGCCAAGGCTATCAAGACCAAGACCTTCTTTCTGTCGCTCAAAAAGTTCAAAGGCGCCAAACTGTTTGGCCTTACTACCGGTCTGGCCGTCATGAAAATCAACAACGAGATCGGATACCGTCCCGTGACCTATTCGGAACTGACCGACGACGAGCAGTTCTGGCATGGCTGCGAAAGTTGTGTAAACTATCCGATTCTGCAAAGCAAGGAGCACAAGAATTGCCTCTGCACGGCCATGTTGTTCGACCCGGCCGTAGATACGGTACGGGTTGCCAAACCGGACGACCCCAACCTGTAATATACCGCCCGGTCCGGAGGGAAGGGGCGCCAGGGCGAACGCTACACTAGGAAAATACACGTTTTGTTAACACGCAATAATTGATTGAGATGAAAAAAGTAGTTTTGGCATTCAGCGGCGGACTCGACACGTCGTACTGTGCGATCTATCTGGCAAAGGAAATGGGACTCGAGGTGTATGCAGCCCTCGCGAACACCGGCGGCTTCTCGGCCGACGAACTGGCAGATATCCGACGACGAGCCCTGGCTCTGGGTGTAAAGAGTTTCGTGGCTCTGGACGTGGCTCATGACTACTACGAACACTCGATCAAATACATGATCTTCGGCAACGTACTCAAAAACGGTACCTACCCCATCTCGGTCAGCTCCGAGCGTATCTCGCAGGCTACGGCCATCGCCAAATATGCCAAAGAGCTGGGGGCCGACTACCTGTGCCACGGTTCGACGGGCGCCGGGAATGACCAGGTGCGTTTCGACATGATTTTCAACATCATCGCGCCGGAAATCGAAGTCATCGCCCTGATCCGTGAAAAACGCCTCAGCCGCGAAGAGGAGATCGCCTACCTGCGGGAGCATGGCGTGGACTTCGACTTCAAGAAGGCGGAATATTCGATCAACCAGGGTATCTGGGGTACGTCGGTGGGCGGCAAAGAGACGCTGACATCCAGTGAAACGCTGCCCGAGAGTACCTATCCCTCGCAACTGTAAGAGCATACGCCGAAACGCATCACCCTTACCTTCGAAAAAGGCGAGTTGGTAGGCGTCGACGGCAAGAAATATGACGACCGCATCGAGGCCATCCAGGCCCTGCAGGCCATCGCAGCACC
Organism: uncultured Rikenellaceae bacterium; assembly: GCA_944414825.1. GTDB lineage: Bacteria > Bacteroidota > Bacteroidia > Bacteroidales > Rikenellaceae > CALYBN01. Next base: position 26,378 of record CALYBN010000084.1, read on the forward strand.
GTATGCCGTAGGCCGCGGCATGCATGTGGGCGACACGATCATCGGCATCAAGGGCCGGGTAGGTTTCGAAGCTGCCGCCCCGATGATCATCATCAAGAGCCACCACATGCTGGAGAAACACGTACTGACCAAATGGCAGCTCTTCTGGAAAGACCAGATCTCGGCCTTCTACGGCAACCACCTGCACGAAGGTCAGTACTACGATCCGGTGATGCGCGACATGGAGGCCATGCTCGAGAAGAGCCAGCGGATGGTCAGCGGCGAGGTCTACGTGGAACTGCACCCCTACCGCTTCATCGTGGTGGGCATCAGCAGCCCGCATGACCTGATGAGCAGCAAGTTCGGCGCCTATGGCGAGACGATGAGCGACTGGACATCGGACGACGTGAAGGGCTTCGGCCGCATCTTCGGCAATCAGAACAAGATCTACTACAAGATCAACGGCGAGGACAAATAAACGCTGCACGGCACGCAACACTGCGGTGTGCAGTGAGAAGAGTTTGGGTTTGTAGCGATTATTCCCGGATAATCGCTACAAGCGTATAAAAAGCCCCCGTCTGGCACGGGCGCGCCGGCAGGAAGAAAACGATCAGAACAAAACAGAGACAAACGATGATAAAAGTAGGTATCATTGGCGGTGCAGGATACACGGGCGGCGAGGCCATCCGCATTCTGCTGAACCATCCCGAGGCGGAACTGACCTTCGTCCACAGCAACAGCAATGCCGGCAATCTTTTGAGCGACGTCCACACTGACCTGCTGGGCGACACCTCGATGCGCTTCACGGGTGAACTGCGCGACGACGTGGATGTACTGTTCCTGTGCGTAGGGCATGGCGATGCCCGCAAATTTCTGGAGACAAACACGTTCCCGGACCGGGTGCGGATTATCGACCTGAGCCAGGATTTCCGGTTGGCAGCCGGTTCGGAGATCGCAAACCGTAAGTTCATCTACGGTCTTCCGGAGATGAACCTGGCAAAGATTCAGTCGGCACACAACATCGCCAACCCGGGATGCTTCGCCACCTGTCTTCAGTTGGCACTGCTGCCGCTGGCGACTGCCGGGCTGCTCAAGAATGACGTTCACATCAGTGCCGCCACCGGATCGACCGGAGCCGGGCAGAAACTGGCCACTACGTCGCATTTCAGCTGGCGGGCCAACAACTTCTCGTCGTACAAGGCTTTCGAACACCAGCATCTGCGCGAGATCGGCGAGAGTATCCGCAGCCTGATGCCGTCGTTCTCAGCCGAAATTGACTTCATTCCCTATCGCGGCGACTTCACGCGCGGCATCTTCGTATCGGTCTACACCGAGAGCGAACTGTCGGCAGAGCAGGCCACGGAGTTATACAAGGAGTATTACAAAGAAGCTGCGTTCACCTTCGTAAGTGACCGGGCCATCAACCTGAAGCAGGTGGTCAACACCAACAAGTGTCTGCTCGCTCTGGAGAAACACGGCAATAAACTGTTGATCAGCAGCGCCATCGACAACCTGCTCAAAGGGGCAAGCGGCCAGGCCGTGCAGAACATGAACCTGATGTTCGGGCTGGACCAGCGGGCCGGTCTGCGGCTCAAGCCCTCGGCATTCTAAAGAATCAGAAAAACAACGAACAAAACAGGCAACATTATGAAAATGTTTGATGTATATCCCTTGAATCCGGTCTCGATCGTGAAGGCCGAAGGGTCGTACGTCTGGGACGACAAGGGGACCAAATATCTGGATATGTACGGCGGCCATGCCGTCATCTCGATCGGGCACACCAATCCGGTCTACGTCGAAAAGGTCACCAAACAGATCCGCGAAATCGGATTCTACTCCAACTCGGTGATCATCGAACAACAGAAAGAGTTGGCACAAAAGCTGGGTGAACTGTCCGGCAAACCCGACTACCAGCTCTTTCTGGTCAACTCCGGCGCTGAAGCTAACGAAAATGCCATGAAACTGGCCTCATTCCACACAGGGCGCAAGAAGATCGTCGCCTTCTGCGGCGCCTTCCACGGCCGTACGTCACTGGCCGTCGCCGCTACAGACAATCCGGCAATCGTGGCGCCGGTGAATGAGACGGATCACATCCTGTTCTCACCCTTCAACGACAGCGCAGCCCTCGAACAACTGTTCGCCGAACAGGGAGACCAAATCGCCGCGGTCATCATCGAGGCCATCCAGGGCGTAGGGGGTATCCGTGTGGCAGAGGACGCTTTCCTGCGGAAAATCCGTTCGCTGTGCGACCGTTACGGAGCCGTCTGGATCGCCGACTGCGTACAGTGCGGCTGCGGCCGAAGCGGAAAGTACTATGCCGCCGACTGGGCAGGTGTCAACGCCGACATCTACACCATGGCCAAGGGTATCGGCAACGGCTTCCCGATGGGGGCCCTCTCGATCACACCCGTGATCGCCGCCAAATACGGCATGCTGGGCACCACGTTCGGGGGGAACCACCTGGCCTGCGCGGCCGCTATCGCCGTGGCAGATGTCATCCAGCACGACCATCTGATCGAAAATGCCCAAAAGATGGGCGACTACCTGATGGAACAACTCAAGACGTTGCCGGGGATCAAGGAGGTGCGCGGACGCGGCCTGATGATCGGCATCGAGCTGCCGGTAGAGACGGCTGAATTGCGCAAAAAGTTGCTGTTCAACGAACATATCTTCGTGGGGTCGTCGGGCAAGTTCGTCATCCGCCTGCTGCCAGCACTGACGATCACGAAGGAACATACCGATCAGTTCCTGACAGCCTTCCGAAAATTATTAACAAAAGAGTGTTAATAAAAACGAACGTTGTGGATAAATAGCCTTCCCAGCGTGGAGAAGTTGTTCACAACCCAGTTAGTATCTTGTTAGGATCATGTTGAAAGTAATCAAAATAGGCGGCAACATTGTGGATAAACCCGAGAAGCTCGATCGGTTTCTGACCGATTTTGCCCGGCTGGAAGGACCCAAGATCCTCATCCACGGCGGCGGCAAGGTGGCCACGGCTATCAGCCGCGCTCTGGGCATCGAAACCCGCATGATTGAAGGTCGACGCGTGACGGATGCCGAAACCCTGAAGGTGGTCACGATGGTCTACGCCGGACTGGTGAACAAAACTATCGTCAGCAAACTCAATGCCGCAGGGTGTCCGGCCGTGGGACTGAGCGGTGCCGACGGCATGTTCATCCGCTCCGACCGCCGCTCTCCGGTACCGGTCGACTACGGTTTCGTAGGCGATCCGCGGCAGGTAAACACGGCTTTGGCTACATCGTTGCTGGAAATGGGTTACACGGTCGTTGCAGCCCCCATTACTTGTGACGAGACCGGCTCGTTGCTCAATACCAATGCCGACACGGTGGCCCAGGCAATCGCCGTCGGCATGGCCCAGGCCGCAACCACAGAGGAGGTGGAACTGGTCTACTGCTTCGAAAAACGCGGCGTATTAAGCAATGTGGAGGACGAGAATTCGGTCATCCCCACAATTGACCGTACTTCCTTCGCCCAATTGCGAGCCGAAGGAGTGGTGGCAGACGGCATGCTCCCAAAACTGGAGAATGCCTTCAAGGCCATCGACAGCGGCGTGAGCCGTGTGGTGATATGCAGTGCCGAGCAGATCGCCTGCGAAGGTTACGGCGGAACAACCGTCAAGGCCTAAACGGCTGCCAAGAAGTGAAACCATTCGGCCAACCTCAGAGGCAGCATTCGATCATTCAACTAGAGACGTTAGCGAATAACACATGATAAACGGGAAAAAGATCATCGTCGTCATGCCCGCCTACAATGCGGAAAAGACACTGGAACAGACCTATCGGGAGATTCCGTTCGACATTGTGGACGAGGTAATCCTCACGGACGACTGCAGCCGAGACCATACCATCGCCGAGGCCCGGCGGCTGGGAATCGGGCATATCCTGATCCATGAACACAACACCGGCTACGGCGGCAATCAGAAGAGTTGCTACGACCGCGCATTGGAGTTGGGTGCCGATATCGTCGTGATGCTCCATCCGGACTATCAGTACACCCCGCGGCTGATCCATTCGATGTGTTACATGATCGCCAACGGGCTCTATCCCGTGGTGCTCGCCTCGCGCATCCTGGGCAAAGGCGCCCTCAAGGGCGGAATGCCGCTGGTGAAGTACATCTCAAACCGCGGTCTGACGCTGATCCAGAACCTGCTGCTCAACCAGAAACTGAGCGAGTACCACACCGGATTCCGCGCCTTCTCGGCCGAAGTGTTGCGCAGCATCGATTATCGGGAAAATTCAGACGACTTCGTATTCGACAACCAGATGCTGGCCCAGATCTTCTGGGCAGGCTACGAGATCGGAGAGATGACCTGTCCGACCAAATATTTCGACGACGCCTCGTCGATCAACCTGCGTCGCAGTACGATCTATGCACTGGGTGTACTGAAGGTATCGTTCACATACCGCCTCTGCAAGTGGGGCCTCATGAAATCACGGCTATGGAAAAACTGACAACCTCACGCAGCTGGGTGATGCCGGCCATCATCGCCCTGGTATTCGCCATCGCATACGGCGCAACATTTGACCCGAAGCTGAACATCGGCGGAGACAATGCGGCCTATATCCATCTGGCACGCAATATGGCCGACGGGCTGGGATACTCGCAGATCACGGCCGAGGGCAATTATATGCCAGCCAGCCACTTCCCGCCGGGATATTCGTTCATCCTGTCGGTTTTCATGATGATCGGCATCGACTCGCTGCTCTTTTTCAAGATTCTGAACGGCATGTTCCTGTTGGGAGCACTGCTGCTGCTCTTCATGATGGTCCGCCGGCTCACGGACAATGCGGCCGTCGCCCTGTCGGCCATCCTGCTGAGTGTGCTATCACCCCAAATACTGGGATTTGCGTCGATCGTCATGTCGGAGATGAGCTACCTGTTCTTCACGGTGGCGGGCTTCTACTGTCTGTATCGCTACGCGGAGAGCGGCGACACGAAGCGGTTCTGGCGTCGCCCCTGCTTTTGGCTGGCCATCGTATCGCTCACGGTGTGCTACTACATCCGCACGATCGGTATGTCAGCCCTATTCGCGATGCTGGTGTTCTTCGCCTTCCGGCGCGAGTGGAAGCAGTTGGGAGCGGCAATCGGAGGTGTGGTGCTGTTGTTGCTGCCATGGTCGCTGCGCAATGCAGCAAACGGCATCGAATCGCGCTACTTCGGGACCATCATGACGGTCAATCCGTGGCGGCCGGAGGAGGGGACCATCTCGTCGGTGGGCGAGATGATCGAAAAGATGGTAACAAATTTCGACGACTGCGTCATCAAAGGTTTCAAGGAGTTGTTATTCCCTTTCGTGAAGATCAATCCGGAGCACGGGTCGAGTTTCCTGGCCGTGATCGGAGGGTTGCTGATCCTGGCCCTGGTTCTCTATGGCGCCTGGAACCTGGGGCGTCTGCGTTGGCTGATGGTCGCCTATCTGGTGGGTAACATCGGACTGTTCATGCTGTGGCATGGCGGAAACGGCAGTCGCTATGTGGTACCGCTGACACCGATTCTGTTCGTCTGCTTCTACACAGGAGTCTATGCGCTGTTGCGGCGCTATCTGTTGCCGAAAGCCCCCCGCACGATGGCCCGGCTCCCCTATGCCTTCCTGCTCATGGCTCTGCCGATGCTCAGCCCGATGCAGGTTCAAGCCCAAACCGCCAAGATGCCCACACCACCCGCCTATGAGAATTTCTACGCCATTGCCCGCGAGATGAACAAGCAGGCTCCACGCCATACGGTGGTCTGCGCCCGCAAAACGGAACTGTTCATGTACTACGCCCCGCAACTCATCGCCGTCAACTACAAATACACGCTCGACCCGGACGATCTGCTGCGCGACCTGATCGCCAAGAAGGTGGAGTATGTCGTCCTTGAACAGTTGGGATACAGCTCCACGCCGCGCTACCTTCTCCCCGCCATCGAGCAGAACCCAGAGTTGTTCCCCGTGATATGGCATCTGCAGGAACCGGACACCTACCTGCTGAAGTTCGAACGCGACAAGGCCCTCCGCAAGTTGGCAGCCAAGGAGGCTGGCACCGTAAAAGAGGGTCCCGAGACAGGTACGACACCCTCTCAGAGTGCTCCCTCCAAGGGTGCTTTGCAGGAAGCCCAAGCAAACCCCAAAGATGCTTCCGGGGAAAGCCAAGTGGCTTCCGGCAATCGTTAGCCGCAACCCACACACGCCTTAACCCGATCGTATAACTAACGCGCGCATCGCCCATGAACCTCCGGACACTGTTGCTCGGCCGTACAGGACGCCTCCCGATCCAGCTGTTCCGCTATCTGGTGGCAGGTGGTACGGCTTTTGTCATCGACTTCGCGCTGTTGTGGTACTGTACCGAAAGGCTCGGTTTCGATTATCTCGTGTCGACCGTGATCGGATACACCGTGGGACTGTTGGTGAGCTATCTGATGAGCGTACTGTGGGTGTTCGACCAGCGCCGGACCCGCAACGTGCTGTATGAACTGGGCGGCTTCACCCTGATCGGCGTGGTAGGCATCGGACTGACCTCGCTGCTGATGTGGGTACAGACCGACAAACTGGGACTCTATTACCTGCTCTCGAAAATCATCACGACGATCCTCGTTTTTTTCTGGAACTTCGCCGCCAAAAAGATTATCCTCTTCACCAATAAGAAATCCTCCCAGAATCGACAGTAGAGACCCCCGATTCTGACGGGCTTGCCCAGTCTACCGACACTTAAAACACTCCTCTATTGATAGCAGGAGTACACGACTTCATCTCACGACCGGAACGCCCCGATCGGATCCTTATCCATTTCTGCACGATACTTCCCCATGCCCTGACCTGTATAACATGGGCGATATTGCCCCAATCCAATAAAATTATTTCAATATGGTAACAGGTTATTTACGGGTAAGTACTTGGAAACAACATCCGGCCAATCAGCAGGATGAAATCAGGCGGTTTGCCGAAAGTCGGAATCTGGTCATCGACAACTGGGTGACGGAGGTCGTAAGCGGCCGCAAAAACGAACGAGACCGAAAATTAGGAGCTTTGTTGCGGCGCATGAAACCGGGCGACACACTGATCGTCACGGAAATCTCCCGCCTGAGCAGGACTCTTACCGATATCATGGCCATCATGGGTAAATGCCTCAAGAAAGAGATCTGTCTCTACACAACCAAAGAAGGATACTCGTTTGACAACACCATTAACAGCAAGGTGTTATGTTTTGCATTCGGCCTCGTGGCCGAAATCGAACGCAACCTGATCTCCATGCGGACCAAAGAGGCACTGGCACTGCGCAAAGCAGAAGGGATGGTGTTGGGACGCAAAAAGGGAAGTTATACCAAATATAACATACTGGTCGAAAACAGACATATCATTCTTCAGATGTTGCACCAAAACAGATCCATCTCGGAAATCTGTAAACGATTCAATCTCTCGCGCGATACATTCGACAAATTTCGTCGGGCCTATCCCTCCATCCAACAAGCCATAACAGAGAAAGAGTCGCGACGTACCCGGCATTTCAGACGACACGAACTTTAGCGCACCCCAAAAAAAAGATCCTTAAGTGCCATCTCCCGACCAACGTTAAAACATAGGGACAGAATTGGTTGTGGGAGGGACTATGTTTAAACGTTGGTTTTTACTGGATGCAAGATTAATGCCTGTTATAAAACCCAATACCATAGAATCAATAGCTCCAAAAGACTCCGTATGGCAATTATTTTGCTTATTCTTATGGGATGTATAAAAAAGAATTATATATTTGCATTTGTAAACCAACGATTTAACCAACATTTAAACAAGAGACTAACGCAGTATTCATGTTATAATCAGATCAATCAGGCTTTATCACTCAAGAAAACGCCCCACACCTAACATGAGAAAAACAGGGAAAATATGGATATATATACTCTGTCTGATGGGCAGTATGCCACTCTATGCATCCCCACAGACAGATTCTCTCTCCATATATTTTCAACGGGGCTATGCGATAGTAGAACCATCGTTCCGCAATAACCGCAGCACGCTCCAGACCTCTATTGCGATGCTGAAAAAGTTGGAAGCAGATTCCTGGCGCCATCTTACGGAGATACACCTGAAAGGGAATGCCTCCCCCGACGGATCGGCTTCGGCCAATCTGCGGCTAACTCAAAAAAGGGTCGACGCCATGCTGAAATACCTGCGCGAAGAGGTCCAAATACCTGATTCCCTGATTACGATAACAACCGAAGGAGTCGACTGGGAGGGATTAACCGTCATGGTGGAAAACGATGCGACCTGTCCGGCACGAGAGGAACTCCTGGATATTCTATACAACACGCCGGAGTGGATCTATAACGACCAGAACCAGATCGTGGACGGACGACGGAAACAACTGATGGATCTTCGTGGAGGCGTCCCATACAACTATCTGGCAGAGAAATTCTTCCGGGATCTGCGCAACACCCGTATCACACTCCACTACCAAAGCAATGACGTCGTGGGAATTCAACCTGACAGCAACACACGAAGCACCTGTGAATCGGGATCTGACTCCACCACACACGAACCTCTTCCCGAACCATCCTCCCCATGCGACTCATTACCCGATCTTTCGTCGGAAGCACACGAGGAGCCCACAAAGGCTTCGCATAGCACGGCCACAGAAAGTGCCCAGTCCACCTCTTCGGAATTCGCTCAACCCGCACAACAAACTCCGCAGCAACGCTTGGCCCTGAAAACCAACCTGCTGTACGATGCCATTCTGATGCCCGACCTGGAGATTGAGTACCGTATCGACGATCGTTGGTCGGTTGCAGTCGACGGCAGCGTGGCCTGGTGGAAAAAAGACGCCAAACACAAATACTACCAGATCGCCACGATCGTCCCGGAGGGCCGTTACTGGTTCCGGACACAGAAACCCTGGCACGGCCACTATGTCGGGCTTTTTGCCGGCGGCAGCTGGTACGATCTGGAAAACGGCGCCCGGGGATACAAAGGAGAATTCTTCATGACAGGCCTGAGTTACGGCTATATGTTCCCCATCGGTCGCGCGCTCTCCCTGGAAGCCGGAATCGGACTGGGCTTCCTGCACACAACCTACGAAGAGTATCTGCCCATCGACGGACACTATGTCTACCAGCAAACTAGCCGAACCAACTGGATCGGTCCCGTCCGGCTCAAATTAGCCCTGGCATGGCGACTTTGGAATCAACATTAAGAAGAAGGGGTGTAGACTATGGATAAAAAACGTATCATATTCCTCCTTCTGTTGAGCGGCACGCTGTTGTTGGGCGGTTGTCGCAAAGAGCTCTGCTATGATCATGATCACCATGGTCTGCGGCCACGCCTCCTATTGCAATCCGATTGGGAACAGGAGTGGGAACGCGACTACGGAATGGCCTGGCAGGACAACTGGCCCGACAGACACGGCATACACTACGACTCGCTCCGTCCGGAGGTTCCGAGCGGTATCGCTGCATTCGTATTCCATGAGGACGGTTCGCGTACGGAACGCCATCTACCCTCCGAAGGTGGAGAACTTGCGATGAGTGAGGGTGAAAAATCCATCCTGCTTCACAATGACGACACACGTTATATTGTTTTCGGCGACATGAACATATCCACCGCAGCATCGGCTACAACCCGCACGAGAACCCGCTCAACCTACAGCGAGGAGCATGCCGACGAAACAACGGTCAATGCTCCAGACATGCTTTATGGTGCCTGGATTGAAAGTTACACGGCCACTCCATCCTCAGAGCCGGATTCACTGAACGTAACGTTACGCCCGCTGGTTTACACCTATCTGATCCGATATGAATTCTCCGCAGGGTTGGAACACGTGACCCTGGCTCGCGGAGCTCTTTCGGGCATGGCCCGATCGGTCTATCTACAAAACGGTCAGACCAGTCAGGAAACGGCTACAATCCTTTTCGACTGTGAATTAAAAGAGTATGGAGTGGAAACGCAACTCACCTCATTCGGCATACCCGCCTTCCCCGGGGATCACTACGTAATGCGTCAAAGCACTCAATCGCAAGGCCTCAACCTGGAGGTGATGCTCAAAAACGGAAAGTTCAAAACATTCGAATTCGACGTAACCGACCAACTGGCCTCGCAACCACGCGGAGGAGTGATCACCGTCAGCGACCTCACCGTAACGGACGACGAGGCGGGAGGTGATGCCGGATTCAACGTCGATGTGGAAGATTGGGGCAAGTATGAGGATATCGAATTGCCCCTGGATTAACACCAGAGAATCAAATTCATAAAAACATATTAACCTATTAAACCCCCTGTAAAATGATGAAAAAGAGTTTATTCGTACTTACTGCAGTAGTAGCGGTATGGACAAGTTGCAGCAAGACCGAGACGGTCGAACAATCTCAAAGCAAAGCAATCGGCTTCACGCAGGCCTATATCGGGAATCCTGTGGAATCAAAAGCTGTGAGCGTAATTGAAAAGGCCACCATTGATGAGTTTATCGTCTACGGTGGCTATAATGACATGACACACGTATTCAACGGCGTCTCCGTAACGGGCACAGCCGGTGCCGACGACTGGACCTACGATGTGACACGCTACTGGATCCCCGGGCAGACCTACAAGTTTGCAGCCTACGCACCCAGCGCTGTTACGGGCAACGGAACGATCGAACCCGATTTCACAAACGGAGCTCTGAATTTTCTGGGCTATACCTCAAGCCCGCTTATTCAGAACGACCTGATCTACGCCACTAGTGGCGATATCAAGACCGAGGACCCGATCGCCATGGCGCCGGAGAAGATTCAGTTCCAATTCTCACACCTGCTGTCGATGATCAAGTTTACATTTATCAGCGGCTTCGGGAACGACATCACGGTGACCGTCAGCGACCTGAAGGTCTCGGGAATGATCTCCGAGGGCGACTATACCGGCAGTACACAGACATGGACTCCGGGTTCGAACACTGTCAACGTGGATGCGCCTTTCTCTGAAATGGCCGTTCAAGAGGCGGAGAACACAACCGATGGCAATAGATCGGCTTCGAGCGTTGATTTTGCCGTAATTCCGCAAACGATCGTCGGCCAGGACGGTACCGGCACCAAGGTGGCCGTCTCCTTTACGGTCAAAGTACAGGATAACAAAGACCAATACATCGTGGGAAGTGCTGATGCTGGCGTACCCGTTTCGGCAATACTACCTGCCTATACCTGGACGCCCGGCAACCGTTACAACTACAACGTGACGATCAAAGGCGAGAACGTCAGCCTCTACCCGATCGAATTCGGCACGCCCAATGTTACGCCGATCGTAGATGCCTCTTTCGATGGCAACGACGAGGTCATTCTGCCTGAAAACTAACAGTATTGCAGGGCGGGATGGGAACACCCCGCCCTGCTCCTAAAAAAAGGTCATACGGAGGAGGGATCCCTTTCCCTAGACTCTGGAGAATATCATTCCCTAATTTTTGATCCGAACCACAAAGAAGCGATACAATGAAAATGGGACGAATCATCAGGACGATCACTATAGGTGTGGCTATCGCCGGCCTCGCCACAGGCTGCATCCAACACAAAACGGAACTTCCTCCAACCGACGACACGGCCATCGGATTCACTCCACAAATGACCCGTTCGGCAGTAACAGAACTGGGCGAGGGGGATTCCTTCGCCGTGTGGGGCCGTGAGAGCCACAGCGGGATCGCTCAGATGATCCTCTCGCAAGAAGAGGTCCACTGCTCGGAAGGTATCTGGACGTATGACCACATCCGCTACTGGAAACTCCAGGCAGACTATGATTTCTATGCCATTTATCCACACGATACGCCGGGAGCCGAACTCCAAAACAGCAGTGCGGGAGCGACACCCCGCATGGTCGTGACGGATTTCGACGCCCGCAACGCCCTAGATCTGATGGCGGCCGAACAAACCGGAATCCTCTATACGGGCAATCCTGCTCCGGTGGTCTTCACTTTCCGGCATCTGCTCTCGAAGGTGAACATAATCGGGCGCCTTGATCCCGCTCTTCAGGAAGCTGGCATCTCGGCACAAATCGTCTCGGCAAAACTCTACGGCATGCCGGCCCAGGGAAGTTGTACGATCGAAAGTGGAAATTACGGCAGCTGGAGTTTCGGAGAAGTAACTACGGCCGCCATGCCATTCTGTTCGGCCGGTCAAACAGCTCTCTCCGCAAGCGGCAGCTCGTTATTCGGTGAATTGTTGCCCTTTCCGCAGGTCCTCACAGAAGATCTGGTCCTGGAGATCGAGTACGAATACACCGATGCCAACTACGCGACAAACCGTTTCTCAAAGAGTATCCGCCTGATCGACGCCGGTGTAACCGAATGGAATCCTGCAACGGGTTATCGTTACAGTTTCACAGTAGGAACGGAATACATACTTTTCGACAAACCCGAAGTAGTGCCCTGGAACTCCGCTTCGGGAGGCATCATCACCGTAGAATAACATGATTCTGAACGCGTCATGAAAACAACTGCTCTCTATCTGCTTTCGTTTGCCCTGCTCCTGCTGGCCGGCTGTCAAAAGGAGTTTCCGATGACAAATGCACGCCTCTCGGAGGAGGCGATCTGTTTCGATTCGCCCGGAGTAATGCTCGGGGTCGAAAGCAGTCCCTGGTCGAAAGCACCCATCGAGACGACCCTTCCGACAGGCAGTTCGTTTGGAGTCTTGGGCTATTGTCTGGCCAATTACGACGGTTCGACCCAGCTCAATCCCACAACCGGCACGACTCCCTGGGAATCAAAAATGGTCCTCTGCTCGCCCCATCTGTTCTACAAACGGGAGGTGAAATTCAACGGTACGACGTGTTATTACACCGGGAAACAAGAGCGGTGGTACGAACCGTCGGACTACCTCTACACCTTCTATGCCTATTATCCCTACGGCGACACGTACTATGCCATCGAACCCATCACACAGTCCGGTATCGGAGCCCCCTCGCTGACCTTCTCCATGCCTTTTTCCGGCGGCGAGATCTCCACACCGCGCGACATCAATCAGATCCCCGACGCCATGGCTGCTGCAGCCGTAGACGTTACACGGGGCGACGGCCACGTGAAACTACAATTCCAACACCTGCTCGCGGGTTTCAATTTCACCGTGAACAACTACAACGAGACAAATGACCTGACGATTCATGGCGTGCAGGTGTCGGGGAATTTCTACCGATCGATCAAGATCAAGACCAATCAAGGATTGGAATACCCTTCAGAAACCTTTGCCGGGACTTTTACCTTTCTGGATGGAAGCAACGATGCCGACGATATCACGGTAGAACATCAAAAAACCGTAAAAAAACTAGCCGACCAGACCCTGATGTTGATTTCCAATCTAAGCGCCGCTCCCAACTATATCGGTAACGACATCACCATCCTACTCGATTACTCGTTCATGGGGAAGCGCACGACGGGCAAGTCCATTGCACTTCCTGGGGGATACCTGCCACAGGGAGGTACGCTCTATACGGTTGAACTGAACTTCATCGGCGATGCTTTCATACTGAACTTCGTGGTAGATAACAATCAGGTGTGGGAGGATGGAGGCGACAGCGGAATACAATTCGAATAACGGAATCATGAAACGGAAAACACTATATCGGAGCCTTTCTCTCGTGACGGCGCTTATCCTGCTGGCCGGGTGTGCAAAAGACCCGGAGGCAAATATCCCGACAGGCAACCGGAGAGGATTCACCCTCTCGGCTGTTGCCGAAAGCATGTCTCCCGAGCGGATCATCACCCGGGTTGCCGATCCCAAAAGCGACGCTGAGTGCGAAATCCGCACACTGCATGTTTTTCTGTTCGGACCAGACGAAGAGTATCTCACCACTAAAGACGATTCTTATCCCTATCAGGGATATCAATCCGTAGGCTCCGCCATGCTACACATCGACGGAGACGCTTTCGCCGATCCGACCAAAGCAGGTAATGCCACAATCTACGTAGTGGCGAACGTCGAACCGGGGACCTTTGGTGCGCTCACGGCGGAAGGATACCCTGAAAAGATACGAAACAAGGCCGATTTCGACGCATTCTACTACCGTCCCACGAAACGGGAAACGCTGACAACTCTCCCGGTGAACGGAATGCCGATGTTCGGTTCGGCAACAGGCGTCGACCTGACACAAGTCAACGGTTCGGAAATGATCGAAATGAAAGCATTGATGGCACGTATCGATTTCTCGTTTCAGATCAATGCCACGAACGGTTCGATCGGAGTCTTACCCTCGCTGGTCCTGACCGAATGCGAGGTCAGAAATATGGCCACGGCTGTTCCGTTCATAACTCCGGCCGACAGTGCGGAAAGCAATCTGGACATGAACCAGGACGGCCAACCCGATGCCACCACCTCCATGGTTCAATACATGGACCCTTCGGAAAATACCTTATACAACCAACAGGGCGAAGCGACACTCTCTTTTTATGTCTACGAAAACCTGCGCCATCCGGGATATGACGGATACCCCAATACACCCTATTCCTATCCGGCAGGGCTCGATCCGGATCACTACCAGCGTTACAAACCGTTGTTGGCCATCAAGCCCGATCAGGATACGATTCCGGCCACCCATGTGATCTTCCGGGGAATCTTCACCGATGTAGACAATATCGACTATCAGGCTACCTGCACGATCTTTCTGGGCGGCAACCCCGAGAATGACTTCAATGTCAGGAGAAACCACCAATACCGGAACAAGGTAAGCATATCCGGCATTACGGCAGCCGGAAGCAATCCCTCGGATGTGGTCACGTTCGACGCCCGCATCAACGTAGAGCACACCAGCCCCTACTACCTCTCAATCCTACAGCATAAGAATCTGGATGCGCATTTCAATATCATTCCGCTGGACGTCTATCTATTCGACAACGAATCGGCCAACCAGATAGAGATTCGCATCGACAATCCGACCGTCAACAACTGGTTCCGGATCGAACGGGTACCAGCCGATGTGATGCGCAGCGGTCAGGCGGCATCAAATCAACTCAGCCATCCGGGTGAGCCCTTCGCCCCCGGAACCGGAAAACGAAGATTCTTCACACAGAATCTGATCAGTGACCCCACTCAACTGGCCAACAGTACGACAGCCGTCATGAACGACAGAGACCGGATCTATATCTACGTGGACGAAAACATTAGCGTCAATACCCGCCAGGCCAATCTGGTAGTGGACTACAAGGAGAACGGTTCCATAAAGGACACGCAGACCATCACGCTCGTCCAACACGGTTTGCGACCCGTCCGCGTGGAAAACGGAGGAGTCTATCAATATACGATCTATGTAGAGGAGTACGAGGAGTACAGAAACCACTTCGATCCGCTCTCCCAATGGGATTCCGAACAGATTTACGACGGTCTGCCCTGGGGCCCGGCCAACATGGGCGAGATCAACACCGGGTGGCTAATAGGCTACTTGCCCCTCGAAGATGCTATTGAAAACCTTTTCCAGGGGAAAAAGGGGACCATTGCCATCCTGATGGCAACCGGGATATTCGATCAGAACTGGACCGGGACTCAACCCGACGGCCCTGCCAAAGCGATGATTCTAGACGAGATTCCGCAAACAGCGGCCGAGTACTGTTATCGGAAGAACAAGACCGATGCCAACGGCATGATCTCCGAGGAGAACACCTACTGGTATCTCCCGGCCATCCGCGAACTGGAAAACACCCTGACGACATATTATCCTGTCTACAAGGAGTTTCAGGAAAATTTCTACTGGTCGTCTGCCGCAGCGCGTCGAGAAGGAGGACTAACTTATGAAGCCTCGGAATATGCCCGTGCGACCATGGCCACCCTCAACGCAGACGGGTCCATTTCCCATAAGGTCAGCGGCGCAGACGAATACTATGATCCCACTCTTGGGCCCGGCAGCCGCTACGGGAAAGCCCTGCGCACGGAATCCCTGCGGATCAGGGCCGTTTATCGACCGGCAAACGGAGGTTTGATCGATGGGGACACCTATCCCTGATCAATAGCCTTCCCGATCAATCGCCGAGCAAAAGAGAGCAACCTGAAGCATAAGAGAAGGCTCCCGGTCCTATGGGAAGGGGCATCTCCTTCACAAACAACAAGGGGGAGGTCAATGTTCGACCTCCCCTGTTTATAGCCTCTCCGGAATATCCGGCGCTACTTTTTTTCTACTTATTTCGAAAAGCTCTTGCCGATAGCCAGGAAATCATCTGCTACGAGAGCTGCTCCACCGATCAGACCACCGTCCACGTCGGGTTTCGAAAAGAGTTCCGGAGCGTTCGACGGTTTGGCACTACCTCCGTACAGGATCACGGTATCGTCAGCCTTGGCGCCGAACTTGCTGCGCAGCACCTCACGGATATAGGCATGAATCTCCTGAGCCTGTTCTGCGGTAGCCGTTTTGCCGGTACCGATAGCCCACACAGGCTCATAAGCAATGATGAGTTTCTCGAACTGAGCAGCCGTCAGGTTGAAAACAACCTCTTCGATCTGAGCTTTCACCACCTCGAAGTGTTTGCCAGCCTCACGCTCGGCCAGGTTCTCGCCCACGCAGTAGATCGGAGCCAGGTTGTTGGCGAAGGCCTGCTCCATCTTCTTGTTGAGCGTAGCGCTGGTCTCGCCATAATACTGGCGGCGCTCCGAGTGGCCCAGGATGACATACTCCACGCCCAGTGAAGCGATCATGGCTGCCGAAACCTCGCCCGTATAGGCACCTTTGGCTTCAGCGGCACAGTTCTGAGCGCCGACAGCGATACCCGTTCCGCGCGTCACCTTCATCACCTCCGAAAGGTGCGTAAAGGGAGGGCATACGATAAAGTTCACGCAAGAGCATACGCTACCCTTGCCAGCCACTACGGCTTTTGCCAATTCGACACCCTCCACCGGAGTGGTGTTCATTTTCCAGTTGCCTGCTACTACTTTCTTTCTCATAATTGTATGGTTTTAATACATATCAATAAATTCTTCACTACTCCACCCAGCTCTTCACCTGCTCCAGCGTCGGGTTCTGCAGCCCCAGTTTATTCTTCTTGTTGAAGCCGCACAGATCGTTGAAAAGCTTGCCCGCAGAGAGTTTCTTGAGCTGATCCACCGTCAGGAAGCTCATCTTGCGCAGCACCGGGATCCATTCGGCCGGAATCCCGGCAGCCAGGTATTTGTCATCGCCGTCCTGCACCGCCTTCTTCTCGGGTCGCATCTGCGGAAAAAAGAGCACGTCCTGGATCGACGGCTGGTTGGTCATAAACATCGTGAGACGGTCAATTCCGATTCCCATTCCGGAACAGGTCGGCATGCCGTACTCCAGCGCCCGGACGAAATCCATATCGATGAACATCGCCTCGTCGTCACCCTTTTCGCTCAGGCGCAACTGCTCCTGGAAACGTTCCAACTGGTCAATCGGGTCGTTCAGCTCGGAATAGGCATTGCACAGCTCCTTGCCGTTGACAAAGAGTTCGAAGCGCTCCGTCAGTTCCGGATTGTTGCGATGGCGTTTGCACAGCGGCGACATCTCGATCGGGTAGTCGGTCACAAAGGTCGGTTGCACCAGATCCTCCTCACAATATTGTCCGAAAATGGCATCGATCAGTTTGCCTTTTCCCATCGTTTCGTCGGTCTCCACGTTCAACCGGGCACAAGCCTCGCGCAACTCCTCCTCGCTTTTGCCCGTAATGTCGAACCCGGTCTTTTCGCGGATCGCATCGGTCATCGTCACGCGGCGGAAGGGCCGTGCAAAGCTGATCGGACGATCTCCAATCTGCAGTTCGGTCGTGCCGTTGGTTGCCAGAGCCACCTTCTCGAGCATCTCTTCCGTGAAATCCATCATCCAGAGGTAGTCCTTATAGGCCACGTAGATCTCCATGACCGTAAATTCCGGATTATGCGTCCGGTCCATACCCTCGTTCCGGAAGTTCTTCCCGAACTCATACACGCCGCCGAAGCCGCCCACGATCAGTTTCTTGAGGTACAGCTCGCTGGCGATGCGCAGGTACTGGTCAATATCGAGCGAATTGTGGTGCGTCACAAACGGCCGGGCTGCTGCCCCACCGGGAATCGGCTGCAGGATCGGCGTCTCCACCTCCAGGTAGCCCTTCGAGTCGAAGAACGCCCGCATGGTGGAGATAATCTTGGCCCGCTTCACAAAAACGTCGCGCACCTGCGGATTCACCACCAGGTCGACATAACGCTGGCGATAGCGCGCTTCAGGATCGGTAAAGGCGTCGTACGTCTTTCCATCCTTCTCTTTGACGATCGGCAGCGGCCGCACCGACTTACTCAGCAGCGTGAGTGACTGGCAGTGTACGGAGAGCTCCCCGGTCTGGGTGATGAAGGCAAATCCCTTCACGCCGACAAAGTCGCCGATGTCGAGCAGTTTCTTGAAAACCGTATTGTACATCGTGGTATCCTCGCCCTGAGAGATCTCGTCGCGACGCACGTAGACCTGTATGCGGCCCGTATGGTCCTGCAGCTCGAAGAACGAAGCGCTGCCCATGATCCGACGGCTCATCATACGGCCGGCGATCACCACCTCCTTGAAATTACCCTTCTCGGGATCATACCCGGCGACGATCTCGCTCACCGTCGTATTGACAGGATACATCGCAGCGGGATAGGGTTCGATCCCCAACTCGCGCAACTGCGCCAGCGCATTGCGGCGGACCTGTTCCTGTTCACTGAGTTCCAGTATGCTCATAAGTTTCGGTCTGTTTTTTACATTTTTAACGTGCAAATATACGCAATTCTCTCCGAGTTTCCTCGACTTACCCGACGATTTCCGTCGGAATTGCAGAAAGCGGCAGCGATCTGTCCGGCGGATCGCACGAGCAATCGGCAGGACCGGAGCCCCTCTTCCGACAAAATTATCACAAAATAAAGCTGTTTTCTGCGCAAATCATTACAATATATCAGAAAAAAGCATAGATTTGTAACAATTAACCTGAATCTTTACACTATGGACATCACCACCATGCCACTGAGCGGCAAAACCCGCGAGGAGCACGATCTGTTGGGTAACAAACAGATTCCCGAGGAGTATTATTTCGGCGTGCAGACCATGCGCGCCATCGAGAATTTCCACATCAGCCGGGTACGCCTGTGCATGTTCCCCTATTTCATCAAAGGGCTTGCCATGGTCAAGGAGGCTGCCGCCAAGGCCAACCGCGATCTGGGCGAGATAGACCCCAAGGTAGCCGACGCCATCATCGAGGCCTGTCACGAAATCGAACGCGGCCAGTTGCACGACCATTTTGTGGTCGACATGGTGCAGGGCGGCGCCGGAACCTCAACCAACATGAATGCCAACGAGGTGATCGCCAACCGCGCTCTCGAATTGCTGGGGCATCGCCGCGGCGAATACAAATACTGCCACCCGAACAACGACGTCAACCACTCACAGTCGACCAACGACGCCTATCCTACGGCCGTCAAACTGGGGCTGATCCTACGCAACCGAGAGCTGATCAAAGCGCTGAAAGAGTTGATCGGAGCCTTCCAGTCCAAGGCCATCGAGTTCGCCGACGTGATCAAGATGGGACGCACGCAGCTGCAGGATGCCGTTCCGATGACCCTCGGACAGGAGTTTGAAGCTTACGCCGCCAACCTCACCGAGGAGATCGACCGTCTGGAACAGAACGTCAACCTCTTCCTGGAGGTCAATATGGGAGCAACGGCCATCGGAACAGGTATCAATGCCGATCCGGAGTACAGCCAGATCTGCATCAAATACCTGCGCGAAATCACGGGATTCCCGATCCAGGCAGCCAGCAACATGATCGAGGCGACGAACGACACCGGAGCCTTCGTCATGTACTCTTCGGCCGTGAAGCGTCTGGCCGTAAAGCTGTCGAAGATTTGCAGCGACCTACGCCTGCTCTCTTCAGGCCCGCGCACGGGCCTCAACGAGATCAACCTACCGCCCATGCAGCCAGGTTCGTCGATCATGCCAGGCAAGGTGAATCCGGTCATCCCGGAGGTGGTCAACCAGATCGCCTACAAGGTGATCGGCAACGACCTGACCGTCACCTTCGCCGCCGAAGCCGGACAACTGGAACTGAACGTCATGGAACCCATTATCGTCTACAGCCTCTTCGAGTCGATGATCATGCTGGTGAACGGCATGAACACCCTGCGCGAACGCTGCATCCTGGGCGTCACGGCCAATCGTGAACGTTGCCGCAACATGGTCTACCACAGCATCGGACTGGTGACGGCCCTCAACCCCTACCTTGGCTACGAGACCTCGACCGAACTGGCCAAAGAGGCACTCCACAGCGGCAAGGGAATCTACGACCTGGTACTGGAGAAAGGCCTGATGTCCCAAAAGGAACTGGACAACATCCTCCGGCCGGAAAACATGATCAAACCCCGGAAGTTCCTGCGGAAATAAACGGATCACGCTACGCCGCCGAAAACCCACAGCGAGCAGCTGCAGGCATTGAGGCGGATCCGAACGAAAATCAAAGGCAGCCACGCATGGCCGCCTTTGATTATTGTATTGTATTTTCCCGACCAGCTAACGGACAAAGCGATAAAACACGCCCAGCGGCAGAGCCTTACCGGCCCGATCGGGGAAATAGAGCTCCCCGAACTGTTCGGTAAATCCGCCGAGCGGTTCGTGATTATGTCTATCACCACGCGCACCTTGCTTCACGGAGCCGTCCGACGAGAGCACCCCACTTACCGGCACTCCGGCTTCTCCCCCACCGAAAAGCTGGTTCACAATGCCCTTGGCCAGCAGAGCCGACAATCCCATAGAGTAAAGATTCAGCACCAGGAAGCTCCCCGTCGGGGCCAGCAACCGGGCACATCCCTCGAGCAACTCGCCCAGGTGTTGCTCAAGCACCCACTTTTCACCCTCCGGACCACGGCCATAAGCCGGAGGGTCGAGAATCAAACCATCATAAAGGTGTCCCCGCTTCACCTCGCGCCGCACGAATTTCAGCGCATCCTCCACGATCCAGCGTACGCCGTCCAGCCCGCTCTGCTCCATATTACCGCGAGCCCACGTTACCACCTGTTTCACCGAATCGACATGGGTCACCTCCGCTCCGGCAGCTCGGGCAGCCAGGGTTGCCCCGCCCGTATAAGCAAAGAGGTTCAGGACCTGTGCCGGGCGCTGCCGCAGTGAAGCAATCCGATGCGACTGGTCGTAGATGAAGTTCCAATTCTCGGCCTGCTCCGGAAACAGCCCCACGTGTTTGAATGACGTAAGCCCCAGGCGCATTCGGATCCGCATCTCCTTATAGGCATACTCCACCCACCACTGTTCCGGCATCTGAGGACAACACACCCATTGTCCGCGCTCCTCGCTACGGGCATCGCGCCGGAAATAGGCCGTTACCAACCGGTCCCACTCGGATTGAGGCAGGCTCTTATGCCAGATGGCCTGCGGTTCGGGTCGTGCGGTAATCCAGCGGCCGAACCGTTCCAGTTTCTCGAAACCGCCGCTGTCGATCAGTTCATAATCCCGCCAAAGATCGGGAGTCAAAAGTTGCGGAGTATTCATAAAGTCACTATTTTTCTTTGATCAGATTCATCCGGCACACCGCACAGTCGAACTCCAAGCGATAGCGTGCCGTCCCGCGACACAAGAACAACGGTCCCTGCAGGCGAGGATGTTCCTTCAGGCACTCTCCGATCTCACGGCGCAGGCAATAGGCCGAGGTCATCACCCGCTGTCCCACCAGCGAAGGCCGCAGGTCGAAACCGCGCTCAACCGCGTCTACCTCGTGATCACGATAGAAGCTTTCGGCCAGCGAATTGGTCACGTTTCCCGTTCCGTCCAGCTGCCGCAGCGGATATGGGAAAGTCCGGTTTTCGATAGGCTCCCTCAACTGCCGCGGCTGCCGTTTCCGAGTCTCGGCAAGCGCTTCGACAGCCCTGCGCCGCAGTTCATTCAGCGTAGCAACGGGCAGGAACGGCACATACGGAAGTTCCGTTTTCACTTCCTCCACCCGGAAAGGCGTATCGCCACACCGGGCCACCTGCGTGCGCAACACCTCCAGCATATGTTCCGGTTTTTTAGCCGGTTCGAACGGTCCTGAGGCCGTAGCAGCAGCCTCCAAGCCCTCCTCGTCCCGCATCCGGAGCACGAGGTCGCCGTCGGCCGCCAAGGTCACCGTAGCCTGCACGCCAATCGTCCGACGGGTACGGCTCCGTTCGAGCGACGTCACAAAACGATGGTCGTAGTTCCGATATATAGTCACGCCCGGAACGATCCCCTCCATCCGGTTGGGCCACACCATGCGTCCCTCGACCCGGTTGACATTCGTCCCGACCAGCACGCCCTTCGACAAAAAGCAGAGACCGTCGCCAGCATTTAATTCCTCCCGGGCACCGACTTCGCTCCGGATTGCGTTCCTCACAGCGTCCGTGGACGTGGTCTGGCATGTTTGCGCGCCGGCTGCCGCATCATCTGCCAGCAGTTCAAAGTGGTCCGCAGAGATCCTTCCCACGGTTCCAATCCGTGTACCGATCGCCTTGGGCGTATCGAACGACGCCACGCCCGCCCTCGGGCCGTCGAGCATCCACACCGAACCGCCTCGCGAAAAGGTTCGGGTCGGGTCCGGCGTGAAATCGGTCGTCGTCCGGCCCCACGAACTGCGTCGGCACGTCGGACGCGTAACCAGCACCTGGTCAAGCACCTGGCGGTAATAAGCCACCACGTTGCGAATATAACCCTGCTCCTTGAGCCGTCCTTCGATTTTAAAAGAATTAACCCCCGCGTCGAGCAGTTCCGGAATACGCTGCGACAGATCCAGGTCCTGCACCGAGAGCAGATGTTTCCCTCGAAAAATCGTCCGGCCCTGACCGTCGACAAGGTCCCACGGCAGGCGGCATGGCTGACTGCACTCGCCGCGGTTTCCGCTGCGCGGTCCCAGGCTGCGGCTCAGGTAGCAACGGCCACTGAAGCCAACGCAGATCGCCCCGTGGACAAAACACTCCAGTTCCACCGACGTAGCGGAGCGGATCGCCCGGATCTGTTCCAGACTCAGCCCACGCTCCAGAATCACCCGAGCGAATCCGCACTCCTGCAGGAAACGGACTCCCTCGGGCGTAGTATTGCACATCTGGGTCGAGGCATGCAGTTCGACTCCCTTCAGGCCCATTCGCAGAAAAGCGGCATCCTGCACGATCAGGGCATCGACCCCGGCCGCGATCAATTCCCGAGCCAATGTCTCGGCCTTAGACAGCTCCTCTTCATAGACGACCGTATTGAGCGTTGCATAGACCTTCACGCCGAACACCCGGGCATAGTCCACCAATCGGGCGATATCCTCCGTCGAGTTCCCGGCTGCATGGCGTGCTCCGAAACGGGCACCCCCTATGTAGACGGCATCCGCCCCGCTATCCACTGCCGCCATGCCGGAGGCCAGATCCCGGGCCGGAGCCAATAGTTCGATCGCTCTCATGGCGCAAAGATACGTAAAAGAAAGGGCAGCACATCCACACATGCCACCCTTTCCGATTTTTCGACTCGTTCTCTGCGAAGTACTACTTGCTCAGGTTCGTGATCTGCGTCTTGGCCGTCTCCACGTTGTTGCCTGCAGTCACCAGTTTGTAATACTCGATAGCTTTAGCCTTGTTCTCCGTATTCTGATAAGCGGCTCCAAGCAGGAAGTA
>CALYBN010000085.1 GCA_944414825.1 uncultured Rikenellaceae bacterium
GCCCAGGACGAGACTCGAACTCACACGGACGTAATTGTCCACTACCCCCTCAAAGTAGCGTGTCTACCAATTTCACCACCTGGGCAAATAATTTTCTTAGATAAAACAAGGAAATGCGGACGGGCCAAAGCCTGTACCGATTTCCTCCTCTAACCTAAAACTACTAACCTAAAATGAACCTAAACTTCGCCGCAAAGATAAATCGTTATTCCGGAAATTCCAAGACCTGCCAATTTTTTTATCAATCTGTGCTCCTCGGAATACGCTATTCGGGAAACGTTTATCAATTAAAGCGACACAAAGATACAAAAATTTCCAAAAAACGCACTTGTCACAGAAAAATATTTCCAGAAAAACGCCACTCCCTAACCCGCATAAAAAAAGCAAACGCCTGTCATTCTGCAACAAAAAAACTTTTGAATTCCGGAAAATTATTTCTACTTTTGCCCCGCAAGCGTTTATGGGGCGGCTGTGGCTTATGCGCAACCGGCGGCAACGCACAAAAAAAGCGATCCGGCCGACAGTCTCTGAGTGACGCCCAAGGTAACATAACTTTAAGTCTTAACAAACATGAAAAGCATTGAAATCAAAGCTGCAAAACGCGAAGTTTTCGGCAAAAAGGAGAGCAAAAAGGCTCGTCGCGGAGAGTTGATCCCCTGCGCATTGTATGGCAACGGCGAAACGGTACACTTCACCATCAGCATGAAAGACGTGAAACCGTTGATCTACACCCAGAACTCCTATATCGTGGAGCTCGACATCGACGGTACGAAAGAGAAAGCCGTGATGCGTGAGGTGCAATTCCACCCGGTGAAGGAGGAGATTCTCCACATTGACTTCTACCGCGTCGTAGAGCACAAACCAGTGGCAATCGACATTCCGGTCCGTCTGACTGGGAACTCGGCCGGTGTGAAACTGGGCGGTAAGTTGATCCTGAGCAAACGTAAACTCCGCGTCAAAGGTGCCATCAAGAATCTGCCCGACGAATTGGTAATTGACGTAACGAACCTCGAACTGGGCAAGTCGATCTTCGTAGGCGACCTCAAATACGATAACCTCGAACTGCTAACCCCGGCAACGACCGCTATCTGCGCCGTGAGAATGACACGCGCCGCCCGCGGTGCCGCTGATGCCGCTGCCAAGCAGGCTTAAATCTGATAAGATTTGAAATATCTGATCGTGGGGCTGGGAAATATCGGCGCCGAATACGCCGGAACCCGCCACAACATAGGATTTACGGTATTGGACGCTTTCGCAAAGGCGTCCAATGCTGTTTTTACGCCATCGCGCTACGGAGCAGTGGCCGAGGTGAAGTACAAAGGACGCACGCTGATCCTGCTGAAGCCCTCCACCTACATGAACCTCAGCGGAAAGGCCGTCAGCTATTGGCTCAAGCAGGAAAAAATCGAACTGGGAAATCTGTTCGTGATCGTGGACGACATTGCCCTGCCGTTCGGAACGTTACGAATCCGTGCCAAGGGAAGTGACGGCGGCCACAACGGACTGAAAAACATCAACGAAATGCTCGGCTCACAGGAGTATGCCCGTTTGCGATTCGGCATCGGAGGCGATTTCCCGCGCGGCATGCAGGTGGACTACGTCCTGGGGCACTGGACCGAAGAGGAGGCCAAGGCCATCCCGGGAAAAGCTGCCACTGCCGGCGAAATTATCCAGTCGTTCGCGACGGTGGGAATCGACCGGACGATGAACGCCTATAACAAAAAGTAGTCAGCAGCCAAGAGCAACCTCAGCCAAAGGTGCAAAACAGGCCGTTGAAGCAAAAAATCTTTTATACATTTTTCCAATTTCGACCGCTACCTCTTGACAACGGGGGTAGCGGTTTTGTATATTTGCCTCACCGGACAAGGGCGATTCGCTCAATCCCGATCCGGTCTTATCAACAATCCGCACGTCCAACCGACAAACCACGCGGCAAACCGCAAAGGCGGTTTTCAACACAATGTCGAAAAGTTTTAACACGGTGTTCACAACTACACCGAGGGACTTCCTGTCTGCCTAATCGTACCATGCAAAATCATCTGATTCTTACAACCGTTATCCTCATGCAAAGTAAAAACCTTACGGGAGAGTCTTGCCTTTCCACATCCGGAACTGACTCCCATCAAGAAAAACAACTCACAGAGAACAAGCTCGATAGCAAATTAATGCAAGCTGAAATGGATGCACTGCAATGGTTAGAGCAGGCTTATGAAGCAACGCTGAGGTTGGCTGCTATTCGGCAAGCATGCAAACTCTCTCACGCACGGGTCGCAGGGGTCGCCCGAGAACTGAAAGAGTTGATAAAAGTGATGTCGGTCTACGAAAACCGCTCTCTGAAAACACCCTCCGACGATTGAGTTCAAGGCATTATCAACATATCTTAACAACAAATAAACAAATGATCGACATATATATCAACAACCAGCGTTGGCACTGCCCCACACAATGGAAAGAGGTCTCGCTGGGGCAGGCCATGCGACTCGAAACGTTGATCGATGCTGCGCCGGCCGAAATACGCGGACATTTTGCAACCGCTTTCGACCCCTCGGCCGAAGAGTCCGGATTGGACGCAACAGAGAATCAACCTTTACAGGAGTTTTATGCCCGGACACTCGCCATTCTGGGAAACATCCCCGAAGAGATCTGTCTGAGGACCGTACCGGAGCAGGTGGCAGAGTTCGTAGACCACTATCTGTCGCTGTTCGTGGTCAGTCTGATTTTCGAGCCCGTATTCGAACCGGAGCATCCGGACGGGTTTGAATGGAGAGGCGAACGGCTGTTGCTCCCTCGTTCCGGAGTTGACGTAGCAGGCAAGGAATTGCCTTGCGCCGGGCTCTCTGCAGAAGAATTCTGCAACGCCTCGGAGCTCTACACTGCAGACAGGATCCGTTATGCGGCTGCCATCATCGCCACGTTGTGCCGTCCGGAGGGAGAGGCGTATGACGAACAATGCGCCCTGCGACGTGCTCAAGGGATGGAGATGCTGGACATGCAGACGGTACTGGAGGTTTTTTTTTGCTTGCAAGAGCACATCAATACATGAAACGAGAATTCCCGACTTGTTACCATGGAACGAGGGAATCTCTGCAAACCTATATCGGAAGCAACGGGAAAGCCGGGCATAACGGCAGGGACACATCAGGCGGAGAGTATCTGCCGGGGAACGAAGGGGGCTCCTGGGGAGAGTTGATCTGTCGCACAGGCCGGTGTCAGGCAACGGAGGTGGAGCGTCTGCGCGGCATGAACTGCTATGACTTCATGAAACTGCTGGAGGTTGGGATCAAAAATAAACTATTATGACAAGAAGAAAACTGATTGCGGCCCTCAAAAAAGCGGCCGAAGGGTGTGGTTACATGTTCCACACCGGACTCGAACATCATCTGAACAATGAAGTAAATCATTTTCCGGCACTTTGGCTGTTACCCCCGAAGGTAGTAGCCACGCAGGGGCGCGAGGCAGGAACGAAACGTTACGAAGCGACACTCTACCTGTTGGAGACGTGTAGCAAAGGATCGGAACAGGAAAAGGAGTTCTGTTGGACCCGGATGGAGGAGACCTCCAGTGCGATCTGCAGGGCTCTATGCGAATCGGAGGCCGTTCGGTATGCGGAGATCGAATCGGAAATCCCCGACGCCTATTCGCTCACAAACCATGGCGAAGTATCACTCAAAGTAAAACTCAAGGTGGAACTCCCGTTCTGCCGTTCTGAATCCATGCATTCATGATCACGATCGAAACACTACCCGACAACTGGCAGGGCGCCTTCGGAGAGGTGCTCTATACTGTAAAGAGCGACGAAGAAGAGCTGCAAATCACTGAAGTATCCGTAGCTGAGGCTGCCAGCAGCGATTTACTGGGTATCAAACGATTCTACGGAGCTGGCACCCACACGGTCAACATCTCGGACTATCTGCAGGCACGGATAAAAGTACAACCACTCGAGACCGTAACAAGTGAGTTTGACACGCCCGGAGGAAGGATGGTCTCAGTCCAAGTAACGGCAAGGGCCCGGGCGGCCGGCAGCAACTCTAGCAGTGAAACAGAAGACGATTCGGATCAAACCGCCATCGTCTCGGAACTCCGGACATTTACGGCCGGTATGGAGACTGCCTCAGTAGGGAAATTGTTGTCGCACAGGCCCGATCTGGTAGAGATTGCCTGTGGGGAGTGCGACGAGTTATCGTTGGTGGCTCCGGCCGGGCCTCTATCGGCCCTCGTCACGTTATACGGAGCGGACGGAGAGCAGCAAACCACGATCGAAGAGGTCGTCACGACACAAACTCCGGCCGAAACAGAGCTTGACAGTACGACGCAGACCGGTCGCGGCATCGTGGCACTGCATCTCAATACGACTGATTTCGCAACCACTGTGGGGCGAAATGACCAGCTCAAAGTGGAAATTCAGTCAAGCGACGGACAGACACTGGCCGCGCGCCGTTACCGGTTGATCGCTCCGCGGAGAGAAGGAATGCGGCTTTGCTGGCTCAACTCGTCAGGCGGTTTGGATTACTACACCTTCGCGCAAGTAGAGCAGGAGGTATGGGAAGCGGAGAAAAACCGGGCCTATACCCGAGACGGGTACACGGTCTACGGGTCGCAGGGCATAAGGGAATACACGCTCCGTTCGGCCCCCGAGCCGCAAGCTACACGCCGATGGCTGGCCGAATTGATCAGTTCGCCGGCGGTCTGGATCGTGACAGAAGAGGGATACCTTCGAGCCGATATCGTGACCGAGCGCACGGTGGTCCGCAGCAGGGCATTATTACCGGTGGAGGTGACTCTCCGGCTGGCAAAAAAGGTAACCTATCAGCACGAATAACGTTATGATCAAGCTATTTATCGACAACCAGGAGGCCGATCTGAACGATGCCGGCAACATAGTGATCTCGCTTGCCGTAGCATCGTTCACCGAGCTGGGCAGCGGCAAAACGGGTTATTCGCGGACACTGCTGCTGCCCATGACCCTGCGCAACCGGCAACTGATCGGCGATGCCGATCAGATCCATGCAGCAGCCTCTTTCAATCGACAGGAACACACGGCCCGAATCGAAGCAGACGGATGTACGGTTATGGAAGGAGTACCCTATCTGACTGCTTGTGAAACCGGAGGAACCGAGGGAGGATGTTATCGCATCAATCTGATCGGCCCGGCCCGGCGGTGGGTGACGCAGGCCGCAGAGACACCCTTACGGAATCTGGGAATCAACTTCTCGGAGACGATCAGCGAAGAGAATGTCGTGGCAAGCTGGAGCTGGGACAAGCCCGTACGCTTTCTACCCGTAGAGCGCGACCATTTCGAGGCGGAGAACTACAATGCCAATCTGTTTGCTCCGGCACGGGTTCTCACGTTCGAGGACTATCACCCTTTTCTGCACATCCGGACGTTGCTCGAGGAGTGGTTCCGGGAGGCAGGCTACACGATCTGTTCGGAATTCATCGCCAGCGAGGAGTTCAATACGCTCTACATGAGCGGCAACTATCCATCGCACGACATGGAGTCGTTGCGAAACCGCATGGATTTCCTGGCCGGAAGGTTCGACACGGCCGAGGCTACGGCCGACCGCTTCGGACGGGTCTATGCCGATCCGTTGCAGAGTCTGAATTCGCTGGGGAATCTGGTCGAAACGGCCGACCCGAAAGAGGAAAAGAATGGGAAAACAGTAGAGGGAGTATATTCAGTGGGCGGTTATTTCCGACGCGACGGCGAGCGTATGGCTTTCATCCCCCCGGAGGCCGTGACACTCGGATTTGAATACGAGCTCTTCTACACCACGGAGTACTACATGGAGAGCCGAGAGCAGTTGCGGTGCTTCGACACCGTCAGCTTCTCCGAAGGACGGCAGCAACACTATCGGATCGTAAACCGGAACACCGACCGAAGGGAGCAGTTTCTGGCACGACGAAGCTACATGGCCATCGTATTCGGGCACACGGCGGGAAACAGCTATCAGTTCCGCTACAATGTCATCTCCGATTCGGCGGTCGATCCGGAGAACCCCATGCCGGAGGAGCTCTCCACCCAGACGCTCTGCACATTCTCCTCGCGAACCTATCCGATCGCCGTTTCGACATCCGGCCAGGTCACCAACCCACAGTTATGGATCCAGGACGACAACGGTTCCTATGTCCCCTATGAAGGCGACTGGGCGCTCTACGACGGATACGTCGAAGAGCGAGGCGAAGTGGAGGTCTCGGTCACACTGCGCAGTGCGCCGGAACGCATCACCCCGTCACAACCGAAATATTTCGACCAAATCTACTTCGGAGGCGCCGAGCAGGGTATGAAACTGACGCTGGGGCAGCAGGTCCGCATACGCCCCGTTTTCTCCGCCTATCCCTGCGAAGGGACGACGGTCAGCTTCGCCGACGTGGCAGCACATCCGATCAACGGTTTGGACCTGATCAACGCCCTGAAGCAACTTTTCAACCTCAGATTCTACACCGACGAATTGGAGCGGGTGGTCTACATCGAACCGCGCGACCGATTCTATCGCAACGATACGATCGTCGACTGGCGCGGCCGGATCGACCTCAGCCAACCGGTACGGATTGAGGAGGCCGGCGTCAGCATGGCCCGCACGATCACGCTGCAATATGCCGATGGCGACGGGGCAACGGCCCGGCTGAACGTACAGGAGGGCGGGAAGTTCGGACGCTGGCAGGTCCAACTGGGCAATCTGTTCGCGCAGAAAGAGGAGACTATTTATGAGAATCCGCTCTTCTGTCCCACGCTCAACCAAAGCGGTGATTATCCGGATGCTCCCTCGGCCAGTCTTCCCCAAGTGGGCAACCGCGAGCAGGAAACCGAGACAGCTCTGGAGCTTAACTTCCCGGCCAAGATCGTACGCTACGTCGGACTGGTTGCCCTGCCACAAAGCGAGCGGTGGGGATGGCCCTCCTTCGGATCAGAATATCCGCTCTCGGCCTTCCATCTGCCGGGAGAGTACACGCTCTGTTTCGAGGATCGGGACGGGATGGAAGGACTTCACCGCTTCTATGACAGCGACATCACGCTCTACGACGAGAGTCGGCGCGTGGTTGCACTTGTACGGGTACGTCACGCGGAGATCGAAGCATTGCTGAGGCCGAATGCCCTGCGGCGCGATTTCCGGGCCTTGTTCCGGCTCGACCTGCAGGGAGAAGAGGCGCTCTTCCGGCTGGAAGAGGTGAGCGAATACGATCCCGTGCGGGGCATCGCCAAATGTATATTCATCAAAGAATGCTGTTAGTCATGCAATACTACCAACTTATCATCCCAGAGGAACAAGCCGGCAGCAAAAGCGGCGAACCGGCTTTTGCGGGAAAATCATTCACGCCACGCACCCTTAGGGGCGAAACAAGTTCCTCAACGATCGACTTCCCTGAGGCAAACGGAGCAGCAAGCAATGCTCTGATTGTCGAATCGTTGGGTGGAATCGCAGAAGCAACCTCCCGAGAGGAGAACCCCCTGGCCCTGCAGTTTACGCCAACAAGGCCAATTGCCCGGTCCGGGGCGCCGGATCACGACACACAGCGCGGCACCTCACCGGAGGAGGTGGCAGCGATCGTAGCCCGCAGTCTATCGGCCCTGAAAGTATACGTCGTGGAGTCGGAAATCACCGACGCCCAGAACAGTATTAAATCCATCGTCCGGCAAGCATCGTTCTAAACAAGAAAATCCGAACCGGAAATAGCTGACAAATTTATGACCATCTATCAAAAAGAGCTGCTCGCACTGGTCGAGCAGCATTACGGGACATTGTCTCCCGAGGCGCTATGCGAACGGTTGTTCGAAATCGGCGTTCTGGATCACACGCTCTGCAAGGTGCTGGCCGTGCGGGAATACGTGGCACAGGCCATGGCGCACGGCACACGCAAGGTGGATGCCATGTGGCAGGCTTCGGAGCATTTCTGCTGCACGTATGAATATATCCGCAAATGCGTCTACTACTACACCGATGTCAATCTCTCCGGTCGGAAATCGTAGAAACCGCTTGCCGACAAACACACTTAACTTCGCAATACGAAATGTCAGGAAAAATCACCATTACCAACCAATCCGACACCACTGCCGTGATCGACATCGAAGGCGTGATCGGCGTCCCGGAAGAGGGGCAGTTCGACGACCCGGAGAGCCGGGTGGCAACCTACGAGACCTTCAGGTCTGTATTACGATCCATCAGAGAGGTTCGCACACCCCGCATCATCGTCAACATCCGCTCAACCGGCGGCAACGTAAACGACGCTCTGCTGATGCTCGATGCGCTCAAATCGCTCGACAGCGAAGTCACAACCCGTTGTTACGGTTATGTAGCTTCGGCGGCAACCGTCATCGCTCAGGCCGCCTCGCCAGGACGGCGCGAAATCTCGGCCAACGCACTCTACCTGATCCATCGAGCGGCGTGCAGCGCCGAGGGAAATGCCAGCGAACTCTCCCAAACGATCGAGATGCTGAACAAAACCGACGAGCGTCTGGCTGCAGTCTACGCTGCCCGTTCGGGCCGAGACCCCGAGCAATTCGCCCAGTTGATGGCCGAAAACGGCGGAAACGGCCGCTGGTTGTCTCCCCGGGAAGCACTGGAGTACGGTCTGGCTGACCGCATTATCCCCGCCGAACCGGTACGCGACACGATGAAACAAAACCTGAGGCCCGGGACTCCCCCGATCCCGAACCTCGAAAAAATCGAAAACATGAACATGACACAACGATGGAAAGCGTTGCTGGACCGATTGGGTATCGCACCGCACACCGGACCCGCACTCAGCACAGCACGGCAGCAGGCAACAGTTCTGACAGACCGAAAAATCTCCGCATCACCCGTCCTGCCCCTTCCGGCACAAAACGGGAAAGAGGAAGCACGCATGATCCGTACTGAATCCGGCTCGACCCTGCAATCGGCAGGCGACAAAACGCTCGCCCTCTATCAGTCTGAAATCGAGATGCTCCGCAACCGGATTCTGCAGTTGGAAGCTCGGAATGCCCGTCTGCAGGCCGGTCCAACCGCAACCCGTCCCAAGGAGGATCCCTCGCTGCAAGAATCCCGCAACAGGAGCAACGACACGGCCTACATGGAGGACGCGCGCAAATTCAGAGAGTAAAAAACAAACACAAACGACACGATCAATGAGTAAAATCGAACAGTCAAAAACCTACACGGGCACCGACCTGGAAACCATCTTTTTCCGGCCCATGCTCAACGGCCCGGACGCCAATGCCCTGGGCATCCGAATCATGTACAACATGCCCGTTCCCACAACGCTGCATTTCTGGAAGCGTTCGGGCGACATTCTCCGCAAATTCACCGGCGACGGCTGGCAGGGCAGTGCGGCTGCCGACCGCTACCAGAAAACCATCCGTCTGGATCGCGTAAAAGCCGAGGCCAGTTACAGCGCCGAAGACTATTTCAACATGGTCTTCGAATTGATCTCCAACCGGCCGGACGTCAACATGGAGGATCTCTCCGGCACGGAACTGGAGGCTGCCGAGACCCAGCTCTTCCGCGAGGCCGTGGCCGAAAGCATTCGGGCCACGATGTGGATGGGTGACACGGAGCGAACCGGAGACGGAGCCATGTTCAACACCTTCGACGGCTTTATCAAACGCATTCAGGAGGACATCGAGCAGGGCGAAACCGACATCCGCAATTTCACCATCGAAAGCCTTTCCGGAACAGGCGAGGCCGAGGGCGTACTCCGCCAATTGTGGGACAACGCCTCCGAGGAACTCCGGGCTGCCAAACCTCAAGGCAATCTGATCTATCTGGTCACCTCGGACATTTATGCAGGATATGAAGACGCATTGGATAATGTCTTGCTCGACAGTGCCTACCAGGCCAAGCAGCAAGGACGTGCAGGATTGTCGTTCCGCGGCATCCCGGTGGTCGACATCCAAATTTCAAACTACCTGCCCCAGTTCGAAGAGATGCCCGAGTCGATCGCCATCCTGACTGACCGCCGCAATCTGGCACTGGCCGTCAACACGGCCGACTTCCCCGGCACGGAGGTCCGCATGTGGTACAATCCCGATCAGATGGAGAACCGTCAACGCGCCGTTTTCATGGCCGGATGCGACTATCTGCTGCCTGAGTTGATCTCCTACGCCTCCATGGCCAAAGCTTAACGCCTATGGCACTGACCGGATATCAACGTAAGTGCGGGAAACGGAGCGGCGGGATTCGCTCCATCGCACTGGTAGAGGCTGACAAGATCCAGTCCGTGACGAAAGCCCCGGACGGAGAGCGTTTCTCGGCCGTCGAACTGAATGACGGAGCCTCCTTTGTCGATTATCGTTTCGAGGAGGATCAGGCGCTATACGAGGAGACGGTCAGTTACGACAGTGGTTCGCTGATGGTGACTCACTCGCTTTCGATGGCGCTGGGACGCATGGATGCCGCTTCGCGGCAGGCCGTGGAAGAGTTAATCGAGACCTCGCCCTGTGGCATCGTGGCGATTGTCGTCACCAACAACGGCGACGCACTGCTGGTCGGTTACAGCGAAAAGTTCGGCACGGAACGCGCGCTGCATCTCGACCGAAGCATCGGCTCGACCGGCCGCAAGCTCTCCGACTCCACTTCGGAAAGCATCGTACTGGTAAGCACGGATACCGGCAAAGCCGGCCTCCTGACGGAAGAAGCGGTCGTTCTTTGATGGCGCTGACCGCGTAACCGGGGCCGTCGTGCTGAGGCATGGCGGCCCCATTTTTCAACTAGAACATGAAAAACAACTCGAAAAAAACACATCGTAAAATTTTCCTCTCGCGGAATGAAGTCGAACTTTTCACCGGCACGGGACGCACGGAAAGCAACCGGGAGTTCTGGCGCTGGGGCGACGACAACCTCTTCCCCAACGCCCTGGCACTCCTCTCTCGACGCAGCACGACCCATCGACGCATCATCAACGACAAGGCCGACTACATCTCCGGGAAAGGCTTCTCGTCCGACCCCATGCTGCCCGAACTGGGAGAGTTTGCCGCATGCGTCAACGGCACCGGAGAGTCGCTGCGGCAGTTGCTTAACAAATTGGCTTTCGACAAGTCGCTGTTCGGGAATGCTTTCGTCGAGATCGTGACCGACCCGGCACGGTCATTTCTGTCGCTGTTCCATCAGGATGCTTCGCGATGCCGGCTGGGTCGTGACCGGAAGCACATCCTGCTTCACCACGACTGGAACCATTTCCGCAAGAGTGAAGCCCGCGTATTGCCGCTTTACCCCGATTTCGAGGAGATGAGCGACGGAACACTCCGCTCGGCCATCCACTATAAGGATTACGAACCGATGTTCGAAAACTACGGCGTCCCGCCCTACATCGCCGGGTTGAACGTCTCGGCCATCGCCTACAAAACCGACCGGTGGAACATCAGCCGTCTGGACAACTCCTTCCAACTCTCGGGCGTAATGGTCCTCGACGGCTCAGTCGACAGCGAGGCCGAGGCCGAGGAGCTGATGCGCACGGCCCGGACCAAGTTCGCCGGCAAACCCGGCCAGGTACTCTTCGTGATCAAGGAGAGCGGCGAGGCGGACAACACCCGCTTCATCCCGATCGCCTCCGACAACGAGGGAGACTGGGAAAAACTCCACGCACAGGCTACCTCGGACATCGTGGTGGCTCACTCCTGGTTCCGGTCCCTGAGCGGACTGGATTACAGCTCGGGCTTCAATTCCGAGCGCATCCTCCACGAATACGAGGTTGCGCTCAACACGGTGATTCTGGCCGAACAGGAGGAGTTGCTCGAACCGTTACGGGCAGTCATCTCGCTGATTATGGGGATAGACAGCAGCTCGTTGCAGATCATCAACCGTCCTCCGACCCGTTCGAAGCCCCTCTACATGAAGGTTTGGGAGGCCCGCAAGGCCGACGGTCTGGACTACGACCCGGAGGATCCCACGCAGCAGCTCTACGTAGCTCAAATCACCAAATATGCCCTGAAAAATATCGACTGACATGACTGAAAACAAATTCCTGATCTCCGCCCGCGAAGTCAACGCACTGGCTTTTTCCACGCCGGACAGCACGGGCAACAACGCTTCGGTAGCCGTACCGGAGACCACGCTGCTTTCGGCACAGGAGAAGTTCATCCGTCCCGTAGTGGGAGCACTTTACGAGCGCCTCGAACGGCGTGAGCTGCCCGAACTGCTTGAAAACTACATCAAGCCGGCTCTGGCACTCTACGTCAAACTGCTGCTTCTGCCGGGATTGGCCGTCTCGGCCGGTCGCACGGGTCTCGTCTACAACTACGGGAACCACCTGAAACCGGCCGATGAAGAGGCCTCCCGGGCACTCGCCCGACGCACCCGCACCGATGCCGAAACGCTCATGCGGCGCGCCATTGCACACATCGAAGCCCATCCGGACCGCTATCCCGAGTATCGGCCCGCAGAGAACGTTCTAAACCGACTGTCGCTCCGTTCGCAGATGCTCCTCTAAAGAGAAGACGCCGGACCCCGCGCGACACCACAACATCACTCAACATGGAAAACATTGTCAAATACCTCTGGGGAGCGGCAGCCGGCGTGCTGTCGCTCTTCGCCCCGGTCCAGGGGCTGATCATCTGTGCCGTGGTTTTCGTGGCGGTCGACTTCGTAACAGGCGTAGCTGCCAGTTACAAGCGCGCCCGCCGCAACGGCTCGGAATGGGGCTTTGAGAGCACCCGGGCCTGGCACACGATCACAAAACTGGCTTTTGTCATGGCAGGTATCGTCCTGGCATGGCTTATTGACTGTTGCATACTGCCCTTCCTGGAACTTCATCTGGCCAATCTGTTCACGGGATTCGTCTGCGGCGTAGAATTCTGGAGCTATCTGGAGAATGCCGCCGAACTATCGGATCACCCGGCATTCCGGTGGTTGAGACGATTCCTGAAGCGCAAACTGGATAAAAAACTCGACCAATGAGCAGCCGAGGCCTTCGCAACAACAATCCGGGCAACATCCGTCGCTCAGCGACCCGTTACCGCGGAGAGGTCGTATCGCAAGACCCGAGTTTCAAACGCTTCGAGAGCATGGCCTGGGGCTATCGCGCCATGTTTGTACTGCTGTACACCTACCAGAAACGCTACGGGCTCTCGACCCTTGCCCAGCTGATCGCACGCTATGCTCCGGCCGTAGAGAATGACACGGCGGGTTATACTGACTTCGTAGCCGAACAGACCGCATGGCCGGCCGACCAACCGCTCGACACCTGTTCGGCGGAGCAGATGATCCCCGTCGTGAGCGCCATGAGCCACATGGAGAACGGCCTCAAAGCACTCCCCGAGGAGGTTGCCGAAGGGTGGAGACTTTTCGAACAATTCAAGCCTTAGGTCATGGGGAGTATCACAAAACTATTGGGAGGTCTGTCCCTGCTCTTGGGGCTGTTGCTGTGGTTCAGTGTCCGCGACGGCATCCGTCTCCGCACCGAGCGCCGGCGCCTTACGGCCAATCAGTCGGCGCTGCTGGACAGTTGTCACAGCTATC
>CALYBN010000086.1 GCA_944414825.1 uncultured Rikenellaceae bacterium
TTCATCACGCGTGAGCAGCGTGACTCATTGTCGGCCATTCCCATTCAGTTGGACTACCATCCGGTGTCGCACAACGAGGGCAGCGGAACTTATTTCCGCGAAATGCTCCGCTCGGTGATGACCATGCAGCGGCCCAAACGGTCGCAATTCACCAATGACTGGGATTACGAGCAGGAGGTAAAGCGCTGGGACAGCAATCCGCTCTACGGCTGGTGTCACAAGAACGTAAAGGCCGACGGAACGCCCTATAACATCTATCGCGATGGGCTGAAGATCTATACAACCATCAACGCTTCTCTTCAGCAATATGCCGAGGAAGCCGTACAGCAGCGGCTGGCCAACGACATCCAGCCGGCCATGGACGCACAGTACCGCCGCACGAAGGTTCTCTTCCGCAACATGGACAAACAACAGGTGGAACAGATCATCCGCAACGCCATGCGCTATACGGACCGCTACCGCCACCTGAAAAACGGAGGCGCCACGCAGGAACAGATCGAAGAGTCGTTCAACACGCCGGTCGAGATGCGCGTATTCAGCTATAAACGCGGAGAGATCGACACGGTAATGACGCCGCGCGATTCGATCCTTTACCACAAGCGGATCATGCGGGCCTCGTTCATGGCTGTCGACCCCTCGACGGGACATGTGAAGGCGTATGTCGGAGGGCCCAATTTCCGCTACTTCAAGTACGATATGGTGAAGCAGGGCAAACGGCAGGTGGGATCCACGATCAAGCCCTTTATCTATACCTTCGCCATTGACCACTTGGGCTATACGCCCTGTACGATGGTGCCGAACGTCCCCACTACGATCGAAACCGATACCGGCGAACCGTGGCAACCCAAGGAGGCGGGCAACAACCCTGACATCTACGACGGAGAACTGAAGCCGCTCAAGTGGGGCCTGGCCAACAGCCGCAACAACTATTCGGCCTGGATCATGAAGCAGGCCAAACAACCGGCCGCCGTGGCCGACTTCATCCATCGGATGGGAATCTCGAGTTATATCGATCCGGTATATGCCCTGTGCCTGGGGACACCCGACGTCTCGCTGTTCGAGATGGTGGGGGCTTATGCTACATTCGCCAATCGCGGAGTCTTCACCGAGCCGATCTTCGTGACGCGGATCGAGGACCGTCACGGCAACCTGATCTCCTCGTTTGCACCGGTATCGAGTGACGCCATCAGCGAACAAACCGCCTATACGATGCTGGGCATGCTCAAGAACGTGATCAACGCCGGAACGGCAGGCCGCCTTCGCTATCAGTTCGGATTTACGGGCGAGATGGGTGGCAAGACCGGTACGTCGCAGGACAACCGCGATGCCTGGTTCATGGGCGTAACACCGAAACTGGTAGCCGGCGTATGGGTTGGCGGGGAGGATCAGAGCGTACATCTCTGGTCGCGTGGTGAGGGGTCGGCCCTGGCCCTGCCGATCTTCGGGGAGTTCATGAAACGGGTCTATGCCGATCCTCGTCTGGGAATCCGGCAGACCGATACCTTCCCAGCCCCGATCGGTGTAGTCAACTACGACTGCGATCCGGAGGAACCGGTCCAAGATGCAACGACTTCCGACTCGTCGGACGACGAATTTTTCGACTGACAAGTTTCCCTCCGGGACTCAAAAAGCGTGAGATAACTGGAAACAGGGATTTTGGGGGGGGG
This sequence comes from uncultured Rikenellaceae bacterium, assembly GCA_944414825.1. Lineage (GTDB taxonomy): Bacteria > Bacteroidota > Bacteroidia > Bacteroidales > Rikenellaceae > CALYBN01. The sequence continues at coordinate 1,668 of CALYBN010000086.1, forward strand.
CGCTATTCGTGTCATAAAAGCATCACTCTCCGGAGTTCGCCAACCAGAACTCCGGCATCATTAACTCCGGCATCACTCTTCTGATCCAGTGCCCTTTTCCCCTTCCATTGTAGACACCTCTGCCGAAACCGCAGAAACGGCTCAGCAGTCTGTTCTATAGACCGGTATCAAGCCGCGTGATCTGCGCCCCGAGGGCATTCAGACGGCCGTCGATGTCCTGGTAGCCGCGGTCGATCTGCTCCACATTTTGGATCACACTCTTCCCCTCGGCCGACATGGCCGCAATGAGCAGCGCCACACCCGCACGGATATCGGGCGAAGTCATACGCGTAGCACGCAGGCGCATACGGTGGTCGTGTCCGATTACGGTGGCCCGATGCGGGTCGCACAGGATGATCTGTGCCCCCATGTCGATCAGTTTGTCGACGAAGAACAGGCGGCTTTCGAACATTTTCTGGTGGATCAACACGGCACCCTTGGCCTGCGTGGCTACCACGAGGAAGACCGACAGCAGGTCGGGTGTCAACCCTGGCCACGGAGCGTCAGCAATGGTCATGATCGAGCCGTCGATGAAACTCTCGATTTCATAGTGATCCTGCCGCGGGATGTAGATGTCGTCGCCGCGCTGTTCGAAGGCGATTCCCATCCGTGCAAACTGCGCCGGGATGATCCCCAGATCGTTATACGAAACCGACTTGATCGTAATCTCCGACTGGGTCATGGCCGCCAGGCCGATGAAACTCCCCACCTCGATCATGTCGGGCAGCAGCGTATGCTCCGTACCACCCAGTTGCTCGACCCCTTCGATCGTGAGCAGATTGGAGGCGATGCCGCTGATGCGGGCCCCCATGCGGTTCAGCATCCGGCAGAGTTGCTGCACGTAGGGTTCGCAGGCGGCGTTGTAGATAGTCGTAGTTCCCTTGGCCAGCACGGCCGCCATGACGATGTTGGCCGTTCCGGTCACCGACGCTTCGTCCAACAGCATATAGCTCCCTCGCAGATTGTGCCCCTCGACGGCGAAGAAACTCTCGCCCGCGTCGAAATTGAAGGTAGCCCCCAACTTCTGGAACCCGATGAAGTGGGTATCCAGACGCCGACGCCCGATCTTGT
>CALYBN010000087.1 GCA_944414825.1 uncultured Rikenellaceae bacterium
ATCCCCAGGTCGGGAGGCGTCAGTTTCACGCCCTGGTCGCCCGGTTGGGCCACATAGTTGAAACGGGCATAGTCCATAATCGAGGGCGTCGTGCCATATTTCTGCGTAAAAGCAGCCGACCGCAACGAATCGACCGGGAAAGCTGACGAAGCTGCCATGTTGTGCATCAGGCCCAGCGTGTGCCCTACCTCATGGGAGATGACATACATCATCGACTCGTCCACGATCTCACGAGGCATCTTCTGAGTACGGACCTGCGGGTCGATCTGGGCGGTCTGGATGAAGCGCCAGTTATTGATCAACTTGATAATATCGTTGTAGACTATGACGCTGGCATTGAGTATCTCGCCCGTCACCGGATCTACCCACGAGGGGCCCATGGCATTCATCGTCGGACTGGGCGAATAACGCAGACAGGAGTACTTCAGATTGTCCGGATCGAAAGCCGGGTCCTCCTCCTCGGTGGGGAAATCCCGCACCTGGATCACATCCTTCAGTCCGATCTCCTCGAAAGCCTTGTTCCACATCAGAACGCCTTTGTGAATTGATTCCCGCCACTGGCTGGGGAAAGCATCGTCGACATACCACACGATCGGTTTCTTGACGGCCACCAGATCGCCGCGTTCCCAAGCTGCCATATCCACCGGCTCGATGCGCCAACGATTGGCCAGCAAGTAGGGGCGCAAGCCGTCTCTCTCGGTCGAGATCTCATACTTGGGAACCGTACTGTTAGCCGTCTTGCCACTCCAGAACACCCCGATCCGGGAATCCTGGATGCGCGGTGCCATAGGCTCCTCGGGCAGAAGCAGTAGCGACACCTTCGAAACAGTAGTAATATCGCCCAACTTCAAAGCAAAGATCAACACCCGGAGCATGACCGACACATCCTGCTGCAACTCAATCGAGGCATTATCGTCGAATGCCTTCAACTCGCCAAATACGGAACGCTCCTTTTCCTCCTTAGAGTCCCGTTTCGGAGCCTGCAGCATCCCGCCATTGGCCCCCATGTCATAGACCATGGAGGTGAAGTCAATCACCACGGCCGTGCTGTCCTCGTTATAAGCCAGGATGGGGCATTGCTTATACAGGCGCGGGATGAAGTTCTTCTCGAAGGCCACCTTCAGCCCCGGATCACTGCTGTTAAGCGTTGCCGCTGCGTTGGGCTCATTGAAAACCAACAGCGTATCGCGCAATTCTACCTGAAGGTGCAGCGGGTCTACGTACTTATACCCCACGCTGACGTAGGTGGGATCGCTCACCGAGGCAACCGTACCACCGATCAGGATCCGACGGCCGATGTGCTTCAATGGATATTCAAGATAGATTTTGGTGTTGTTGACCTTGTGCAGGGTCACAAAATCCCCCTGTGCCGTGACGGCATTTTTCAGCAACTTCTCATATTTGCTCTCCTTTTTCTTGGAAGTAGAGTCCGTCTGTTCGGTTTTCTCCGACTTCTTTTTTGAGCGCTTGCCTCCGAAAATACCTGCTTCGGCATTCGGGACTGCCAACAGTGTCGCCAGGGACAACACCACCCATAATTTTCCCAGTTTCATATAAAAATCAATTTAATGTTAATGTAAGGCTATCCTAAGAGTTTTCATCAATAGGCAATCTTCGCCCCGGTATAGTTCGACGCCTTCCCGTACTTGAAGATCGCATGAACGATTCTGCCGGGAATATTGTCGATATGGGCCAGTTCGATTTCATTCTCGCCCGTAGGGTCGATATTGCCCTGACGAATGTTGGTCAATGTGGTCTTGTTGGCATCACAGATGTAGAAATGCCCGTCACTGAAGGCAAAAGCGACCTGCGTGGCATTACCGTTCTGCAGGATGGAAACCAACTCCCCGGCCGGAGCATTTGTCCCCGTGCTGAAATCCTTGTACAGATAGCTCTGATCGGTGTCCCAATGGTAGAAATAGACCTTCTTGCCTATGCTGTAGAACAGATGCGGATCGGCAGCATAGCTCGTACCCGAACCTCGCATCAGACAGTACCGCGACTGAGCGTCCACAGCCGGAGTAAACACCCGCTGATCGGCACTGGAAACCGTAATCGAATAGTTGGTCGTCGACAGGTTCATCAACGACTGGGCTACATAATAAGTTCCGTTCTGTTTAAGCACATTAAACAATGCACATCTGTTCGTTGCCTCATTGAACGATTCGGCATAGACCAAATCCACGTCAGAACCCATTCCCGTACAGAAATCAAACACTTCGGGTTTGTCTCCATAGTTCGCGATCAATTCCGGAATCGCCTTGGGGATCGTCGTCGTGTTATAATAAGCCAGCCACCGTTTGTTCAGGTCATCGAACATCAACTGATAGTTGCAGGCCCCGGGGAATGTAAAATAGGTGAACTTGGCCGGCCCCGCGACATGCGAGAACGGCACGGTCGAATACATCGCCGACTGGAATTTTGCGGAGGACACCGTCGCCGTAGAGGGTGTAATACGATCGTAGATGTTCCCCTTGTCCGTGAGCAGCAATTCCGGTCCCTTGTGCGTATAAGCCACCCGGACGGGATTGAACCCGCCATCTTCATCGGGATACTGTTCGCCGATAAACTCATTCTCCGTCCGGATCACCTTTTGCAGATTGCTTCCGTCGATCTCGACCAGGCCGTCACCACCCTTCTGCATGACCAGAATCTGGTCGGTTTTCGAAATGGCATGGAACTCCATCCGATAAGGTTCGGATCCCAGCGGATCGTTCGGATAGAGCGACTTGTAGATATCCGGATACGACTCGAAACTGGTCATATGCACAAAACTCAGCGACGAACTCTTATCGTCATTCTCCGACAGAATCAGCCATCCCAGGAAGAAGGGGCTGGATACGGTCATCTTAAAATCACATCCGTAAACCAACTTGGTATTCCGATCCGTCATCTGGAAAGTCAGATAAAAAGTACCGGCCTCGGTAAACGTATGCCGCAGTACCTGTTCGCGCGACAACTCCTCACGTCCGTTGTAGGTCCACAGGAAATCGTAGTCCGCAGGATCCGTCCCCGCCCAATCGATCGTCGGGGCATATTCCCCCTCGGTACCGACAGCAAACGCGATGGCATCATCCGGCGCGATGGTCACATCGGGCATATCGATCTGGAACGAAGTCGAATCGTCCTTGATACAACCCGTCAGGAAACAGTTGGCCATCAGAATCAGACCTAAATATATAATAAGTTTTTTCATATCAGTAATCAATTTATGAGTTTAGGATTCTAGTTCCCGCCGGCGACAATCGTCATCTCCGTGCCATCCTCCTCCCGGACAGGTTTTCCGTCAGCTTTCCGTTTGGCCAGGTACTGTTTGAATACTAGCGCATAGTGGCGAATCACACTGCGATCGGCATCGGTCAGGTCGACACCTACGACCTCCATAAACAGCCGATATTTCTTCTCCGAGTACGTCCCCATGATGTACGACGAGATGAAACTATCCCACCAATCGGGTTGAACAATATTGTTATGCACCCAGATAACGGCCACTCGCGATGTGGTAGGGCCCAGTTGGAAATCTTCATTGCTTTTCAGCTCCAGGACCAGCCGCACTTTGCCGTCATCCAACTTCGAGGAGTAGTTGAACCGCACGAAACAGGTATCGCTGACCATTCCCCCGCGGAACGTACACGTAGCCGGCAGCTCATAATCGGAGGATTCGGCCGTCGTATACTGCGACATCACCGCAATCTTATAGGTTGCATCTTCCGTACTGTATCCCGTGCTCTTCACCACCACTGGGAAATTGATGGTGGTCTGGCCGGGATAGGAGAAAAACGACAGATCGGTAGAATCGGCTTCCGTCCGGGCAAAGTAAATGAAACGGTCCGAGGTACAATCACTATAAGTGGGCACCTCCTCTTTCTGGCAACTGGAAAACAGCGTACCGAGCATGCCGAGGATAATGATATATCTTGCTTTCATGAATTTCAGATTTAAAAGTAATCGGTTTCAGAATCGGGCATAGGCAACACATACCAGCCTTCGGGCAATGTCTTGTAGGCCGGCGTCCCGTCATACATTTTCGGCCAGTTGAGTTTTTTCAGGAAAGCCCAGGTCGTCCCTCGCGTCAGGAAATCGCGTTCAGCCTCGTTGACCAGTTTCGTCATGAAACTGTTGTAATCCGACGCAGAAAGAGCCTCGGTACATCCGCGAGCGTCGCGCACCCGTTTCAACACGGCATTGGCATCACCGATCTGACCTTTTTCCGCCAGACATTCCGCCTTGATGAAAAATACCTCGGGCAGTTCCAGGACGGGAAGTAACGGATTGCTGTAAGACTGCACGGTCTTATCCACCGAATACTCGCTGCTCTGGCCATCCCAAACGCGATAACGATAATTACTAGGATTGTACAAATCCGTATAACGATAATCCGAGGTTTCATCTCCTGCAAAAAGGGTTGACAGATCAACCATCCGGTTATA
>CALYBN010000088.1 GCA_944414825.1 uncultured Rikenellaceae bacterium
GGATGTGGAGGCGGGACAACGGGGATCCGAGTGCCGCTGATCGGCGCGTCTCGGAAGCGAAGGGCGTCAACAGTCACCAGTGCCGATCGACGTTCTGGCAACGCGACGTATCGTACCTGCGTCTGAAAAATGCCACGATCGGATATAGCCTGCCCCAGCGTTTCCTGAAGAAAATTCATATTGCCAATGCTCGTTTCTACATATCGGGATTTAACTTGCTGACCTTTTCCAAATTCAAACTGTTCGATCCCGAGGTCGGCAACGGCATCACTTCATCGGACGGACGTTATGACGGTAGTGCCTATCCTCCGTCGCGCATCTACAGCCTGGGCCTTAATCTGACATTCTGAGTGTAATACAATATTCTATAACCAGACAAAAAAGCCATGAAGAAGTACATAATTTTATCGTTGTTCCTGGTGCTGTCCATGGCCTCGTGCGAGAGTTTCCTGGACATGCAGCCGCTGGATATTCCCACGACGCCCGAGCAGATCTTCTCGAAGAAAAACACGGCGTTGCAGTATATGGCCCGCGTCTACTCGTTTATGCCCAAACCGACACAGTCGTCCGCAAATGGTGTGGAGGGCGAGCCGTGGGTTCCTGGTTCGGACGAGGCCGACAACGGGTTCAACCACGATATCAACAAAATCAACAACAATTCGTGGAATACAAGCAATATCCCCTATGACAAGTGGGAGCGGCTCTATAAAGGTATCCGTGAGGCGACCTATTTTATGACCTATATCCACCTGTGTAATGATATGACCTCGGAAGAGCGTGATTATTATTACAATGAGGCACGTTGCATGCGGGCCTACTGCTATTGGCAGCTGATGCGGCTCTATGGGCCGGTGGTGCTGGTTCCGACCAACTATGACGTGACCGATCCGAACAGCGATTACCTGACGACCTATCCGAGCCGCAATACGTGGGAAGAGTGTGTGAAATTCGTCTGTGACGAGCTGGATGCAGTGGCCAAAAACCTGAAACCTGTTATGACGGCCGCTGATATGGGGCGCTTCACGCCGGGTGCCGCGCTGGCTATTAAGTCTCAGGTACTTCTCTTTTCGGCCAGTCAGTTGATGAATCCCCGCTCGAAATCGCTTTTCGTGGGCTGGACGAGTGTGAAGGACGGTTCAGATCTGATTCCTACGACGTACGATGCAAACAAGTGGAAACTGGCTGCCGATGCTGCCAAGGCCGTGATTGATTATCAATTACCCGATGGCGGAACGGCTTATGCACTGACCATTGTCCGCGAGAATGGGAAAGTCAATCCCTATAAGTCGCTTTACGATGCCTTTGCCGTGAAGTACAACTCGGAGACCATTTTGGCCCGTACGATTGATGACCAGGCTTGGTTCCAGCGCTGCTTGTCCACCAACATCAATAACAACTGCTGGGGTGGTATCAATCCCTCACAGCGTTTGGTCGATGCCTATGCCATGGATAACGGCGTTTATCCTATTACCGGTTACCGCGATGCCACGAAGGTCGGGTCGTATGACGGCGTGAAGGCGGGTATCGAGTGTACGAACGGCGGTGAGTTCCCGATCAAGGATCCGCGCGTTTGCAAGGATCCGAACAAGGTCGATAACGACGATTATTATTTTGAAGTACCCAATGATTACCCGGTCGAGGAGTCCGATAAGTTAGCCGGCTACTTCAACGGATATGTACATCCTTTTGACGGAAAGGTTAATCGCGCGCGTTCTATTGCCAAGATGTACCGGAATCGGGAACCGCGTTTCTATATCGACATTGCATACAACCAGTTGGACTATGCCTACGGCGTTCCATCAGGCAATGGAACGTTGCAAGAGTTGATGCCCAATATCGGGGCAAACAACTACGTGGAACTAAACTTTACCTATTCGGGAGGTAAGATTCGCTGTACGTCGACGGGCTATTGCCAGCGAAAGTTCACCACTCGAGATATCAACCCGAAACTGGGCACTAAGGCCGGGTGGGCGCAGCCGATGGTTTATCCGATCATCCGCCTGAATGAAATTTACCTGAATTATGTGGAGGCGTTGATCGAGATCGGGGATTTGAGCAATCCCGACATTTGGTTCTATTGGAATGCCATCCGTGAGCGGGCGGGTGTCCCCAATATCGAGGAGGTTTATCCTGAGGTCAAAACCAGCCAAGCCGAAGCCCGGAAATATCTGCGTCACGAACGTATGGTTGAATTAGCCCTTGAAGGCAAGCGTTATTTCGATACGCGCCGTTGGCAGGTGTGCGACATTACCAATACCGATTGCTGGGGAATGAATATCTATTCGACGACGAATTCGCCTATGGGGCGTCCTCAGAATGCTTCCCAGGCCGCCAACGGAACTTATTCGTTCTACAAGCGTATTTATTCTCAGTATGGTGGCCCTACAGCTCGTGTCTGGGAAGATAAAAATTATCTGTGGCCGATCAATATGGAGGAGTTGAATAAAAACCGGAATATCGAGCAGGCTCCGGGATGGTAAACATGAAAAAGGAACGAACTATGAAAAAGATACTGTTTTTAGTTGGAATCCTGGGCTTTCTGGCAACGTCGTGTACTGATAACCGGGAGGACGGCTACATGCCAAGCAAAGTCTATATGATTAAGTCGGGGGTACAGGAGTATGCCTCGACGTCGGATCAGACTTCGGCGGTCGCTACGGCATGGGCGACCAAGAGCGGGTTGTTGGGTGCATCGTGTGTCGTGACGTATAGTGTCGATGCACAGTATCTGACGAGTTATAACGAAGCGAACGGATCGGAGTATGAGTTATTGCCCGAGTCGTGCTATACGATCGAACAGACCTCCTTTTCTCTTTCTCCGGACGATCTGAATGCGAAGTTTTTCGTGACATACTACCCGTTGAAAATTTACGAGTTGTGTGGGTCATACAATTCGCCCGAAAAGTATGCGCTTCCGATACGTATGGATGTCGAGGGATTGGAGTCGCTCGAAGATCGGACACATGTATTGATGACTTTCAATATCTCTGCGCCGAACTGATCTGGACGGAGTTTTACGACGGGGAGAATGGCAAAGTTCTCCCCTTTTTTTAATGATTGACACACGTATGAAAAGGTATTTCATGACTTTTTGCCTGTTGATGCTCTCCCTGACGGTGGTAGCGCAACATCGGATCGTACTTGAAAATGCCCGGATGAAAGCTGTCTTTGACCGGCGTAACGGCGCATTGGTGCAACTCGCGGACAAGCAGACGGGATGGAAACTGGTCGAACGGGAAAAACTGGGACAATCGTTTCAGATGCTGGTGCCTGTCGAAGGTGCTGCTGTGCCGTTTGCACAAGAGATGCGATTCAACAATATTGAAGGAGTGGAACAATCGGCTCCCGAAGTGGAGTGTACCCGAGATTCCGTGACGTTTGTCTGGCGGACATTGTACAGCCCGGCAAATAAAAAACGACTGAACATCGCTTTCGCAGCGACGGCGGTGCTTACCGACGAGGGCCTCGTTTTCAGCGGGGAGGTTACCAACAACAGCGATTACACCGTTGAGTACGTAGCGTGGCCTTATTTGGGAGAGGTAGCTCTTCCGGATAAAGTTTCCGAGTTTGTTCTCGATACAAAAAACTATGTTAAATCGCTCTATCCTCGGTTTCCGAGCGACCATGGATATTGGGGGGTAGACTATCCGACTACGATGGCATATTTGCCGAGTGACTCCTACATCCTGCTGCGGAACGATCGACAAGGAGCCTTGATTCGATCTGTAAAGTCGGTGGAGGAATTTGTGATCGGGTCATTTGAACTGATCCCGGGACATGAGGCTGCCTATTGTAATCCGAAAGAAGATGTGATGGATGGGCAACCGGTGCGAATTGCCTTTAAGGCGAACCGTGTTCTCTATGCCCCAAAGGGGAGCGTGCGTGTTTTGAGCCCGCTTACTCTTTCATTTTATAGAGGTTCGTGGTATAAGGGTGTCGAACAGGTTCGGAATACTCCCAAACCGGCGGAAGCGTGGTTGGCAGCTTCCCGAACATGGCAGCGGGTCAGTGCAGCAACTCCGTCGGTGTTGCTGGATCGGGCTCGGGATGCGAAGGCGAATGGGGTACAGGTCTTGTCTGTCTCGAACTGGTGTCGGGCAGGCAGGGATCGTCTTGGAGAGGTCCATGTCAACTACGATCAGGCAATCGCTGCATGCCGGAAAATGGGACTCAAGATGCTTCTCGAATGTGACTTTCTGCGAGTCGATAGTCGTACCGACCAATATCGAAACGAATTGCAGCGACTGATCGTATCTGATCCCTACGGATTCTTCTACAACCAGTATATTATGTGCCCGCTGAGTGATACGACCCAGACCCTCGTTGCCCGGGCATACGACCAGACATTCGGTTGGCTGCATGCTGATGGTGTCGTTTGCACTGACGTTCCGTTCCGTATCAAGACTCTCTTTTGTCACGATCCCCGGCATGGTCATTCTGCCTCGGCATATACTGCTCCGGCTATGGTGCGACTTGATGCTGAGTTCGCTGCCCGGGCCCGAGCAGCCCGAGTGGAGTTTAAGACAGGGGGGAGTTATCTGTATGATATTCAAAGTGCAGACCTCGATTTTATGGTGCTTCCCCAGATCGAACGGCGATCGGTCTTGCGTTATCTGAATCCAGGATTGCCAATCGTAGCTCCGATCGATGTGCGTACGGCACGTTCTGATATTAATACCTGTGTCAAAAATCAGTATCTCATTTGCTATGGTCCACTGTTTCGGACGGATTCATTGTCTGCTTATCCCCATGTCGTGGAGTATGCTGAACGCGTCGAGCGTTTCAGAGCTCGTTATGAAGACGAGGTGTGGCGGTCGGAGATGATTGATGCGTCAGAGGCTTCTGTCGAAGGACTGTCGACCTATACTGTATACAAGAGTCGTCAGACCGGAAAGCGGGTAGCTGTTCTCGTGAACGATAGTTCGATGGACAAAGATGTGACAGTTACATTTCCCGGGGCCGTGACATCCGTTGTGGAGATTGCGTCTCCCGAAGTCCCGGAGAATGAGGCCGTATCGGGCACATTCCGTGTGCCGATGCTGTCGTTGGTGGTAGCCATGGAAAAATAATTCAAATTTGTGTTATGAAGAGGGTATTTGCATTGTTGCTTGTCGGCATGTTCATAAGTATATTTCCGTCTCCGGGACAGGAGGCATTGTATCTCGGGAATGGGGAATTCCGGGCTGAGTTCGATGCCCGGAAGGGTGCGTTCACCTCGTTGAGTTACAGCAGTACAGGCTGGGATGTTATTCCTGCTGGAGAGGGTCTGTCATTTGATATGACCGTGCGCCGTCCCGATGGGTCGCTGTCTGCCATTCGGGGCATGGCGCAGCGGTCGCCCGAGTGTCAGGTGTATGCGGACAGTTTGGTTTTCATTTGGCCCGATTTGCAGCCTGATCCGGCGTCCGGCGGTTCGGGAATCGCCTTCACGGGGGTTGTGCGCTATGATGCTGACAAGGGGTTGCTCTTCTCCGGACGGGTTGATAACCGCAGCAGCTGTCGGGTGGAAACGCTTGACTGGCCCATATTCGGAGCGGTTTCAATACCCGATCCTGAACGGAAATTCCTGTTCAACTGTCTGTCGTATACGGCGCTGAAGAGTGTGGAACTTTATCCTGAGCCGGGGAGTGCCTATTCCGGCGGGTGCAATCTGCCTGAACAGGCCTATTCGACGATCGGGTCGGATCGACAGGGAGTCTATATCAGCAGTCTTGATCCCGAAATGAGGGAGTATATTCGTGTGAATTACGAGCTTCTGCCGACTCCGGAATACAATGAACTGCTCGGATCGCTGGACGCCGTTGCTGGTCACCGGGCCCAACGTCTGTTGAAATACCGCCTTCGGGCGACCCGACATCTCTTTGTTGGCCGGGGTGAGAATTATTCGATGACCGATGTGGCGGTGCTTCCCTATACGGGGGATTGGCAGGCGGCGGCCGATATCTATAAAAAATGGCGCAAAACGTGGTTCAAGGTGCCTTATCGACCAGACTGGATCAACGATATTCATGCCTGGCAACAACTTCAGATTAACAGTTCAGAGTCTCGGGTGAATTTTACGATCGACGATTTGCTGGATTACGCCCGGGACTGTAAGAAATACGGAATTCGTGCGTTGCAGATTACTGGATGGAACTGGGGCGGACAGGATCGTGGAATGCCTGTACACGATGTCGATCCCCGTTTGGGTACCTTCGAGGAGTTTCGCCAGGCGATTGCTGCCTGTGAGGCCATGGGGGTGAAGATTATTCTTTTTACCAAATTTACATGGATCGAGGTGACTTCGCCGTGGTACGATCTCTACCGGAAGTATATCGTGAAGGATGTCAATGGCGATGACTGCATGGCTGGCGGATACCGATATAATACGTATACGCAGTTGACCAGTTTCAATAATCGTAGGTTTGGCGTTTTGTGTTTCCTCGACGATGATTGTCGGGCGTTGATCCGCAAGGAGTTCAAGAAGTGCCTGGATTTGGGGGCTTCGGGAATGAATTACGATGAGAATCAGCACCATTCGGGAACACAACTGTGCTATGACCCGTGTCATGGACACAAAGTTGCCGATTACATCTATCGGGGAGATGGGCTGCTGGCCGAGGAGTTTTGCGACATGATCCGTACGTACAACCCTGATTTCATCATGTTTGGCGAGGGCTCTTACGACAATCAGGGACAGTACTATGCCACCTATACCCGGCAGATGGTGGATCATATTCCGCTGATGCGTTACATTGACCCGGATCTTCCGATTGTCAGTTATTTTACGGATCACCTTGACAAGAACCGGATCAACATGTGCTTGATGGACAAGTATATTCTTTGTTACGAACCCCGGTATTTCAAGGGCCGGTTGTCGGAATTCCCCCGTATGATGGAGTATGGCCGCCAAGTCGACGATTTGCGCCGCCGATATAGGGATCGGCTGTGGAATGTGGTCTATAAAGGAACTACAGGTGCAGAGGTGTCGGGTGACGACATCCTCTATTCGGTGCTTGTTGGTAAGTCAGACGGGAAGCGTGCCGTCGTCATCCTCAACAAGAATACGGAGATTGCCCGTGAGGCACGTGTCGATCTGCCGGGGTCGCCCGACAGGTGGGTAGTTGTCTCCCCGGAACATCCCGATCCTCGACCGTTTGCTGATCAGATGGTGCTGCAACCCCAAGGTGCTGTGGTCGTTATGGAGCGGTAGCTGGTTCTATATTTCTCCCTAAAAAGATAAAAACCCCGTCTGAGTCTCCTCAAACGGGGTTTTCAGTGCCCAGGACAGGAATCGAACCTGCACGCCTTGCGGCACACGCACCTGAAACGTGCGCGTCTACCTATTCCGCCACCTGGGCATTGCACCGGCAGTATTCCGGAATTGCGGTGTGCAAAAGTAACGCTTTTTTTCGAAACTCCAACCTTTTTTTCGAAAAAAAATCTACCGGTTGAAAAACCGATATTGGAACAAAAGTAGGTAAACGACTGCTACAGAGATATATGCGTCTGCCAAATTGAATATTGCTCCGAAGAAATAATTGTTGCTGTCAACCAGGAAACGCAGGAACCGCGGGACTCCGTCCCACTGGAAGAGCGGGAAATAGAACATGTCAACCACCTTGCCCATCATAAATCCGGCATAGTGCCCCCCGAATTCCGCCACGGTGTAGGGGGTCGACTCCGAAAAGATCAGTCCGTAGAAGGCGCTGTCGAGGATATTGCCGAGGGCTCCGGCCAGGATCAGGGCCAGTCCGACGATGACCCCTTTGGGGGTGTCGCTGCGTTTGACCGTCCAGTGATGGATCAGCCAGCCTACGGCACATACCATGGCGATGCGGAAGATGCCGAGCAGGAGTTTGCCCCAGTCGAATCCGGTGCCCGTGTAGATGTGCATCCCGAATGCGGCCCCGTTGTTCTCGATGAAGCGCAGCTGGAACCAGTCGGGAAAGACGGTGATCGCCTCGTTGATGTGCATATGGGTTTTGACCCAGATTTTGAGCGCCTGGTCTGCCACGAGCAGCAGCACGACAAGCAGCGTAACCGTTTTGAGTTTCATGGAAAGCGTTGTTTGGCCGCAAAAATACGAAAAAAATCGGCATCCTCCCTCTTGTCCGACCATTTCGTGGCTGTGTTTTCCGATTCCGATGGCCGCAGGTCGTCAGCAGTCCGTCTTGGAACGTCGGGGTATATCGGGCCGACAAAGCCGACTCTTTCTCCTATTATATAAGGGTATCTGGGCAAAAAACGAGAAAATTTAAATTTTTTTCAAAAAAAGATGCGGAAATATTTGCAGGTTCGGAAAAAGTCGCTACCTTTGCATCCGCATTTGAGAAATGACGGTTCTTCCAAATACGACGAGGGTTTACAATAAAGGAGCCCGAGGGTAGCAGAAAGCTGACAATCAATCGGATGCACGTTCTTAAAAAAAGTTTTTGCGGATTCGAAAAGTTTACTTATCTTTGCAGTCCCTTTCCGGTCGTCTCTGCGACGGTCGTGAAAAAAATCTTGAAAAAGATTTGCAGGATTCAAAATTAGTGCTTAACTTTGCAATCCCTTTCGCACCGAAAAGTGCGGAGCTTTTTAAAACTGGTTCTTTGAATTACTGGTTATTTTGAGAGAAATGTAGTATTTATCTGTCATTTCCTTTAAAGGAAACGAATAGTCAGGACTCTAACGAAACATTGAATATTTTTATACAATGGAGAGTTTGATCCTGGCTCAGGATGAACGCTAGCGGCAGGCCTAACAC
>CALYBN010000089.1 GCA_944414825.1 uncultured Rikenellaceae bacterium
TCGTTGTATTGTTCCCGATAGATGATCGGAATCTCCACTTCGGTCCAGGTTGTGACGGCGCTTTCGAGCATCAGATCGCCGTAGCCCAGGATATGACCTTGGGGCGTCGTGGTGTTGGTCTTGTCGACATAGAGGAACTCGTCGTCGGGTTGGAACGTGGTTTTGTCCGGATTGTTCGTGTCCACCGTATGGCTTGTGTCGCCGTTGGTCATTTTGACCAGACAGACGTAGATCCGACCCTTGTCGCTGCCTACAGGTGAGTATTTGTACCACACGCGCAGAGCGGTCGGGCGGGCGTTGAAGGTGAAGGAGCGCCCCATGAGGACGGTTCCGCCCATGCCGCTGATCTCTCCGAATGCGCCCACGAACAAGTTGCCGGCGGCCAGTTTGCCGATTCCCATAACGGAAGGCTTCTTTGTCTCCAGTTTTGCGCTGAGGCGGCCCGATGATCCGGGACGCGGATCCTCTACGCCGGCCGTCAGGTTGAACTCCGAACCCAGCGAGGTGGCTCCGGGATTTCCTGTTCCCCAGAACGGAGTTCCTCCGCTGGCATAGGGGTACATGGCGCTTCCCGATTGGTGCCACTCTTCGAATCCGGCGTTCGGCAGTTGGATTCCGGTTGCCGTGGCGACGCTCTTCACGGCTCCGCTCTCCACGCCGTTCTCCATCAGTTGGAGCTCATAGGTGTGGTCGGCGCGGAATCCGGTGGCATCGGCCGTATAGGTGTAGCCGTCAGCCCGTTTGGTGGCCGGGAGCTCGGTCCACTCCTCCGAGCCGTTCATGCGGTAGCGGATCTTGACCTCCGTTGTGGCCGGATTTGTTACGGCGGCACTCAGCGTGGCCGTACCGAACCACAGGTTGGCGGTTTCGATGCCGCTCATACCGGCGATTGCCACTCGGGCCGTAGCCTTGCCTTCGCTGTTGTCGGTGTCGGTGATGACGAAGTCCAGCGTATTGATTCCCGAGCCCAATTTGGCGAAGAATGTTCCGTCGAGAGCCAGCGAGCCGTTGTATTCATCGGTTTTGACATAGGTGATTCCGTCGGCATTGATGCCTTCGATCGCTTCGCCGTTGGCTAGGACATTGTACTGCTGCCCGCCGGCCGTGAACGAGAGTGTGGCGAGCGGATTGATCGACGAGACTTTGAACTTCACCGGTTCGGCATAATAGCCTGTCACGTTGTTCAGGTTGAATCCGTCGCCCGAAAGGGTCGGCTGCGGGCTGAACGTAAAGTTGTCATCATGGGTGCTTTCGTACTCGCGTACCTGCACGGAGATGCTCAGGTGACCGTCTGCCGACTTCGAATACTTGTAGGTCAGCGTGTACTGCTTGCCATTCTCGGGCAGGGTGATGACGCCGGTTTTTGTGCCATTTTTGTTGATATCGGCATCCGAGCTGCTGCCGTAGAAACCCCAGCTCAGGTTCTTCGTTCCCTCGGGCAGCAGGAAGTACCCCGTGTTATCGGTCGTATATTTCAACGTGGGGACCAGGTTGTTCTCTGCATCCGTCTTCGAGAAGGCGTCGGCGGCACTTACATAGGCCAGGTATCCCTGGTCGAACTTTTCTGCGATCGTAGCGTCGAAAACCACCTTCACCACGATGTTCTGTATCTTGCAGGCCACCGGCAGAATCTTGGTCTCGTGTGCAGCCAGCGTGAAGGTCTCCTCTCCGCGATAGGTTTTGTGGGTGAAGGAGGCTTCGCTGTTATCACCGGCCTCGACGGTCACTTTATATTGTCCGGCCACCAGTTGCAGGGCATCGGGCACGTCGGTAGCCGGTTTGTATTTCCGGATCAGGTTTTCAACGGTTCCGTCGGCCCCGTCACTTTCGATCTTGTAAATACGCAGGGTGCTGAATGCCAGGGCATCGTATTCTTCTGCCGGACTTTTCGCTGGTGTCGTTTGGTCGGGCAGCGAGAAACTCAGACGCAACGTTCCTTCGGCCGTAGGACCGATCTCTGTGGGGTCAGTGGAACACCCGGCCAACGCGGCCGTCAGTAGCATGATCCATGGAATGATATGTTTCATCGTTTTTTTCATCATTTTTGTCTGTTAGTTTTTAGAGATCATTGCTTGACCACATAGAGTTGGATTGTTTTCGTATTGGTGCCCGAAGCATCGGTGACCGTCAGCCGGAAATCGCAGTTGCCAGCCTTGTTCATGAGCGTCAGCATCGACATGAATTGCGTGATGTCGAACGACAGCGATTTGTTGTTCGTGACTTCGGTTCCGGTTGGGAAGCCCAGGCCGCGTAAAGCGCTTTCATATTGGCCGGGATTGATCAGGTCCATGTGCGAGGAGAGTCCTACGCCGGCCAGTTCGTCGGGAGTCAGAACGTTGTCACTGATGATGTCCACCGTGAAGGCCGAGAAGGCGCTCTGCGTCGTGATGCCGATCTTGATTTCGACCTCGTTGTGGTTGTACCGCGAGTTAAAATTATAGGTATAGGTTCCGGCCTGATTGGTCCAGACGATCGTGGGGCCGGCTTCGATCGAACCGCTTTCGGTGACGCGGATCGTCAGCTTGGTGTAGGAGGTGCGGTTTTCTGAATCCCGTACGATGTACTTCACCACATGGTTGCCTTGGTATTTGAACAGGGCCGACATGCCGGCGTCTTTTACCGTGGCCGTGATGACGGAGGTCTCCGCAGCCTCTTTCAGGAGAACGTAGCTCGAGAAGGCGCTGTTTTCGGGCCACAGGGCGGCCTTGCCACTCTTGAATCCGGCTCCCTCGAGGGCGGTCATGAACTGCTCGTTATCCGATTCGAATTCCAGGTCGATCGACTGGATGCTGGAGCCTGCAGTCGGTGTGAAGACGGTCTTCATGTTGTCGTTCCACTTGCCCAGCTCCTCGTCGTACATCGAACCGTTGATGGTGTAGCCGTTGGCAATATCCGCTCCTTCGAGTGTCACTACGGGCGAGTTCTCGTCCGAGATGTCCTCGTCGGGGATCGTCTCCTCGGTAGCGGCGTAGAGCGTCATGACATCGACGTCGATCTTTTCGTCATAGACCCAGTTCTCGACCGTGATCTGGAATTGGGCATTCCCCTTATCAGCGTTCAGCACGTTGATCGAGATCTTGCGCCATTGTCCGGCCTTGCAGTTGGTGATCTCTTTCTGCCAGTTGACCGGGACGTAATTCGGTGCTTCGTCTGCGGCAGCCTTGTTGTAGTGACCTGAGAGGACGATCTTAAGCGTATTGGACGTCTCTACGGCTTTGAAATAACCGGCCGCACCCGAGTTGGATTTCGTGCGGTCGAACACCAACGGATGCTCTCCGATGGAGAGTGTGACAGCCAGCTTCTCCTTGCCGCTGCTTTCTGCCTCCGCGTCGGGCATGAACAGATTCTGCAGGTCCTGCGACAGCGTGACCGTCGTCTTGATGTTGGCCAGCGTACAAACCAGGTCGTCGACCGTCGTCTCCATGTTTTTGATCACGTTTTTGGTCACCGAACCGGCATAGACCGGTTTTTCCCAGTCGGCATAGTGTTCGCCGTTGACGTATTCCTCGTAGTCTTCCGATTCGGCCGAGACCGTGTAGGTGCCCGGTGTCATTGGCAGTTTCTGATTCTCCGGTTTTTTGATGTCGGAATAGGCGTATACCGATTCTTCGAGCGTTTTGACGCTTTTGATTCTCACTTTATAGGTGTCGGCGGCTTCTGTGGTTTCGCCGGCGGCGCGACTGGCCGGAGCCTTGGTCGAGGCTGTAGAGGAGAGCTCTTCGGCATAGTTGGCCACTTGGACGCTCATACCGCCCAGATTCAGATAACCCATTCCGTCCGGGATCTCCGTCTTGCCGCCGAAATCGATCGACTCATTCTTGCAGCCGCTCATCAGAACTCCCAGCGCGAGCAACAATAGGGGTGCGAATGTTTTCATATCTCTGAATTTTTATTTTTCTGCGTTTGTGTTAAGCATCCGGGTTCAGTTCCACCGAAACCTCCTGAATGGAGGTCGGGGTGTCGTCCAGCGAGACGACAATGTTTACCTGGCTGGCCTGCCCGGCGTCAATGCTCACCGTGTGCCATGTGCGGGCTTTGGTCGTGCCGATTTCCGTCTTGGGAAACTCTACCTCTACGCCGTTGGTTTTCGTAGCGGTACCGCTGATGAAGAGCTTGGTTTCCGGTTTCACGAAGATCGGAACCGTCGAGACGCTTTGGTTGGAGTATGCCGCCTGATGGCCCGATTCTGTGGTGAGAGTCATGTTGTAGGTGGAGTAGTATTTTCGGAACCATTCGGTGAACTCCACCGTATAGAGCGAATTGGAGAGTCCCAGACTGACCTGTTGCGTGATGGTCTTGCGGGCCACGATCGTGAAATCCGTCTCCCCGGCAAAGCAGGCGGCATCGGCTCCCTCAGCCTCCGGATTGCCATAGGAGAATAGGGCTTTGTAGGTCCCGGCATCCAGATAGGGTTGGTCATATTCGGACATGGGGTCGTATGTTGCGACGGGACTGCCCGTACCGTTCTGTATCTCCAGCGTCAGATCTTCAGTCCCCGGGATGCAGTTGGCCGGTAGTTCGCGTTGTCCGGCAGCTTTTGAGACAGCCTGCACATCGACCGACGGGGCAATGGAGCATTCGAAAGCCACCTGGCCGGGCCCTTGTTCCACCTCGGACGTCGTCTCTTTGTTGCAGCCGACGGCCAGCAGAGCAGCCATTGCAATAAAATACCTTCTTGTTATCATAATCATTAAGTTTTGTTTTTCAATTACTGTTTACGGTATGATGGAGACCCGAATATTATCGAGATAGATGTACCATGTATGCCTTTCCCAGCCATTTCCTATGAAGTCATATTGCCGTGTCACGTTCCACGAGAGACGTGTGGCATTGGTACAGTTCTGAAGACAGGATGCGTTCTGTATGGTATAGCTGTTGGGTATATTATCATAAGAGATATCGTTGACGACGTTGAGTGTCAATTCCTCATAGCCGTTTTCCGGAGAGTTGTCTCCCTTTGTTGCCCCTGTGTTATTCGTTGTACCCACCCGGCAGCGTACATATTCATTAGTTTGCCCGGCATTGAATGTCAGACTGACCTTGACCGATTTGCCCTCCTTGATCCCGCTCAGAGGAGGAGTATCCACACGTCCGGGATATTGGGCTACTGTCTCGTGACGTACCGATATCTTTAACGATTTTCCGGCTTCGGCGGCGGTACGGCAGGCAGACCATCCGGTCAAGCCGTAGTCGTTCAGCCAAATGGCATCGGGGTTCCCGGCTCCCTGATCCAAATTGGTGTCGAAACTACTCACTCCGTCGAAATTCTCCGCAAACAGATAGGGAACGGTCAGTTCGACCGCGGTGCGGGCCTCTGCTTGTGTTTCGACCTTCCGGATCTCCGATACCCGGGCATTCTCCGAATCATAGGTAATCGTGATACCTTGGTCGCGGATCATGTCGCTTACTGAAATGTCGTCGACGCTGCTGTAGAACCCGAGTGAATATTTGTTTGTGCTGTTTACCGTGAAGGTCTCGGTATCAGTTCCATTGCGGAAGGTGGCGCCTTCCGGGGCGGTGACGGTGAAGAAGTTCGGATTCTCTCCCAGATTGTTGCCCGTGATCGAGAAGTCGATCCACGTGACCGGCAACTCTTCCTGGATGGTCAGCGTGACCGGGGTGATGCGTCCCGCCTCCAAGGTTTTGCTGATCGGTACGCTGAGGCTTATGTTCTGGTATCCGTTCGTGTCGTAGGCCGTGAATCGGATCGAGCCATTGAGCGTGGTGGGGCAGAGGAACAGCCATACATAGTTTCCATCAGCGGCATCCTCCGTTGACTCGTCCAATAGGTTTTTCAGATCGGCTATCACCACATTGCTGCCTTCACTCAACAGCGGTGTCCCATTGGGGTCGGTCAGGTCCAGGGTCATGCGCCCCACGACGGGACTCGGGAATTCGACACGCAGCTTCTTCAATTGTGTCTCCCATTGGTTGCGGCCCGTGGGAACCTGTATTCGCATCACGTGGCATTGGTGTACGAAACGCATGGCCAGCCCCTCCTCCAGGGTGGTTATGGCCGGACCGGTTACCGGTTCGGCCAGCATGAAATCGCAATTGCCATGGTAGCTGCCTTGTGAGCTCTGATCGCGGATATCGTAATCCGCCATGTCGTACGTGCCGTCCTGTACGGCCGGCAGTGTATAGGTGATTTTCGTTCCACTCACACTTTCCGGTTTGGGGTAGGCTGCGTAGTAGGTATAATTTCCCTCGGCCATGTCGGAAAGCGTGGCCGAGAATTGGGTGAAATCCGGATACAGACGATAGCATCCGAAGGGCTGATTGCCCTGCATATCACCGCTGGTGGCCTCGCTCGTTCGCCAATATACCTGAATGGAGTCCAGTTCCGACCAGAAGACCTGATCGAGTGCTTCGCCACCGATGATGGTCCGGCTTTGAACCGTATTTGGATCCTTCTGCGAGGCGTTCAGATAGACGGTCTTGGGGCCGAGTTCTGGCTGTGGAGTTTTCCTTGTGTCACCACAGCCTGCCAGACAAAATGAAAAAGCGGCCCCTGTCAACAGTGGCATCCAGATGGATTTATATAAGGCGACTCTTTTCATTTTTCCGATCAATCTCATTTGGTGTTTGTCGGGCCAGTGAATTGGCGGCTTGTGTTCGACCGGATTCTGCCGGATGCGGACCCACAGACCAACCAAGACAGGGACAAAAGTAGGAAAAAACCGGGTAGGTGGTATATGCGAAAATTCGGAAATGTAGTCGTTTTTTAGGATATCAGATAAATTTGCCTTTTTTGAAACTTTGTTGAATGCTCGTTTTATGAGGATTTTTCAGTTTTTTATCAATTCGGACAGTCCGGCTGGAATCGTCAATTATTAAAATCTCCGGCCTTCTCCCTGTCCGAAATTTTCGACCGTAAGCTGGTTTTATGGGGTCAGTCGTCCGGGGATTGGAGGTGTGATAAAATATGCCCGGAGGATCGAACGGCTGCTGATCCATCCGGGCAGAGAATCCAATCCGACTTCTAGCGGCTTCGGAAGAGTGAAGAGCGATAGTCTCTTCGATATGCCCTTGTAAGTCGGATAATGCTGTTTTTCCCTATTTAACTTTTTCGAAAACCAGTTTCAGTTCGCTGTTGTTGAAGAGCAGCAGAAGTTGTCCGTCGATCGTGTAGCTGTCAACTTCCTGAAGCGTCTGCACGAAGCGGTTTTCCATTTGCTGGTCGGGGCACATGGCACGTGTGGCGGCCAGCATCCCGATATGGAGTGTGCCGTCGGCCGTGGAGCTGTAGTCGCCCATCAGACGGTTGCAATCGCCCGTGCCGTTGATCTTCCCCTCTTCGGTGAAGGTGATCGTATAGTTGTCTTGAGGGGTGAAACTCCGGCCTTCGAACTGGATCAACTCCCAATTGGTGCCGGTGAATGATTCGGCCGGTCCGCTTTTCTGTTTTCTGCAGGGGCAGCAGGCAACAATGCTGGTTGCCAGGATGAAGAGCCCGATGGTTTTGATGGTTTTCATGGCTTATTGGTTGTCTTTTGCAGAGTCATCTGGTTGAGGAACGCCTGCCTTGAATAGAAGCGTGAATCCATTTTCGGCTGCATTCAGTTGGAGAACACCCTCTTTGACCGTGTAGCTGGTCACCAGGCCCAGCATGTCGAAATAACGCGATTCGAACTCCTGTTCGGGACAGAACCGCATGGTGCTGCCTTTGACTTCCAGGTCGATCTGGTCGGACCCGATGGTTGTGTACTGGCCGAAATAGAGGTTGCAGCCGCCGTTTCCGCTGATGGTGCTGCTGTCAGAAAAGAGCAGTGTGACGCCTGCGGGCAGCGTATCGGTATAATTACTGTCGCTGAAGATGATCTCTTCCAGTTGCCAGGAGTTGGCCGTGAGTGCTTCCGCATTTTTTTTGCTGCTGCCGCAACCGGTCATGATGGCGGCGGCGAACAGAACGGAAAGAATGATGTCTGGTTTCATGTCTATTACTTTATAATAAATTGTCTGCAAAGATAGGGAAAATTTGACGGAAATTGGTTGTGATCAGCTAACTCTTCAAAAAATGTGCCCAATCCGTTTCGATTTGTCCGGCCCGAAAATAATGCCTACCTTTGTTATAGATCCTAATTGAAAAACGTATATCTATGAAAAAGATTGTCCATACCGATCGGGCGCCTAAAGCTGTGGGCCCATATTCGCAAGCCGTTGAGGTTGATGGAGTACTTTACGTGTCGGGACAACTGCCGGTGAATCCGGATGATGGGACTATCCCCGCTACGATTGAGGAGCAGACGGCCCGTGCCCTGGAGAATGTCGGGGCAATTCTACGTGAAGCGGGTTACACGTTTCAGCATGTGGTGAAGTCCACGGTGCTGCTGACCGATATGGAGGACTTTGCGGCCATGAATGGCGTCTATGCCACCTATTATACGGAGGATATGCCGGCTCGGGTATGTTACCAGGTTGCGAAGCTGCCTATGGGCGTGAAGGTCGAGATTGAAACCGTTGCAGTGAAATAGACGGAAGTCAGCGTTTTCGGGGACGTCTTTTGGCCGGGAGGGGGAAAGCGGCGGGAGAGACGTATGTCCGTTTTTATGCTCCGGAACGAGTAAAAAAATAGGCGTTTAGGCCTGAAATACGAAAAAACATATTATTTTTGCGAAAAATTTCCGGTTTCCCTCCGGGAAGAGAAGGTATCGAGGTGTAGCGCAGCCCGGTTAGCGCACCTGCTTTGGGAGCAGGGGGTCCTGAGTTCGAATCTCAGTACCTCGACCAATGGAAAGCCCCTGATCCAACAGATCGGGGGCTTTTTAATTTTTTCGGTGTATCTCGTTCTGATAATTTGTGTACTTTTGTAAAAAGCATTGAAAATGAATCCTATGTCTAAATGGATTTGTGGATGCCTGCTTCTTTCCGGACTCATTATTTCTTTACGGGTGGAAGCGCGGGATTTTGACCGTTCGGCTATGGATCGGTTGTTCGATTCCATCGAGATGGCCAACCAGGGGATGGGAAGTGTGTCGATTTTTTATCGCGGCCAGGAGATCTATAGGCGGGGTTATGGCTATGCAAATTATGAAACCAAGCGGGTGGCTCATGCCGGGACGAAATATCGCATAGCCTCCATTTCGAAAGTCTTTACGGCTTCGATTGTGATGAAACTGGTGGAAGAGGGACGTCTGAGTCTCGACATGAAACTGTCGAAATTCTATCCTCAGTTGCGGAATGCCGACGACATTACTCTATGGATGCTGTTGTCGCACCGGAGCGGTTATACCCGGCGGGTGGATCGTGAAAAAGATCAGGTCTCGACCCTTGGGGAGTATCTCGATCGGGTGGCGGCGATGGATCCGGCACTGTTCGGAGAGGCTGGGAACTCGTTTTCTTATGCCAATTTCAATTATGTGCTGTTGACGCTGATTGCCGAGAAGGTCTCAGGAAGCACCTATTCGGAACTGTTGGAGCGTTATATCACAAGACCTCTTCACCTTCGGAATACCTATCCCGGAGGAGCGGTAGATCGCGACCGTGACGAGGCTCCGGCCTATCGGTGGACTGCCCGTGGTTGGCAGCCTGTCGAGGACTATTCCTTCCATATGCCCTCCGGTGCAGGGTGTCTGGTCTCTACCCCCGAGGATGTCAATACGTTTATCGATGGACTGTTTCACGACAAGGTAGTCTCGGAAGCGACGCTGTCCCGGATGCTTCCGCCTCGGGGCTGGAATTATGGATTGGGCCTCATGCGTATGCCTTATAAAGGCATGCCGGGATACGGGCATAACGGAATTGTCGGAAATTATCGCTCTTTGGTACGGTATTATCCTGGCCAGGAGTTGTGTATGACGATCACGTCGAACGCTATGATAATGACCAATAACGATATCATGAATCGTATGCTCGACCTGTGGTTCGAAACCCGTTGAACTTCGGAGCAGAGCGAACCTTTTTGCATATTTTTTCGCTAAAAAAGCGTATATTTGAGGCCGATTGTGCAAAATTTGCCGTCGAGGTGTGTGAAACAGAGGCATATATGGCAAAGGACCGAGGCTGTATGAATCCGTTGAATTATGCGGGGAAGCGGGAAGAGAACGATCTGCGGGAGTTCTTTCTGGCTTTTTATCCGTTGTTCGTCTCTTTTGCCCAGAATTATGTCCAAAGCCGGGCCGTGTGCGAAGATGTGGTACAGGAATCATTTGTGGCCTACCTCGAGCAAGGACGTCCGTTCGCTGGCGAATATAAGACCAAGGCTTTTTTATATAAGACTGTTCGGAACAAATGTCTGAATCATTTGCGGCATGAACAGATTCATAACCTTTATGCCGAGGTGCAGAGTCGGCGCAGTCAGGAAGAGATGCATTCCGAGGAGTTTTTTATCGGGTCGATTGTCCGGGAAGAGGCTTCGTTGGTGATTGCTCAGGCTATTGAAGCGTTGCCGGCAGCCGAACAACGGGTGCTGAACATGGCGGTCGAAGGGTTATCGAATCAGGAAGTGGCTGAACGTCTTGGAATATCGATTAATACGGTTCGGACGCATAAATCCCGGGCATATAAGGCCTTACGTGTTGTTTTGGCGAATCTGAAACTGCTTTGATCTGCAGGCGGTCCGGTTCGGTCGTAAATTCTTGGGGATACGCCCGCCTTCGTTGAAAAATAATCATTGCGAAGGAAATGTGTGAAAAAAAATTGAAAATCCGATTATTTTGTCATCCCTCCTGTCGTCTTATTGTGCTGGAAAAGTGTTATAAGAGACAAAGGAACACAGGATGAAACTCATCGCATATTATATTAAAATAGGGAAACTGTTGGGGAAATTTCTCTCTTCAAAGACCGAGGAGCAGGATCGGGATGAGCTGAAGAGGTGGTTTCTGAACCAGGAAGTTCCCGATGGCTTGGTTGAAGATGTTCTGGATTCGAAACATCTGGAGCGTCGTCGGGAGCTCTATGCAAGCGTTGATCGGGAAGAGGCCTGGCAGCGCGTTCTGCAAAAGAGGGCCCAGCGGCCAGCATGGCACAGATTGTTGCGGCAGGATGTCTTGGTGCGGACGGGGATGGCTGCCTGCGTGGCTCTGTTGGTCTGGGGCGGGATCTACTGGTCCCGGATGCGCGTAGAGCAGGAACGGGTGATGTCGCAGATCGCCCAGATCCGGCCGATTGGTTCCAAAGCGATATTATACCTGGAGGATGGCCGTGCGATTGATCTGCAACAGGATACGACCGGGATAGAGTTGCAGGGCGTGGATATAAAGGCTAATTCCATTGAATATAAGGAGACGGCCTCCGAACAGACGGAACGTTTCAATGAGTTGGTGACGCCGCGTGGCGGAGAGTATAACCTGACCCTGGTCGACGGTACACGTGTGTGGCTCAATGCAGCGTCGCGCCTGCGCTATTTCGTGGGCAATGAAAATCGGGAGCGTCGGGTTTATCTGGAGGGCGAGGCCTATTTCGAGGTGGCACACGATGCCCGGCGACCGTTCATCGTGGAGACAGGCGGAGAGCAAATCCGGGTTCTCGGAACGCGGTTTAATGTTTCCTCCTATGAGGATGCTCCGGCGGTTTTCACGACACTGATGGAGGGTTCGGTACATATCGTTTCACTGACAGGAAGCGATTCGGTGCTGCTTCGGCCGGGCGAACAGGCGGTATATGATCGTTCGGCAGAGGATAACGTTTTTGAGATCCGAGAAGTGGATGCCGAACAGTATGCGGAGTGGACTCATGGGATATTCGTCTTTTACCGGGCTTCGATCTATGAGATCATGTCGAACCTTTCGCGGTGGTACGATTTCGATTTCGAGATTTCTCCGTTGTTGGGACGTCTTCGTTTTAGCGGCCAGTTCCCGCGGTATGAGAATCTGGATAAGGTGCTCGAGATTCTCGTGTCGACGGGCAGTGGCATCACGATCGATTACGACGGCGAGAAAATTATCATGAAATAAGAGAGATTCGATTTTTAAAATAACCCCTTAAAAACAGTTTTATGATTAAACCTTTACCAACGAAGAACGGGAAGTTGCCAAGCGTGGCGGACCTGATGTCCGGTATAAAGGCGTTGGCTCTTCCGGTGAGCGTGGCGGTTGTGCTCACCACGACCCCCCCCCAAGTGTTTGGACAAGGTATTGCTGCAGAACAACAGCCTTCGGTCAGGGATAACCGCCTGACCGGGTCTGCTCTGGCTGCAGAGTCGAGCTATTCGGGCGAAGAGTTGCGTAAGCTGCATCCGACCGATTTGCTGCGAGCCTTGACATTGATCGACCCCTCGATCAGCGGAACCGATCCTCAGGAGCAGGCCGGTTCCGATCCGAATTACGTGCCCGAGACAATGGATCTGCAGGGGGCGCAGAATTTTGCCTGGCAGTTGTCGAGTGTCGATGCCCTGCCGCTGATTATCGTCGACGGCCACTCCGAGTCGATCGAACGACTGAAGGATTTCGATATGCGACGCGTTAGCCGCGTGACGATTCTCAAAAATGCTACCGCTACGGCGTTGTATGGTGTGCGGGCCGGTCATGGTGCCATTGTGATTGAGACGGCAAGCCCGGCCAATGAGCGTTTACGCCTGACCTATAATTTCGATGGAGCGTCCCAAAAGGCTGCTCTCCGGTCGTTTGATTTCATGAACGGCTGGCGTAAACTGGGTTGGGAGAATTTCGTGGGGATGTATGATGGCCAGGATCAGCTCTACCAGGAGCGGATGAAAACGTTGCGGGACAACGGTTCGACCGACTGGGTCGAGATGCCGGTGCAGACGACTTTCACCCATAAACACCGTGTTGCCCTGGAGGGAGGCGACAGCAGCCTGCGTTATCGGGGTGTATTGTACGGCCAACCGGGCGGCAAAGGCGTGATGAAGGGTTCCGATCGCGAAATGTACGGTGCGTCGGCCTATGTGGGCTACTCGACGCACAATGTGCATATATCCAATGAGCTGAGTGTTGACATTGTGGATGCCTCGGTTTCGAACTACGGGTATATGTACCAGTGGGCGCAGATGAATCCCTATTACATTCCGGCAGACGGGCTGGGTCGGCCCTACGAGGAGTTGGGCGAGGGGACCTTCAGTGCCCAGGGATCCCCGTTGTACGAAGCCTCGCTGCAGAGTTTCAAGAATAACAAGATTACGCGGGTTAATAACAGCTTCAACCTGAGTTGGGAGATCGACCGGCATTTCACCGTGTCCGGTCAGTTCAACCTGACGCGGGATTTGGACAAACGTTCCGAATACCTGTCGCCCATGTCGCTTTATTATAAGGATTATACTGTGGACGACAATGATCAGAAGGGAAGTTTCCGTATCTATCGCAACCGTTTCGCCAGCTACCAGGAACAGGTGTGGGGTAGCTACCGCCTTTCGGAGGGCCGGCATAACCTGCTGGCGACCGTGGGCCTGGAGGCCTATTCTTCGACCTTGTCGGGCGACGGATACACTGGCGTGGGGATGTCGAACGACCATATGAACTATGTGTCGTTTGCACAACGTTACATCCGTGACGGCCGGCCGGAAGGTGGCGAGGTTTACGAACGGATGCTGAGCGCCTATGCGACGGTATCGTGGAGTTTGGATAACCGGCTGTTCGTCGACCTGTCGGGACGTGTGGACAAATCCTCGCTGCTGGCGCCCGACCATCGGACCGCCGGTTCGTATAGTCTGACGGCCGCATACGACCTGAAGAAGACGGCCCTGCTGGAGAATTCCGCCGCCGTGAAAGCGTTGACACTTACGGCCGGTTACGGCACTACGGCCGGCTACCAGTTTGATTATGGATTTGCCAATCCGCTTTATAGCTACGACATTGACAATCCCTACCTGAACGGTATGGGAAGTTATGATTATAGTGAGGGACTGGTCTCCTTCCTCCGGACGAATATCTATAATCCGGCCCTGAAGTGGAAGGACAATCGCAACGTGAACGTCGGTCTGCGCGGTAGCGTGAGCTTCCTGAACGTTGCCCTGCAGTATTACAATACGCTCACCAAGAACTTGCTTACTATGGAACCGCGCGATCTGAGCAGCGGTTTCGGATACAATTATGCCAACGGTGGCGAGATCCGCAACTCCGGTCTGGAGTTCCTGCTCTCGGCAACGCTTTTCAAATCGCAGGAAGGGCTGAACCTCTCCGTATTTGCCAAGGGTGTGGCCAACAAGAATAAAATCACTAAACTGCCCGATTACTCTGCCGAGTTGTTCAATGAACATAGTTTCGAACAGCGGCAGTATCTCGGAATGGCTTGCGGAAACGCTGCCGACGGGCTCTATGCACTGCCTTCGGCCGGCATCAACGCCGAGACCGGACAGGAAGAGTACTACCTGCGCGACGGTTCCGTTTCGAGCACGCCGACGGCGGCCGATCTGGTCTACATGGGCAGCACGACTCCGAAACTGCGCGGGACGTTCGGCCTGACGGGCGCTGTCCGTAATGTGGATTTCGGCGTGGTGTTCTCTTATTCGCTGGGTGGAAAATATTATAACTACTACGAGCAGCAGTTGATCGATCTGGCCGGTGCGGGTGTGAATGTGCCGCTGGCTGCACTGAATAAGTGGACTTCATTGCGGACTAATGCCGCGTATCAAGGAATCGAAGCTCCGCTCGATTATGCCAGCTCGCGCTTCGTGTACACGCGCAACACCTTCTCGATCTCATCGCTGCGGGTGGGTTATACCTTCTCAGAGCGGATTGCCCGCAAACTTTACATGCGGGGATTGAAACTGAACTTTACGTGTGACAACCTGCTTTATTCGTCGTCGGTGAAAGCCATCCACGGCTACTACTATCCCTATGCGACCAGTTTTATCCTGTCACTTCAGGCAACCTTCTAATATTCGAAACAGATGAAAAAAATAGTATATACTGCGTTACTGCTCCTGACGATGAGCTCCTGTAACAGCTGGTTCGAGGTGGAGCCCAAGGGGGATTCGTCGGGTGTCAAGACTTTCAGCAACGAGTCGGCATTCCGCGACTATATGAACGGAATCTATACGGAGTTGCGTTCGACGGATCTATATGGTTCCAACCTGACGCTGGGCGGTCTGGAGTTCCTCAGCCAGACGTTCGTACCCTATGAGGAGGCAAAGGCCTGGACGTTGTGCGACTTCAGCGGAAGTTTTGCCCGCACGCTCTCGCACGAGGTCTATACGAAAATGTATCGGGCCATCTACCAGTGCAACGATATCCTGGAACTTTTTGCAGAGAAAAGCGACGTGCTTTTCGTCGACGGCTCGCGGGAGATGATGATGGCCGAAGCCCGAGCACTCCGCGCCTTCCTGCATTTCGAGCTGTTGCGGCTCTATGCTCCGGCTTACGGGGTCGACTCTTCGGCCGAGGTGTTGAAATGGGTGGAGAGCACTTCGAAAGAGGGGGCTCGGATGTCCACCGCCCAGATGACCGAGAAGATTATCTCGGAGCTGACCGCTGCGATCGGCGAATTGGGAAAATATGACCCTGTGGTGACCGGAGTCGGATATGACGACAATGTGTTGCTGGGAACATCGCCCATCGACCGGAAGTGGAAACTGAACTATTATGCCGCACAAGCCGTGTTGGCCCGGGCCTTGATGACCTGCGGAACGACGGAGGCTTACGGAAAGGCTTATGTGGCGCTGGATACGATCATCCAGTCGGGCAAGTATCCGTTCGTCCGCACGATCGATGATCGGGATTACTCTTTCTCAGCCGAGTATATTTTCGGCTTGCCTTCCGATAATGACGGCTTCTGCCAAGTTTCGGAGGATCTGTTCAACCCTGCACGGAAGGGTGTGACCTTGGCCCTGGATGTGAATGGGTTGAGTGCCGATGACCGGCGGAGATACTGGTTCGACAACGACAATACGATGCGTACGAAGTTCGATTCGACGAGTGTGCTCGACAATTGGGAAATAGCCCCTTCCATTCCGGTTGTCAAGATCGGAGAGGTGTACCTGATGGCTGCCGAATCGGCTGCCAAGTCGGGTAATTTGGCGCAAGGGGTGGCCTTGTTCAATGACTTTATCGGCACCCAGCGCAACAGCGCCGACCGGCAACTGCCTGCAACGGCCACGGCTGCCGAATTGGAAGCCGCTATCGGCGAACAGTATCGTTATGAATTCATGGGCGAAGGAGTCCGATTCCTCTACTGCAAACGGTTGAATCAGACCATGACAGCTTACGACGGAACGACCTCGATCCCGTCGGTAGGAAGCAAATGTCTCCCGCTAGAGTAAAACTTTCAAAGACCTAAGGAAATGAAGAACAACATAGATAAGAAACCGACACGTATTCTGGGCCGGATGTCCCGTACGCTCCGGAAGGGGTTGTTGCTGGCTCTTGTTCAGTGTATGCTGGTGCCGGCGTTGTACGCTCAGGACGCCAAGGTGACGATCAACGTCCGGAATTCGAAACTCGAGAATGTCTTCCGGGAGATTCAGAAACAGTCCGGATATAAGATCTTTTACAGCAACAATACGGTTGACGTTGACCGCCAGGTGACCATCTCCATGCGGAACGTGACGGTGGCCGACCTGCTCAAACGCATGCTGCCCCAGTTGGGACTGACCTATAAGTTTATTGACAATACCATCGTGCTCTCGCGTGCGCAGGAGTCGGCACAGACCGAGGCCCGGCCGAGTAACGTGGTGCCCGTACGTCGTGTCTCGGGAATTGTGCGCGATGAGA
The DNA here is from genome assembly GCA_944414825.1 of uncultured Rikenellaceae bacterium. Taxonomy (GTDB): domain Bacteria; phylum Bacteroidota; class Bacteroidia; order Bacteroidales; family Rikenellaceae; genus CALYBN01. Next base: position 16,605 of record CALYBN010000089.1, read on the forward strand.
AAGGTGCTCCGATTGTCGGTGTGACCGTCCTGGCCAGCAAAGACAGCCGCCGCGGGACCTCGACACAGGCCGATGGCCGTTTTGCCCTTAACGTGCCGATCGAGGAGACGCATCTGATCTTCTCGATGATCGGTATGGAGACACAGACGGTGACGGTGGGCGACGGTGAGCTCACCGTGACGCTCAAATCCGACGTGATCGAGACCGAAGCCCTGGTGGTGACGGGTTATGTGCCCAAGGCCAAGAACAGTTTTACGGGTACCGCGACGCAGGTTTCTGGGGAGGATCTGGTGAAGGTCAATCCGACCAATGTGCTGGAAGCACTGCAGGTGTACGATCCCTCGTTCGTGATCTCGGACATCAACGGGGAGTTCGGTTCGAACCCGAACCACATTCCCGACCGTATCGAGATCCGTGGTGCGAACAGCATGCCGGATATCTCGGAGAATACGCTGCAGACCTATACCACGCTTCCGATCTTTATTCTCGATGGTTTCCAGGTCGACGTGGAGCGGGTCTATAACCTCGACATCAACCGCGTCGAGAGCG
>CALYBN010000090.1 GCA_944414825.1 uncultured Rikenellaceae bacterium
ACCTCCTATCGGTTCACAAAGGAGCAGATCGAGCAGGCTTCCGACGGACGCGAACTGGTCGCCACGCTGCCCGACCTGCGCGTCGACCGGGCAACGAACTCCCTGGCGACGGTCAGCGGCAAGTCGATCCTGATCCTGATTAACGGTATCAAAGCTACGGATGAGGAACTGAGACTGCTTCCGGCTGACAAGGTCCGCAGCGTCGAACTCTACGACGTGCCGCCGATCCGCTACATGAACGATGCCGAGCAGGTGGTCAACATCCGTACCCGGCCGCTCGATACGGGATGGAACGGCAATCTCTACGGCACGCTGGGGCAGATGTTCTCGAATGGCTCGGTAGCCCTCTCCTATATCAAGGGGGACAACCGCTTTACGTTCAACTACGGCGCCCACATCAACATGAAACGCGGCAAGACCGATCTCGAGACAGGGCATTACGACTATCGGATCGGCGACGATGTCTGCCTCTATGATTATGTGCGCGAAAGCCAGAGCTGGGGCCATCAGCACAACGTCGGATTTACCTATTCGATCAGCCGGGAAAATAACTACGACCTGCAGGTCCGGGCCTTTGCCAACACGTTGAACGATAAGATGGATGCCGACAAACGTATTACCTTTGCACGGAATGCCCTCGAGGAGGAGCGTACGGGACGGCTTACGGACCGGAAGCAGAATGTCGTGCCGACGCTCGACATCTATTTCGCCAAGCAGTTCGCCGGGAACAATACCCTGGCGTTGAATCTGGTCGGCAGTTATTTCGACAGCCAGCAGCAGACCCATTCCTCGGAAAGCGGCCCGACGGGCTTCGACGATCGGATGGACCTCGACAACCGGAAGCGGACACTGATCGGTGAGGTCGTATACGGACACCGTTTCAAACAGGCCTCGCTCTCGGTGGGTTACCGGGGCCATTATAACTTCCTGACGAACGCGTTGAGCAACTCGCTATCCGAAACGGGCGAAAATGCCTCGATCCGGACGCAGGCGCACCGCCTTTATGCCGAGATCAGCGGCAAGGCCAGCTCGTTCCTCTACCGCGTCAGCCTGGGTGCCGACTACGACGTTCGGACGGGCAGTGACGGTTTCCGGAACCTGACTTTCACGCCGATGGCGATGGCCGGGTACAATTTCGGCGACACGCATTCGCTGCGTCTGATGTATGAGTCGGGAACGCAGATGCCCGAGATGCTGCAGATGTCCGATGCCCGAATCCTGGTCATGAACGGACTCTATCAAACGGGGAATCCCGGCCTCGAGAATGCCCACCGGCAGTCGTGGCGGCTGAGTTATGACCTCTACGTGCGGAAATTCACGCTGCAGGCCGCGCTCTTTTACGCCTATACCCGCAACAGCCTCTTCGACGCCTACCGCTACGGCGAAGGGTGCATCCTCTACCAGGCCGGTAATGCCCGGCAGGATGTGCGGCGGGGCGGCGAACTGAACCTGAACCTCACCCCTTGGAAGTTCCTTCGCATCGGCGGCAGCGTGGAGGCCGCACAGCAACTTTTCCAGCCATCGAAAGAGGTACGCTCGTACAGTTGCTGGTCTTTCCCTGTCTCGGTTTACGTCTCGGCGAATTACAAGAATTTCGTGCTGGACCTCTATCAGAAATTCGGCGGGACAAGTCTTGTCGGGCTCTACCGGACGGGCATTGAAAAGGTATCGTATGTCAGTCTTGGCTATACGTACCGCAATCTCGACGTCGCACTCCAATGCTTTTTCCCGTTTGTCTGCGACCGCTACTCGAATGAAACGATTCCGACGAGCATTGTCCAGCACAAGACCGACTATAAGATCAGGCGCAAGGATCACGCTTTGGCTTTGAGTCTCTCGTGGCGTTTCGGGGTCGGGCGGAAGAAGGCATCCGTAAGGCCCGATTTCGGAAACTACGATAATGATAACGGATTCTTCAGGATCAAGTAAGGACCCGGCAAATGCGCCATATTCGACAATAGCTTGCCGCGTTCTGTAATGCCATCCGTAGAGACCGATGGCTTATGCAAAAAAGAAAAGCCTTCGCAATGTATTGATATTGCGAAGGCTGACTTTGTCATATCCGGTTTTGACCGGTTTTTTTGTGAACCCGCTGGGATCGGAATATATTAGCTTAAATCTTTAATTATCAGATTCTTGATTTGGTTGTTAATTGTGGAGGTCATAATTTAGTCACAGCAGGCTGTCTTCCTTTGTCTGATATCTGTCTGTGCTATCCTCGGTTCAAAGTTATGCTTTTTCTTGTTTTTCTGAAAGTTCAGTCGTAAATTTTTTTGTGATAATATGCTTCTTTATTCTTGTGTGATTTTCCCCATTTTTAATTCCGATTTCAAGATCTCATATACATAGGCCGAACTCTCTATGTAAAGTCCCGTGTTCGGATCGGAGAGCTTCGCAAATGTCTCCGAATTGTGGAATACAGAAATGGCATCGGTCATTTTCATGCCATTGTCTTCCATCAAATAGGCGATGATGTCTTTACTGATTCCTTCGATCAGATATTCGATTTTTTTATCATTCATAAGGCTTGAGGTATTTAATGGCTCTATCCGTATGAAAGAAATATTGCGAAGAGACTTTATGAAAACGTATTTTTGATACTAATTTCTCCAGATCAATGATTCCATCTTTGAAATATCTGAATTGAGTTGCCATTTCATCATCTGCTACGGGGCCAATTACGATGTCGAAATGGTGTGTTGGATGCTCACTGTTTCGGTCCCTGTTTCCCATCACAAAGAGAGCCCATTCTTCATTCGGAATTGTAAATTCCTTGATGGATAACTCTTTATCGGCATAGGCACCTTCTCTGTCAAATTCAAATACGCTGACGATTCCTTTGCCGCCATAGATCGTTGCTGTTCTTTCGGCCATTTTCGTGGCTTGCTCTTCAATTTCGGTCAAGTAAAAACCTTGCCCGAAATCTTTATATGGCCTGCATCGGGAAAAATCTATTTCCCTGATGAGAATGTTTGATTCGTGGTATAGTTTCATCGCAATCCTCCCCCGTTGTTGTAGCATACCCGAGCCAGATCTTCTACACTGTCATCTATCGAAAGAAGGTGTTCGGCATCGTAATGCTGTTCCAGAAAACTCAATCCTTTGTGCAAATTCAGATAGTTGCTCGCTTCACGGATTGTCAGGTCATATTTTTTTGCGAATTCGCTGATGTTTGCAACAACATATTCAATCAGTTTCTTGTTGATTCCTGTTGCTGCTGCATTCAATTCGACTGTTGCCGTAAGATTCAGTGTGTCTAAAACTTTTTTCAGAGTCGAGATTCGTGATCCCTGCCCGTTCTCTATTTTTGAGATCTGTGCTTTTCCAACTCCGACCTTTTGCCCCAGTTCCTCTTGTGTCAGGCCCAGGTTGTTCCGCTCCTTACGAATCAGTTTCCCGATCTCTTCAATCTTTGCTCCCATTTCTTTTTTTTGCAAATATATGTAAAGTTTCCTTAACTGGAAACTTTCTTGTTACTTTTATGACTTAAATAATAAAGGGGCTGACCCTATCAGCCATTCAAAATGGCTGATAGGGTCAGCCCCTTCTTCTATTATATTATACCCGTCAATTCTTTCAGGGCAAAAATTAACGGCTATCTTCTTGATAATAAAGGAGATAGCCGTTGCTCATATGGTAAAAATTTGTTATATTTATGGTGTCCAACACAAAGATAATCAAACGTTTACCATGAGTGCAAAGATAATATATAAATCCTACAATCAGAACGACAGCCTCCTATTTCCTGTATCCCTAGGTGAACTTATTCCGGAGAATCACCCGGTAAGGGCAGTCAGCGCGATAATAGACAGGCTTGACATCTCCGGGATAGAGTCCACCTACAAGGGTGGCGGCACGAGTAGCTTCCATCCTCGTATGCTCCTGAAGGTGATCGTGTATTCGTACATGTGCAACGTGTACTCCGGACGCAGGATGGAGCGTCTGCTGCACGAGAACGTGAACTACATGTGGCTGTCAGGGATGTCCCGTCCGGACTTCCGCACGATAAACCGCTTCCGGAGCGAGCGCCTGTGCGACGGTCGCTTCGAGGAACTGTTCCGCCAGACAGTGGTTATGATGAACGAGGAGGGGCTGGTGTCCCTGAAGGTGCAGTACATAGACGGGACGAAGATAGAGTCGGTGGCGAACAAGTACACCTTCGTGTGGAAGGGCAGCGTTGAGAAGAACAAGGCCAGGCTGGAGGCTAAGGTAGACGCGGTGCTGAAGGCGGCGGAGTCGGTCCTGGCGGAGGAGAACGGGGAATGCCGTGCGGAAGATCCATGCGTTGAGGACCTTCCTGAGCGGACGGAGCGGATCCTCCGTAAGATGGACGAGCAGGGCATCAGCGACAGGAAGCTTCGCAGGAGCGTGGAGAAGGTGAAGGAGGAGTCCCTTCCGAAGCTCGAGTCGTACGGGAGGCACCTGGAGACAATGGGCGGCAGGAACAGCTACAGCAAGACGGACCCTGACGCGACCTTCATGAGGATGAAGGAGGACGCGATGAACAACGGGCAGACCAAGCCTGGATACAACGTCCAGATAGCGACGGAGAACCAGTTCATAACCAACTACGGCATCTACTGGAGGCCCTCTGACTGGGGCACGATGATACCGTTCCTGGAGTCCTTCAGGGAGAGGTACGGTAGTCAGAGCGACGAGGTGGTGGCTGACTCCGGATATGGCAACGAGGCGAGCTATGCGTATATGGAGAGCAACGGGATAGCGGCCTATGTCAAGTACAACATGTTCCACGCCGAGACCAAACGCAGGTATGCCAACAACGGCTTCCTCGTCCAGAACATGCACTACAACTCCGGCGAGGACTACTACGTGTGCCCGATGGGACAGCATCTTGAGAGGTGCGGCACGCGGCACACTGTCTCAGACCTGGGCTACAGGTCGGAAGTTGCCGTGTACAGGGCCGCCAACTACAAGGGATGCCCGCTCAGGGGGATGTGCTACAATGGCAGGGCCGACAGGAGGACCCTCGAGGTCAACCACACGGCCAACGGGTGCAAGAGACGGGCAAGGGAGCTGCTCACCGGCGAACGCGGGATGATGCACCGCAGCAGCCGTCCCATCGAACCAGAGGCGGTCTTCGGTGACATCAAGTTCAACCACGGCTTCAGGCGTTTCCGCCTCAAGTCGAACAGGAAAGTGATGGTCGAGTTCGGTCTCGTTGCGCTTGCACACAACCTAAGGAAGTACTCGGCCGTCTTGTCTGGGAGGATGACGGGACGAAACCAGCTCCGCGCTGCATTATAGGTGGCCATAGCCTTTCGTGACGAGGCCAACAACCGGTATAGGGCTCGGAAAAGGCTCTTCAGCAATGGGAAAAAACAAATCGGCTGCAAACTGAAAAATTGTAGCCGATCATTGTTTATATAAAAGAAAAAGAGACCGACCTCAAAAAATCTCTTTTGGGTCGGCTTCTTTGTGTTTTTGTCCTGTTCCGCTGCCGCCGGAGCGGCGGCGATGAGTGGCCGATCAGAAATTGTACCCGGCCGAAAAATAGAAGGAGCCGTTTCGCAGTTTCGGATTCCCTGTCGTATAATTTTTAGGCAGGTTGACGAAACTCAGGTCATATCCGATTCCAAAATAGATGCGCTTGAGCAGCGCCCCCACTGCGATTTTCAAACCCACGTCCCCGCGTTTCAGCGCGCCGTTTGACCCGAACAGGTCCCCGCTCTGCGTCTGTCCCATGGACGATTGTTTGATCGTTCCCGTAATTCCGAAGGAGAAAAACGGACCTATAGCGGGTTGAATAGCCCAGGTGTCATTGATGCGGAAACGATAGGCAATCATGACCGGAACCTCCACATAGGCCATATTCAGCGTGGATGAAACGCCGGACTGGCTGAGCTTTCCGCCCTTGAACTGCAACTCCAGCCCCGGTTCGAAGAAGAGCGGCGTACTGGACAAAAGCTGCAAGCGGTACATGCCGCCCACGTGGAATCCCACCTTGGAGTTGTAATTGGTCATGCTGGCGATGTTCACACCGGCCCGCACGCCGAAACCGTTATCCTGGGCCTGGAGATTCCACCCGAGGAAAACCATTACAAGAAGCAAGTAAATCTTTTTCA
>CALYBN010000091.1 GCA_944414825.1 uncultured Rikenellaceae bacterium
TCAGGCAAGTGATAAGTGTCGATTGTTCTATCCCAGTATCTTTCGAAATGTACCAGATTTCCCTACGGGGAACGAAGCAAACACTATATCTCTCTAACCGCCATTGTGGCGATGGAAAACAAAAATAACAAAAAATGCGACAAAATGCAACGTTCCTCACCAGCTGTCCCTCCAAAAAAAGAGCCTGAAACGCGCATAACAGCACTCGGGCACTAAAGAAAACGGGAAACGGAGCATGGTACGCTACCGACATGCTCCGTTTCCCCGTTATTTTCTCTCTCTTGCGTATATTTATTCTCGTGCCTGGAAAGCCGTCAGGCCGCTGCGCAGAAACTCCACGAAACCCGGCACACTGAGGTCATAACCCCGCGGCGGGACCAGCATCTGCCCATCCGGGCTTTGCAATACGTAATAAGGCTGTGCGTTAACGCCCCACGTCTTCAAAGCATAGTGGGAATTGATTCGCCCCAGGGTTTTCAACACTTTGCCGCTCTCCGTGGCCACCCAGTCGCTCTCAGGCAAAGTTTTCTTGTCATCAACGTAGAGGGCCACCACCACATAATCATTCCGCAGCATATCGAGCACCTGCGGGTCGGACCAGACCCGGGCCTCCATTTCGCGGCAGTTGACGCATCCGTGTCCCGTCAGATCGATGAAAAGCGGCTTTCCGACCTGTGCAGCATAGGCTTCCGCCTCGGCCAGATCGAAGAAACCGGTCAGACCATGGGGCAGATGCAGGAAATCGCTGTATTTCGGACTCCGTCCCTCGACCGTCATCGGACCATCATGGGCCGCAGTTGCAGCGCTCCCGGAAGTAGTGTTCCCGGCCGGCTGCAGGACAAAATCCTGCGTATGCAACGGCGGCAGATAGCCGGACAGCGCCTTGAGCGGCGCCCCGAACATGCCGGGAATCAGATAGATCACAAAACTGAAGGTCACGATTACCAGGAACAGGCGTCCCACTCCGATATGCTTCACCTCATTGTCATGAGCAAAGCGGATCTTCCCCAGCAGGTAGAATCCCATCAGCGTAAAGACAGCGATCCAGATCGCCAGGTAAACCTCCCGGTCCAACAGACCCCAGTGGTAGGTCTGATCGGCCACGCTGAGGAACTTCAACCCGAGCGCCACCTCGATGAATCCCAGCACCACTTTCACCGAATTGAGCCATCCGCCGCTCTTGGGCATCTTCTTGAGCAGCTGCGGGAAGAAGGCAAAAAAGGTAAACGGCAGGGCAAAAACCACCGAAAAGACCAGCATCACCAGAATCGGCAGCCACACTTGTTGCGAACCGGTGGTCGTAGCCGCAATCAGGACATTCCCCACCAGCGGTCCCGTGCAGGAAAACGACACCAACACCAATGTCAGCGCCATGAAAAATATGCCTCCCAAGCCGCCCTGGTCGGCCCGGCTGTCGCTTTTGTTCACCATCCAGCTGGGCAGCGTAATCTCGAACGCCCCAAAAAACGATGCCGCAAAAATCATGAACACCAGGAAGAAAACCAGGTTCGGCAGCCAATGCGTGGCCAGCCAGTTGAAGATGTCGGCCGTAACGGCATCGCCCCCCACGAGCCACGTCACGAGGATAATGACCCCGATCGGCACCGTATAAAGCGCCACGATGAAAAGTCCGTACATCAAGGCCCGGAAGCGTCCCCGTACCGCACCGCCTTCATCCTTCATGAAGAACGACACGGTCATAGGCAGCATCGGGAAAATGCAGGGCGTAAAGCAGGCCGCCACACCCCACGTAATGGCCATCAGGATCAGGCTCCACACTACCCCCGAGCCGCCGCCGTTTGAAACGGGAAGTTGGGCAGCAACCAATTGAGGGGATTCGGCATCCGCCGACTGCTTCTCTGCCGCAGACGAATCTGAGGGCGAGCCTGTGCCAGCCGTTTGCGCAGAAGCTGAAGCTGCATCGGCAACTGTTCCTGCCCCCACGTCGGAAGCCTTCCTGGCCGGGCGCTCCACAGGGATTGTCAGTTCCAACTCCTGCGGCGGTGTACAGGATCCCTCATTGCAGGTCATCCACTCCACGCGGAGTTGCAACGACGCTTTTGGAACGGAAAGTGCTACCAATTGTTCGAAACGGGGTGCCCCTTCGAAATAGCCATACTCTCCGAAGAGGTCATCGCTAACGGCCACCGGCTGGTCCAGCGCCCGAAGCGGCCCGAGCAGCGTAACCCCTTCGACCGGTTCGAAAACGAAGGTCGTCGCCTGCAGCCCGTTTTCATAAGGTCCCAGATCGTAGATGTGCCATCCGGAATCGATATGGGCCTGAATCAGGATTCGACAGGTATCGCCTCCAAGCGGCATCACCTGTGTTTGCCACCGGACCTGTCCCTCCTGGGCAGCCGCCGTACCGGCAAACAGCGAAATAAAGAAAATCAGCAAACTGCGAAAGGTTCTCAACATATGCATAGGATCTGTTTTTTCGTTTCTAGTCAAACGCAAAGGTAGAGATTTCTCCCAGAATACGAAATCCTCTCCAAAATTCCGACCAAAGCACAAACGGACCACCCTCAGGCAAAAAACGGCTCTTTGGAGTAAAGTTATTGTAAAATAAAGAGATTAATAGTCGAAAATCACAGGGAAATGCGTAACTTCGCAACGATTAAATAGGAAATTATGACGAAGAAAGAAACAAAGAGGCAAGACAGGACGCAAACAGACATCAAACGAGTATCCAAACACGGGAAACAGGCCGATCGCAGTGCGGTCATATCGGAACTGTTCCGGCTCTTCCCGACCAAAAAATACAGCCTCAAGAACCTCGCTGCCGCCAGCGGTTCGAGCGACCGCGAAGGCCGCCAGGAAACACTCCGCATCGTGGAGAGCATGCTGGCTCAAGGCTCCATCGAAGAGGTCGCAGCCGGCAAATACCGCCTGAGCGCCGATGCGCAAGAGACTTTCGAAGGAACAGTAGACATGTTGGCCAGCGGCAGCCTCTACGTCACCGTAGAGGGTATGGAGCACGACGTATTTGTCAGTGCCCGCAATGCCGGACACGCCCTTAACGGCGACCGCGTAAAGATCCTCATCACCCGCGTAGGGAAAGGCGGTGTGCCGGAGGGCGAAATTGTAGAGATCGTAGAGCGCAACCCCAAGAACTATGTAGGAATCGTGGAACTGTCGCGCAATTTCGCCTTCGTGAAGGTGGACTCGCGCAAGGTGCCGATGGACATCTTCGTGCCGCTGCGCGAGGACCAGAAACTGGAGAACGGACAGAAAGTCCTGGTCCACATCCTCGACTGGCCCGAGACGAGCAAAAGCCCGCAGGGAGAGATCCTCGACGTTTTCGGCAACGCCGGCGACAACAATGCCGAGATGCACGCCATCCTGGCCGAATACGACCTTCCCTACCGCTTCGAACCGGAAGTGGAGGAGGCTGCCAACGCCATCCCAGCAGACATCACAGCGGAAGAATACGCCCAGCGCCGCGACATGCGCGACGTGGTGACCTTCACGATCGACCCCGCCGACGCCAAGGATTTCGACGATGCTCTTTCGATACGAAAACTGCGCGACGGGGTATGGGAGGTCGGCGTACACATCGCCGACGTGACCCACTATGTCACTCCCGGGTCGATTGTCGACACGGAGGCCGTCAACCGCGCCACGTCGGTCTATCTGGTCGACCGTACGGTCCCGATGCTGCCGGAACGTCTATCGAATGAGTTGTGTTCGCTGCGGCCCGACGAGGAAAAACTCACCTTCTCGGCCATCTTCGAGATGGATGACAATGCCAAAGTGCTCGACGTGTGGCTGGGGCGCACGGTGATTCGATCGAACCGCCGCTTCACCTATGCCGAGGCGCAGCAGATCATCGAGACGAGAGAAGGCGACTACCGTGACGAGGTACTGAAGCTCAACGAACTGGCTCAGAAGATGCGCGTCGAACGGTTTCGAAACGGATCGATCAGCTTTGCCCGTGAAGAGGCCAAGTTTGATCTGGACGAAAACGGCAAGCCGCTGGGGGTCTACTTCAAAGAACAGAAGGAGTCGAACCAACTGGTGGAGGAGTTCATGCTGCTGGCCAACAAGAAAGTGGCCGAATTCGTAGGTCGGAAACGGGGTCGCGGAGCCAATGCCGAGCGAACGTTCGTCTACCGTGTGCACGACAAACCGAACATCGATAAGTTGGCCAGTTTCAAGAACTTCATCCTGCGTTTCGGCTACTACTTCAAGGCCGAGCAGGGCAAGGCCATCGCCCGCGAGATGAACAAACTGATGGCCAAAGTCAAGGGTCGGAGCGAGGAGAATGTCGTCTCGACACTGGCCATCCGCACCATGGCCAAGGCCTACTACTCGACCGATAATATCGGCCACTATGGCCTGGCGTTCGACTATTACACACACTTCACCTCGCCCATCCGCCGCTATCCCGACATGATGGTGCATCGGCTGCTGGCCAACTACCTGGCCGGTGGCAAATCGCCTGACAAAACCACCTACGAGCAACTCTGCGAACACTCCTCGGATATGGAGGTGCGGGCTGCCGAAGCGGAAAGAGCCTCGATCAAATATAAAATGGTGGAATTCATGCTCGACCGCCTGGGCATGGAGTTCGACGGCCATATCTCGGGCGTGACGGAATGGGGCGTTTATGTGGAACTGGACGATACGCACATCGAGGGGATGGTCTCGCTGCGCGACATGATGGACGATTACTATACCTTCAATGAAGACGACTATGCCATCCGCGGCGAAGCATCGGGACGGGTCTTCACGCTGGGCGATGCCGTACGGATCAAGGTGCTGCGTGCCGACCTGGCCCGCAAGCAGTTAGACTTCCTGATGGTCGCCTCCTACGACTTCAAAACCGGCAAAGCGATCCCGGTCGAGGAGGCTCCTGATCATAATCCCGACGACCATAAACGGAACGGCCGGGCCGAAGGGCACAACCATGGCAAAACAAAAACGCGCAACTCGCGGAGCAGCCGCCGGGACCGGGATGGAGAACGCCCCTTCTACGAAAGCGTGGACAATGACTACGCCTCCAAGAGGGGTCACGGACGGAGAGGCAAACGATAACCCCCGGTCACAGCCAACCACGGTAAAAACAAAAACCCCGACACGATTTACTGCGTGCTGGGGTTTTTAAAATATTTTAATAATACAGGATCATACCAGCCACACCCGAGAGAACGATCAGAAGGATGGGGTTCACCTTCTTGAGCGAAGCCAGGAAGCAGACCGCAAAGATAATCCAACTCCAATAGTCGACGAACGTATCGGGCGTAAACAGTAACAGTGCCGCCGCAAGGATCAGTCCGATCACCATGGGTTGCATGCCGAACATCGCCCCCGAGACGTAGCGGTTGCCGTTGAGTTTCATATAGAACTTGGTGAGCAGCACCATCAGCGTGAGCGAAGGCATACTCACGGCCAGCGTGGCCAGCAGCGATCCCCACACGTTACCCGTCACTGTGTAGCCGATATAGGTAGCGCTGTTCAGGGCAATGGGTCCCGGCGTCATCTGCGAAATGGCGATAATATCGGTAAACTGTTGGTTGGTAATCCAGCCGTTGCGCACTACCACCTCGTGCTGGATCAGCGAGAGCATAGCATAACCGCCGCCGAAACCGAAGAAACCGATCTTCAGATAGACATAGAACAACTGGAGATAGATCATGGCTTCTGCGTTTTTTTACGATTCCGATATACAACCCACAGGATTCCGCCCACGGCTCCGGCAATGATCAACAGTACCGGCGAAACGTGCAACCGCCACACGGCTGCCGCTGCTACGATACCAAGCCCAATGCGGTAGAGATTCATACCACGAGCCAATCCAATCACCGGGGCGGCGATCAGCGACACCACGGCCGGGCGCATCCCCTTGAACATCGCCTCCACCACGTGATTATCCTTGAAGTCTGTGAAAAAAATCGCGATCAGCAGCAGGATCACAAACGACGGCACAATCACCCCCAGCGCCGCTGCCACCGCACCTCGCATCTTATCTTTCGAATAGCCGACAAAAACCGCCGTATTCAGCGCAATGGGACCCGGAGCCGACTGGGCCAGCGTGAGCATCTCCAGAAACCGATCGCGGGCAATCCACCCTTTGCGGTCGATCAACTCCCGCTCGATCAGCGGGATCATGGCATAGCCTCCCCCAAAGGTGAAGACCCCGATCTTCAGAAACGACCAAAACAGTGTAAAAAACATATCGTTTGTCCCCTCTCTTCTACTGATTAATGAATGCGACTGCCATCACGGCCGCCAAAGCCGCCGTCTCGGTACGCAGGCGGCTCTCTCCCAGCGTGATCTCACAAAAACCGTTCCTCACAGCCCGTTCAATCTCCTCCTGCGAGAAGTCTCCCTCGGGGCCGATCAGTACCAACGCCTCATCACCCGGCCGGAGGTACTCCCGTATCAGTTTGCGCTTTCCCAACGGCGGCTGGCAATGGGCAATCAGCTTCACCCCCACAAAAGGCCGCTCGATCAGTTCCCGCACCGGCGTCATCGGCTCCAAAACCGGGTGATAGGCCTTAAGCGACTGTTTGACAGCGCTGGTGATGACCCTCACTTCGCGTTCCGGTTTGATAATGCGGCGTTCGCTGTGGCGGCAGTCGATCGGGATGAAACTGTCGCACCCCACCTCGGTTGCCTTCTCGAGGAACCACTCGAACCGTTCGATATTCTTGGTCGGCGCTACGGCCATGTGCAGTGCATAACTCCGGCGGCCAAACTCCGGGCAACTTTCGACCACCTCCACCCGGCAGCGACGGGCATCGGGATCGACCACCCGGGCCGTATAAAGCGTCCCCCGGCCATCGGTCAGGTGAAGCCTGTCTCCCTCGCCCAGGCGCAGAACCCGGACACAATGGCGGCTCTCCTCCTCGTTGAGCGTATAGAATGGAGGCTCGATATCGGGTGCATAGAACAGTTGCATGCTCACGTCATCTGTTTGATCGGTCAAAAATAAGAGCAGGGAATACCCCGTTTTCTCACTAGAAAGATTAACTTTGCAAAGAAACGTAAATTTCTGCAAAAAATGAGAAAAACTGCATTTTTCCTGACGCTTTTATCCCTTCTGACCATGATCTCATGCAACAACCGAAAGCATGCTCCCGGCGAAAACCCCCTTCTGGAGAAATGGGATACCCCCTTCGGAGTCCCGCCTTTCGACAAGATCGAAACCACCGACTACCTGCCGGCCTTCGATTCGGCCATGCGCATGCACAACGCCGAAATAGATTCGATTGTCAACAACCCGGCTGCACCAACTTTCGACAACGTGATCGCAGCACTCGACCGCAGCGGAGAAATGTTGACTTCGATCTACAATGTTTTTTCGCTCGTATGCGCCGCCGATGCCGACGATGCGATGTTGAAGGTGCAGGAGCAGATCGCCCCTGTCATGGCCGGCCACAACGACGGCATTTACCTCAACGACGGCCTGTTCCAGAAGGTCAAAACGCTCTACGAGGAACGCCAGGCACTCGGACTGGACAGTCTGCAGATGCGCCTGTTGGAGAAAACCTACAAACGGTTCGAACGCGCCGGAGCCAACCTCGCCCCTCAGCAGAAAGAGCAGCTCAAGAAGATCAACAGTGAAATGGCCGCAGCCGCCGTCCGGTTCGGCAACAATCTGCTGGTTGACAACAAGAACTTCCTGCTGGTATTGGACACCGCAGACATAAAGAGCCTGCCGGGCAACATCCGCGCCGCAGCAGCCGAAAAAGCCTCGGCCGAAGGGCATGACGGCAAATATGCCTTCACACTCAGCAAGCCCAGCCTGCTACCCTTCCTCACCTACTCCGACCGCCGCGACCTGCGCGAAAAGCTCTACAAAGGCTACCTCGAACGGGGCAACCACGGCGATTCGAGCGACAACAAACAACTGGTGAACGATCTGGTGCGGCTCCGTACGGAACGGGCCCGACTGCTGGGTTATGATTCTCACGCCGCTTATGTACTCGACGCCCAGATGGCCAAGACACCAGAGAATGTCTATTCGCTGCTGGACGCCCTGTGGGAACCGGCTCTACGGAGCGCTCAAGCCGAATTGGACTCCATGCGAGCCATAAAGCTGAAAGAGACCGGCGATGCGGATTTCCAAAGTTGGGACTGGTGGTACTATGCCGAAAAGGTGCGCAAAGCACAGTACAACCTCGACGAGGAGATGCTGCGCCCCTACTTTTCGCTGGAGAATGTCCGGGCCGGGATTTTCGATCTGAGCAACCGCCTCTACGGACTGACGTTCCGCCCGCTGAACATCCCGCTCTACAACCCCGAGTGCATGGCCTACGAGGTGCTCGACATGGACAACTCGCACCTGGGCGTACTGATCCTCGACTTCTTCCCGCGCGACGGCAAGGGTGCCGGAGCCTGGTGCGGGGCCTTCCGCGAACGGACCTATAAGAATGGAGAGCGGATCGATCCGGTGATCAACATCGTCTGCAACTTCACTCGGCCCACCGAGACACAACCCGCCCTGTTGAATCTGGACGAAACAAAAACCTTTTTCCACGAGTTCGGACACGCCCTGCACAGCCTCTTCACCGACGTACCCTACAACGGACTGCTCAACGTGGAGCGTGATCTGGTCGAACTGCCTTCGCAAATCATGGAAAACTGGGCGGTAGAACCGGCCATGTTACGCCGTTATGCCTCGCACTACTCCTCGGGAGCGGTCATCCCGGAGATTCTGATCCAGAAGATCCAGCAGAGCGCTCTGTTCAACCAAGGATTCGCTACGACCGAATACCTCGCGGCATCGCTCTCCGACATGGATATCCACTCCCTGAGCGAATACACGCCCATCAACGTGAATGCCTTCGAACACGAAGCCCTTTTCGAGAAACGAGGCCTGATGCCCCAGATCGAACCGCGCTACCGCTACCCCTATTTTGCACACATCTTCGGCGGAGACTTCGACTACTCGGCCGGATATTACAGCTACATCTGGGCCGAGGTGCTCGACAAGGATGCTTACCAGGCTTTCGTCGAGAGCGGCGATATTTTCAACCGCGAACTGGCTACACGTCTGCGCCGGGAGTTGCTCTCCCGCGGCGGCAGTGCCGACGGCATGACGCTCTACACCAACTTCCGGGGCAAGGAGCCCTCACGCGATCCGCTGCTCTTCTCGCGTGGCTTCATCAAAGAGCTTCCCAAACCGGAACCGGCCGACTCCACGGCGGCACGCCCAACTCCGGAAGTGACTTCTGAGGCAAAATAGTCTATTCGCACGCAAGACCGATC
>CALYBN010000092.1 GCA_944414825.1 uncultured Rikenellaceae bacterium
CATCAGAGCTGCCAGCCCCAGTATCATGATCTCTCTTCGCAACATATCCGCCTTTTGGAGATTAACCCGACTTCAGCACCTGACCTATTGCACAATCAACAGGTAGTAATTCTTCTTTCCTTTCTGTACCAGCAGGTATTTGCCGGCAATCAGATCCTCTGCGGTCACGATCCGATCGGCCGACGAGACCTTTTCTTTGTTGAGCGACACCCCGCCGCCCTGGATCAACTTGCGCGTCTCCCCTTTCGACGGGAACACCTGCAACTCGCCACCGCACAGATCGACAAAGTTCACGCCGGCAGCGATCACCGAGGCCGGGACCTGGAACTGCGGTACACCTTCGAATACCTGTAACAGCGTCTGCTCGTCCAGATGTTTCAGCGCATCGGCCGTCGCCCCGCCGAACAGAATCGCCGAAGCTTCAACCGCTTTTTCGTACTCCTCCCGCGAGTGGACCATGCAAGTCACCTCCTCGGCCAACCGTTTCTGCAATTTACGTTCATGCGGAGCCGCATCATGCTCGGCAATCAGCGCCTCGATCGTCTGGCGATCGAGCATCGTAAAGATCTTGATGTAGCTCTTGGCATCCTCATCGCTGACATTCAACCAGAACTGGTAGAACTTATAGGGCGACGTATACCGCGGATCAAGCCAGACGTTTCCGCTCTCGGTCTTCCCGAACTTCGTCCCGTCGGACTTCTTGATCAGCGGGCAGGTCAAGGCAAACGCCTCGCCACCCAGTTTGCGGCGAATCAACTCCGTCCCCGTGGTAATGTTGCCCCACTGGTCGCTGCCACCCAACTGGAGTTTGCAGTCATATTTCTGATACAGGTACATGAAATCATACCCCTGCATAAGTTGATAGGTAAACTCCGTGAACGACATCCCCTCACCCTCGCCGCTGAAGCGCTTCTTGACCGAGTCCTTGGCCATCATGTAGTTGACCGTAATGAGTTTCCCCACGTCGCGGATAAAATCCAGAAAGCGGAAATTCTTCATCCAATCATAATTGTTGACCAGAATAGCGGCATTGGGAGCGTCCGAATCAAAGTCCAGCAATTTGGACAACTGTGCTTTGATCGCCTCCTGATTATGACGCAGCGTCTGCTCGTCGAGCAGGTTCCGCTCGAGCGACTTGCCCGAAGGGTCGCCCACCATGCCCGTCGCGCCTCCCACCAGGGCGATGGGACGATGGCCGCAACGCTGGAAATGTTTCAAAATCATCACGCTCACCAGATGTCCTATATGAAGCGAATCGGCCGTCGGGTCGATACCCACGTAGGCGGTTGCCATTCCCTTGTTCAACTCCTCTTCGGTTCCGGGCATCAGGTCGTGGATCATACCTCTCCACTGAAGTTCTTCTACAAAATTCATCGTTTCCAGATTCTATAATAAAATGTCTATTGGGATATTCCGCAAAAATACGTTTTTTTTCGAATTTCGCACGGTCAAGGCATCGTTTTAACTCCGAAAGCTCTATTCTCCAACAGCGTAACACCCACCTCGCTCCTTGGCACGAGACGTCCGGACCGGATTGTAAGACCGATCCGGACGTCTCTGCATTTTTTCTTCTCCGATCGTTTCCGGCCGCGACTAGAGGACGGTCACCCAACCATAAGGATCGGCAATCTCTCCGTATTGGATTCCACGCAGGTGCTCGTAGAGTTTCGTACACCACGGACCGGCCGTCTGACCGTCACCGTAGATATACGTCTGCCCGCTGTCCGGATCATAAATGCTGCCGATCGGCGAGATCACGGCTGCCGTACCGCAAGCCCCGGCCTCCTCAAAGGTCGGCAACTCGGTTACCTCCACATGGCGCTGTTCCACCTTCAAACCCATGTCTGCCGCAATCTGTCGCAGGCTCTTATTGGTAATCGACGGCAGCACAGAGTGCGACTGGGGCGTGATGTAGGCTCCGTCGCGGATGGCGAAGAAGTTGGCCGCGCCGCACTCGTCGATATATTTCTTCTCCCGGGCGTCGAGATACAACACGCTCGGATAGCCCTTCTCGTGACCGATCTCACCGGAGGTCATGCTGGCGCCGTAGTTACCACCCGCCTTGATGTGTCCTGTTCCGAGCGGTGCAGCCCGGTCGTGATCGCGGTCGATGATCACCTTGATCGGGCGGAAACCCTCCTTATAATAGGGACCGACCGGTGTTACGAATACCAGGAACAGGTACTCCTTGGCCGGTTTCACGCCCACCTGTGCTCCCGTACCGATCAGCAGCGGCCGGATATAGAGCGATGCACCGGTACCATAGGGCGGCACAAAACGTTCGTTAGCTTTCACCACCTTCTTGACGACTTCCGTAAAAAGTTCCACCGACGGCACTGCCATCTGCAGATACTCACCCGAGGAGATCAGCCGTTTGGCATTTTCGTCGACGCGAAACAGGCGGATGTCGCCCGCCTTGCCCCGATAGGCCTTCAAACCTTCGAAAGCCTCCTGTCCGTAGTGCAGACAGGTTGCGGCCATGTGAAGCGAAATATTCTCATCGGTGGAGAGTTCCGGTTCGCTCCACTTCCCGTCGCGGTAATAGCATCGTACATTGTAGTCCGTCTTCAGGTATCCGAAACCGAGACTACCCCAATCGATATTTTCCATCTCTTATCCTATTTTTATGGAATTTGCAACTTGTTTTTCTTCTGTTCGCCTCCCGCA